>JAZSAS010000039.1:0-57207 GCA_045602005.1 Clostridia bacterium
CTTTGCATCACGCGGCGGAAAAACAAAAGAGCTTTTGCCTATACTTGATATTTGCAAGCAAAAAGGCGTATACATAATTTCGGTCACGGAAAACTTAGAATCCCCTCTTGCGTTGGGGGCAGATGTTGTTTTAAAGCAGCATGTTAACCGTGAAACTGACAAATATAATTGTCAGGGGACAACCTCTTCCACCGCTTTGTGCATGATTTTTCACGCACTTCAGACTGCTCTTATGGAAGAAACTGATTATCAGAATGAGCAGTTTGCCCTTATTCATCCCGGCGGAGCTGTTGGAGAAAGATTAAATAAATAAGGCGCTTGCCTTTAAATAAAATTTTGAAAGGAATGTTAACTATGGAATTTAAGTTTTATCAGAAAGAATTGGAGCTTCAGTCAAGAGGTTGGATACCTACATTTCACGATATTTCAAAAGAAATAATTGAGATTGTTAAGGCTTCTGGAGTTAAGAATGGTACAGTTTGTATCGCTTCTCATCACACAACTTGCTCTGTTATGGTTCAGGAGTGTTCTCATGACATTGATTCTTTTGATCTTGAGTTCTTACAGCATGATCTTCTTGATATTATGCGTAAGATGATCCCCGATTACACAGATGAAGGAGATTATCGCCATCCGGGTCCGATTCATGCTCAGTTCGGCAGATATGTTGACGAGCCTGGAGACTTTACAAGCATGAATACAGACGGTCACTTGAGAAGCGTATTCTTCGGAAGAAGCGAAACAATGACAATTAAAGACGGCGAGCTTGACGGCGGCGAATTTGCTCATGTTTATTTTGTTGACTGGGATCATGTTCGTGCAAGAAGAAGACAGGTAAATGTTACTGTTATGGGTATTGGCGAGGATGTTGAAGACAGAAAGTGGAATGGTGGAGAAGTGATCAATACACTTCGCAAATTCACCGATGAAGAGAAGGCGTTTGACGTTCATTACACACTTCAACAGGAAAGATAAGCGAGGTAGCATAAATGGCTAATTTGCTTGGCGTTGATGTAGGAACAACATCAATGAAAATGGTTCTGTTTGATGAGAACGCAAATATTCTCAAATCTGTCGTCAGGGATTATACTCTTATAACAAAAGCTGATACAGTGGAATTTAATGCAGAAGAATATTGGGACATGTTTTCTTCTGCATATTCTGAAATTAAATCGGAGTTTAAGATTGACGCTATGTCAATTGACACGCAGTGTGAAACGCTGATTGTGGCCGATGAAAATGGTGTGCCCCTTTATAATGCAATCGTCTGGCTCGATAATCGTGCGGTGAAAGAGGCAGAAGAGATTGAAAAAAATTTCGGCACCCAAAAAGTGTATGAAAAAACAGGCCAGCCTGAGATTACGGCAACGTGGCCTGCGTGCAAGCTTTTGTGGCTCAGAAAAAACGAGCCTGACATTTTCGCAAAGACTAAAAAGATTTTTCTCCTTGAGGATTTTCTTTTATTCAAACTTTGCGGTGAATTTGTCACAGAGAGAACCCTGCAGTCGTCAAGTCTTTACCTTGATATTACAACCGGTCAGTGGTGGAGTGACATGCTCGACTTCATAGGAGTTGATGCAGGAAAACTCCCGCGCCTAGTCAATAGCGGCGAAGTTTTGGGCGTTTATGACGGCGCTAAGGTTGTTGCGGGCGTTATGGACCAGGTGGCAGGTGCAATCGGAGCGGGTGTTGTCGACAGTGACACCATCAGCGAGATGACCGGAACGACGATGGCGATTGTTGTGCCGACGGATAAAATTCCGAAATATGTAGAGGGAAGCAAAGTTCCGTGTCACATCAATTATGACGGAAAATACTGTCTTTTAACATGGACGCCCACTGCCGGAATAGCACTTAAGTGGTTTAAAGAGAATTTTTGCGAAGACTTAAGCTTTCGGGAGCTTGACAAAATAGCCGAAAATGTTCCCGCTGGGTGTAGCGGGCTTACATTTATGCCGTATCTTTGTGGCAGTGTAATCCCAAAGTATAATCCCGATGCAAGGGGCGCATTTCTCGGTTTAACAATGGAACATGGCAGAGGTCATGCAGTGCGAGCAATACTGGAGTCTGTTGCTTTTATGCTTAAGGAACACATGGAGTACCTTGGTGTTGAGTGCAGTCAAATTAGAAGTATGGGCGGCGGTGCTGTGAGCTCTCTGTGGTGTAAGATTAAAGCTGATGTTACAGGCAAAAAAATCGTGACGCTTAAAAACAACGAGTCAGCTTGCCTTGGCAGTGCTATCATTGCAGGTGTAGGCACAGGAGTTTTTGAAAGTGTTAAGGCGGCTTGTAGCAAGCTTATAGAAACTGACAAAGAATATCTCCCGAATGGTGGGGACTATTCAAAGGCTTATGCAAGATATTTACAATATGAGGAGGCGAATATATGACAAAAACAGCTTTTGTCGGCTTTGGAGAGGTTAACACACCCAAAGACGTCATTATAAAAAAGTGTAAAGCAGCAGAAGAGGACCTGAAAAAGCAGGGTCTTGACCTTATCAGTGTGTATCCGGTGACGGATGACTATGAGGAAAACGACGTGAAGAATGCCATTGCTGCACTTTCTGGCCAGGAATTTGACAGTATGGTTATTTGCATTGCGGGCTGGATTCCTACTCATGCAGTTGTAAAGGTGTGTGAGCAATTTAAAGAAAAACCCATGGCTCTCTGGGGACTTTGCGGCTGGATAGAAGATGACGGAAGACTTGTTACAACTGCAGACCAGGCAGGAACAAGTGCTATCAGAAAGACTTTCTGTGATCTTGGTTATACGTTTAAGTATATTTATGATATCATTGGAAAAGAAAATGGTGCGAAAAAGGTAGCAGATTATTGTGCTGCTGCATCTGCTGCAAAGAAACTCAGAAGTGCAAAGGTAGGTATGGCGGGCTATAGAGATATGAATCTTTATGGCACCCTTTATGACGGTACTTCCTTAAAGAGGGTTGTGGGTCCCGAAATTGAGACCTTTGAAATGCTTGAGATGCAACAGCGCTATGAAAAGATTACACCTGATGCTAAACAAACTGTTATAGACCAGGCAATGAGCCGTTGGCATTTTCTTAAAGAAGCCAAGAGAGAAAGCCTTGAAATGGCTGCAGGTTACTATCTTGCCATTAAAGAAATCATTGATGAGAGAGGCTATGATGCTATATCTCTCAAAGACGTTGATGGAATGAAAAAACTTTGCGGATTTCCGCCTGCACCTATATTTATGCTCTTGTCTGATGAGGTGGGTGTTTCCACTATTCCTGAAAACGATTGCCTTGGCAATGTGACACAGCTTATGATTAGATATCTTACCGGACAGTGCGGTGCTTACCTTGAGTTTTATGAATTCTTTGAAGACAGAGTGCTGGCTGGTGTTCCTGACTATGTTCCCGCTGAGATTATAGATGGCGAGACAAAAGTGCTTCCTGCAGCATTTGGTGAATTGTCAGAGGGAATTTTAAATGTGTCAAAGGTTAAGGAAGGCACAATTACGATGTGCCGCCTGTTTGCAGAAAATGGGAAATATTATATGCATCTTGTAAAGGGTGAGGGTATTGAGCCGAGAAAGTGGGAGGAATGTGGCTGGACACAGCCTGCACCTCAGCTTCCCGGACTTGAAATACTGCTTCCTGATACAGAAAAATTCTGTAACAATGTTATGTGCCAGCACTATATTATTTCTTACGGAGATAATACGGAAAAAATTAAAAATCTGTGCGGTATACTTGGTATAGGCATTATTTAAATGTAAAAAGGTTCTGTCTCAATTTATTGAGACAGAACCAAGATAGAAGTCTTAACATGAGAAACCTCCATGATATAATAGTAAAGGTTTAGCGACCGTATTACTAAAAAATCATGGAGGTTTTAAGTATGTTCAAAGAAATTGCAAACATAATTCCATACAGAACATTTTGATCACCGCTGCCAATACCGTCAAAAGCATAAATGCAAGGCGGTTTGCGATGTGCTTACAATAGTTTAAATAAAATTTTAAGGCGTTTATGATTATTATTTTTTATCTGGTGAATTAATCCAAGTGTATCATGGCAACGAATGAAAGAGGAATATCGCCGGTGTTTTCCATGCTGTGGCCTTCGCCGCTGGCTGTATAGGTCACGTCGCCCGGCTCAACGGGCACGAGTGTGCCGTTGTCATTATAAAGCCCTGTGCCGGAAATGACATAATAGGTTTCACTTTCGCCCTCATGGGTATGATAACCCAACGAAGCACCGGGCACCAGTGTTGCAATATTAAAAGCACTCATTTTCTCAGGCAGCTGGGGAGAAACCAACAGCTTGTCCATCGTTAAGGTGCCGACGCCGCCTTTGGCACCGGTTTGAATCGCAGGTGTTCGGTCTGATTTTTTTATGATCATATTAATTCTCCTTTTATTTTCTTTTGTTTGTTTATCATAGAGGCATCAATCATTCACTTTCATTAAAACCTTCACAATTTCTCCAACATACATGGTGTGGTAATCGTGATCGGGATAATTTTTCGTGTCAATCTCCGGCAGCAGAATACCCTCAGGCTTAATTTCTCCGACATATAGTTTTTTGCAAATGACTGCCAGATTGCCATCAGAAAAGTAGGGTGCACCTTCGGCATGTTCAACTGTGAGACCGGCCTTTTCAATTTTATTTTCGTCCCGTCCGCTGACCGAACCGAAATAACTCAGGGTTTTTCGATAGCTTTCGTCAAAAAAGGTGAGAGAGAACCGGCTAGAAGCATCCAATAATTCTTTGGTATAACGCTGGGGACGTACAAAACCAAAGACCACATTTTTGTTCCATAAAACACCAAAACCGCCCCAGGATGCCGTCATAGCATTTATCTTGCCGCCGCTCTCGGCACCAATTAACATCCATTCCTTTCCAATCATGGTGAAGGGATTTTTTTCAATTTGTTCAGGGGAAATTTCATAAAACTGACTCATTTTGTATCACTCCTAGTAAAATATACGGCAAATCCATGCACCGGCAAACAAGCCGGTCAAGTCTGCCAGCAGTGCCGCCGGCACAGTATGCCGGGAAGCACGGATTTTCACAGAACCAAAATAAACCGCCAAAGCATAAAAGGTGGTTTCTGTTGAACCCATCACCACCGAAGCGGTGCGTCCCGCCAGAGAATCGGGACCGGAGGCGGTGAAAATATCGCTTAAAACAGCTAAAGAACCGCTGCCCGATATAGGGCGGAGCAGTGCCAGAGGTAAAATTTCCGGGGGCAGTCCCAATGGCTTCAGTAAGGGTGCCAAAAGGCCGGTAATGCACTCAAGAGCACCGGAGGCACGGAGCATGGTGATAGCTGTAATAAGACCAACCAGAGCCGGTAAAATGCCAAAAAGGCTTTTTAGTCCCTCCGTTGCACCGGATAAAAAGGCATCAAAAATATCGACACGTTTCACCAATGCACAAATAATTACAATAAAAAAGATGACCGGCATAACCCCCACAGAAATGGCATGAAGCATTATAGCCGCCCCCTTTTGCTTAGGCGCTGCATCAGCTTTGCAGCAACGACACCCACGGTTACGGAAACAATGGAGCAAATCCAAACCGGTGCCACAATGCCAAAGGGGTCAGCCGACTCTGCGGCAGAGCGCAGGGCAATGATGGTTGTGGGGACTAATGTGATAGAGGCAGTGTTAATCACCACAAACATGCACATTTCATCAGTGGCTGTTCCTTTTTCAGGATTGATTTTTTCTAGCTCCCGCATAGCGGCTAGCCCCAGTGGTGTTGCAGCGTTGGAAAGTCCCAGAAAATTTGCCGTCATGTTCATGACCATGGCAGTGACGGCCGGCGAATCGGGGGCGAGCCGTGGAAAAAGAATTTTTGTCAAAGGGCGAATGAGCCTTGCCAGCTTTTCTGTGAGCCCTGCACGCTTGGCAACCTCTAATAATCCCGACCAGAAGCACATGAGTCCCAATAGGCCCAGAGCTAGGGTCACGGCACTTTCACAGCCGGTGAGCACAGACTGTGCTACGGCTTCGGTTT
Organism: Clostridia bacterium; assembly: GCA_045602005.1. GTDB lineage: Bacteria > Bacillota > Clostridia > UBA1381 > UBA9506 > UMGS755. Next base: position 5,991 of record JAZSAS010000039.1, read on the forward strand.
CACCATTTATGATTCCGAAGAAAAAGGCGGTTAGAATCATACCGCCCCAAATATAACCCATCATGATATCCACCTCATTTAAAGAATATGAGAGGCAGGAACATTATATGATGGGATTTACAGCAAAGGCTTTAAAGCCGACAACACTTGTTCAATCGTTTGGCCGATGTTTGTGCCGCCTTCCACCTGCAAGTCTGCATATTTTTCGTAAAGATGGCGGCGCTGACGGTCTAATTCAAAAAGGTGGTTTTTGTTTTGCGCCAGAAGCGGCCGCTTTTCTAAATTGATTTTCTTTAAAATGGTTTCCGGAGAACGGTCTAAAAAAAGAACAATGGAATTCTGCTTTAAGTAGTTCATATTCTCAGGGTTCAGCACTGCACCGCCACCGGTGGCAATCACAATGCCGTCTTTTTCTGATAATTCACGGGATGCGATGGTTTCTAAATGCCGGAAGTAAGGCTCGCCCTTTACCTTGAAAATTTCGGTGATGGTTTTGCCTTCTTTTTGCTCAATATATTTATCCATATCTATGAAAGGGAGAGATAAACGATTCGACAAGGCCGTTCCAATGGTGGTTTTGCCGCAACCCGTGAGACCGACTAAAACAATGTTCTTCTTCATAGGCTGTGCTCCTTAGCGGCAGGATAGTTGCCTAAAATCTGTAACGAGGAGGAAAGCTCGCTGATTTCTGCAATAGCTTCCTGTTCTGCTTTTCCGGTTAGAGAACCGGAAAAATCAGCTAAAAACATATATTCAAAAATTCGCTCCGGCAAAGGTCTTGATTGAATATATAAAAGATTCAGTCCATATCGCGCAAATGTTGAGAGAACCTTGCAAAGAGAACCGCTTTCATGACGCAATGTAAAAGCAACACTGATTTTATCAGCACCGGGCTGATGCTCTATCTGCCTTGAAACGGCCACGAAGCGGGTTGTGTTAGTGTCGGCTGCCTGAATGTTTTCAGCCAGCGGCACCAGTCCATACAGTTCTGCAGCCTTGGGGCTGACAATGGCTGCCTGTTCAGGATTCTGCGCCTTTAGCACATATGCACCGCTGTCTGCGGTGCTGGCCATAGGAATCTGTTGCACATTTTTTAAGGTTTTTAAAAACGCAGCACATTGGAGCAGTGCTTGAGGGTGGGAGTATACTCTTTGGATGTCAGTGAGCTGTGCGCCTTGAGGTGCCGCCAATACGTGACAAATTTTCAAGGCAGTTTCACTGACTATGTATAAATTATTTTTATATAATAAATCCAAAACATCATTGATTGCACCGGTGGAGGTATTCTCGATTGGCAAAATGCCGTAATCTGCTTTTCCTTCATTGAGCAATGCAAAAATGCCGTCGAAGGAATCAGATGCAATGGCACAGGCTGCGTCGGGAAACATTTGGGAAAGAGCCTCTGCGCTATTGGAGCCGGGTCTGCCCAGATATGCCACACGGGGGTTTTTAACGGAGGGCGAAAAAACAATTTCCTTCGCCTTTCCTTGTTGCTGCAACCGTCGGGACAGGCTCATCAGGTCAGTAAAAAAATCAACTGTTAAGTCATGATATTCAGGATTTTTTAATCCTGCAACACGGCTCTTAATGACCGCCTGCTCACGTTCTGGTACAAAAATCGGCAGATTCCGCTCATTTTTATAATGTCCCACCTGTTTAGCAACGTCCATGCGTTGTTCAAACAGATTGAGCATCTGTTTATCAATGGTGTCAATTTGTTTTCGAAGCTGGTTCAGCATAAGTTTTCGCCTCCAATAATAAATCAGCCATGACAATGGCTGTGGCTGCCTCAATCACACAGACAGCACGGGGCACAATACAGGGATCATGCCGACCGTGGATAGATATGGTTTCTTCTCGGTTCGTTTTCACATTTACCGTTTGCTGTGGCTGAGAAATTGAAGGGGTTGGTTTGATGGCAGTGGAGAAGCAGAGCGGCATGCCGTTTGTTATGCCACCGTTGATGCCGCCGTTGTGGTTGGTTTTGGTTTTAATCTGTCCGTTTTCAAGGCAAATAGCATCGTTTGCCTCGCTGCCACGGAGCGTGCTAATGGCAAAGCCAGTGCCGAATTCCATGCCCTTAACTGCCGGAATGGAAAACAGCATGGCAGCCAGCCGGCTTTCTGCCGATTCAAAAAACGGCGAGCCAAGACCTGTGGGTAAACCGGTGACCATGGCTTCAATAACGCCTCCGACGGAATCCTGCTCCATGCGGGCGCTTTCAATGGCCTCTGCATAGAGTTCGGCCACTGCGGGCTTTAAAACAGGCAACGTTTCCTCTTTCAGTTTGCGGTAGGCCGCATAGTTCGGCGAAACTATGTCAAAGGACGCATCCTGATGGTTCTGAATAGATTTAATATGTGCAAAAATTTCAATGCCTTGTGCGGCCAAAAATGGCTTTAAAACGGCACCTGCAAACACTAAAGGTGCTGTGAGACGGCCAGAAAAGTGACCGCCGCCCCGATAATCTGAAAAACCGTGATAACGGCAGAGTGATGTAAAATCTGCATGGGATGGTCGCAACAGATGGGGAGTGTAGTCCTTGGAGCGGGTGTTGGTATTTTCAATCAGAGCACAAAGGGGAGTTCCAGTGGTTTTGCCCTCAAAAAAACCGCTGACAATTTTGGGAACATCTCCCTCTTTGCGTGGTGTTGAAAAAGCGTTTCGCCCAGGAGCACGGCGTTCCATTTCTTTTTGAATCAAATCCAAATCAAGGGGAAGTCCTGCCGGCAGTCCGTCCAGCACAACACCAATGGCATCAGAATGGGATTCACCAAAAATAGACAATTTTAAAATATTTCCAAATACGTTTGCCATAATATCCTCCTAATTCTGCAGTTTTTTATAGTCCTGCCAGAAGTTTCCGTAGGATTTTGCCACGCACTCAGCGCCCATAACCGTGACATTGCCTTCTGCCACTGTTGCGGCAATGGCAGCTGCCATTGCAATGCGGTGGTCGTTAAAGGCATCTACCATGCACCCTGCAAGAGGTGTTTTGCCATGAATGATCAAGGCATCTTCCGTCTCGCAGATATCAGCGCCGAACCGGGTCAGCATGTCTGTTGTGGTGGCGAGACGGTCGCTTTCTTTTATACGTAGCCGGGCTGCGTTTACAATTTTTGTTGTGCCTTCAGCCTGTGTGGCCAACACAGCCAGCACCGGCACCAAATCAGGAATCTGGCTGACATCAATGGTTATGCCCCTCATAGGCTTTCCAAAGCGCTGAAGAATCGACAAAATTTCTCTATCGCCCTGCGAAGAATCGGGCAAGAGACCCTGCACATCCACCTGACTGCCCATGGCATTAGCACACAGATAAAAGGCAGCCTGTGAGTAATCTCCTTCAACGATCAAATGACAAGGCTTGTAGTGCTGGTTGCCGCAGATGGTATATTTCCGGTAGTCATCACTGCAGTCAACTGCTATGCCAAAAGAACGGAGAATATCCAGCGTCATTTGAATATACCCCACAGATTCTACCGGTGTTGTCAACTCCAGAGTGCTGTCTGTCTCTAAAAGGGGCAGAGCAAACAAAAGTCCTGTAATAAACTGGGAGCTGATGTTGCCGGGCAGACGGTAGGTGCCGCCCCTTAGCTTTCCTGAAAAGGTGACAGTTGAGTCTGTGCGACTAAATGCGATGTCTTCTTCTTCACACAGTGCAAAATAAGGGTCTAAGGGCCTAGACATTAGCCGCCCTTTGCCTGTAAAGGTAACTTCCTTGCCGGCAATCCAAGCCAGGGGGATTAAAAACCGCAGTGTAGAGCCGGATTCATTACAGTCAATGATTGTGCCTTTACAGGGGCAGGGAATAGTACCCTTGACAGTTAGACAACTCTCTGTTCTTGAAATCGTTGCGCCAAAGGCCTCCATAGCTAACGTTGTGGCACTGATGTCCTCTGAAAAAGCAATGTTGGCAATAGAAGATGTGCCGCCGGCCAGACAAGCGGCAATAACAGCGCGATGTGCCTGACTTTTTGAAGGGGGAACGGTGACCGTTCCCCTGAGTTTTTTCGGTATAATGATTTGTTCCATGGTAACCCCTCGTTTTATCGGAGTGTTGCACCCAAGTCTTTTTCCAGTGCTGCAAGAATATCGTTGACAGTTTCGTTTACTTCAGCATCGGTTAAAGTCTTATCCATAGACTGGAGCGTCAGCTTATAGGCCATAGATTTTTTACCCTCAGCCACTTGCTTACCTTTATACACATCGAACAGCACCAGTCCGGCAAACAGTTTTTTGGCTTTTTTCTTCATGATAGACTCAACATCTGCCGCCAGCACTGCATCATCAACTAAAATGGCCAGGTCACGGGTCACAGCGGGATATTTCGGCAGAGGGGTGTAGGATTTTGTATTTTTTGCATAGGTCAGCAAATCGGGCAGGTTAATTTGAGCGACATAAATTTCCGTGTCAAGGTCATAGTTATCACAAACTTCCGGATGAATCTGTCCTAAAATGCCGATTTCCTTTTTACCTACACAAATCGAGGTGCACCGTCCCGGATGGAAGGTGGGATTTGTGCTTTCAGGCACAAATTTTGCACCGGAAAGGCCAATGCTGTCAAACAGTGTTTCGGCAATGCCCTTGATATCATAAAAATCACAATTACCATACATACCAAGACAAACAACCTTGCGTTCTTCAGGCAGACCTTCTTCAGCAGGAATGTAAATGGTTGCCAGTTCAAACAGCTTAGCAGCTTCTGCCTTGAAATTTCTGTTCCGTGCCAGCGTTTCCAGCATGGAATGAATGGCTGTGGTTCGCATAATGGAATTTTCCTCACCCAGAGGGTTGCTGATGGTGACAGCGCTTCTGAGGGGACTGTCAGCAGACAGACACAGCTTGTCAAACAGGTTGGGATTGGTGAAACTGTAGGTCACAATTTCATTCATTCCACAGGCGCAAAGCAGGTTTTTAACCTTGTCTTCCAGCTTTTGGCTTGGGGTTTTCACACTGTGAGCCGTTTCACCGCACATTAAGGTGGAAGGAATTTTGTCATAACCGTAAATACGCAGAACTTCCTCTGCAACATCTGCAAAGCCCTCTATATCTTTGCGGAAGGATGGAGGAATAACTGTGTCTTCATTCACAATGAAATCCAACGCTTTTAATGTTTTGTCCATAAATGCCTTATCTATTTCTGTGCCTAAAAATGCGTTGATTTTCTGCGCATCATAGGGGATTACATTGGGCATTTCCTGTTCACCACGAATATCAATCATGCCGTCAACCACTTCGCCGCAGTCAAGCAGCTCCACCAGTTCGCAGGCACGGAGAATGGCTGGCTCTGTGTTTTCCGGGTCCAATCCCTTTTCATAGCGGGAGGAGCTTTCTGTTCTCAAACCAAGCTTGCGAGCGGTTTTTCGCACTAACGGTGCTTTAAAGGTAGCCGATTCAAACAAAATCGTTGTGGTATCGTCTTTCACTTCGGAGTTCTGTCCACCCATAACACCGGCAACACCTATTGGTTTTTTGCCATCGCAAATCATGAGCATAGAATCATCTAGCATTCTGGTGACATCATCCAGCGTGGTCAGGATTTCGCCGGCTTTGGCACGGCGCACGTTAACGGCAGCACCCTCTAAGTCACGCAGGTCGAAGGCGTGCATGGGTTGACCATATTCCAGCATAATGTAGTTGGTGATGTCAACAATGTTGTTGATAGAACGAATGCCGCAAGCCTTCAGTCGGTCTTGCATCCACTTGGGGGAGGGTCCGATTTTAACATTTTTAATGACCTTACCGCAATAACGCAGACAGCCTTCCTTGTCTTCAACGGAAATGGAAACATAATTGTGAATATCATCGCCGCAGCCTTTAACAACCGGTTTTTTTAGCGTGAAAGGCTTGTCGAAGGTCACAGCGGTTTCCCGCGCAAGACCAATCACCGACAAACAGTCAGGCCGGTTGGAGGTGATTTCAAAATCAACAATATTTTCATTTAAATTAAACACTTCACGAATATCCATACCTGCCGGCAGGGTATCGTCCAGAATTAAAATGCCATATTCTGCATCGGGAAAATCGGCTTCTGTCATGCCCAATTCTTCATAAGAACACAGCATGCCGGCAGATTCAACGCCCCGGAGCTTACCGGTTTTGATTTTTGTGCCGTCAGGCAGCAGTGCACCATCTAAGGCCACAGGAACAGTCTGACCGGGTTTTACGTTGGGAGCTCCAGTGACAATTTGCAGTTGCTCTTTGCCTACATCAATTTTGCAGACAACCAATTTATCTGCATCGGGGTGAGGTGCAATATCCAGAATTTTACCAACAACCACGTTCTTAAGGTTATCGCCGGCGTTTTCAATGCCTTCAACCTTAGAACCTGTCATGGTCATGGCGTGGTTATATTCGGCGGGCGTAATGCCGGAAATATCAGTGTAATCGCTAAGCCAACTCATAGGTATTTTCATCGTATCTCTTCCTTTCTATGCCTTAAAACTGGTTTAAGAACCGCAAGTCGTTATCATATAAATGGCGCATATCGTCAATATTTAAACGGCGCATAACAATACGCTCAAGTCCCAATCCAAACGCAAAGCCGCTGTAAATTGACGTATCAATGCCGCAACGCTCTAACACCTTGGGATGCACCATGCCGGCACCTAACAGTTCGATAAATCCCTCGCCTTTGCAAACACGGCAACCCTTGCCGCCACAAACAAAACAGGAAATATCAACTTCAGCACTGGGCTCTGTAAACGGGAAGTGATGGGGACGGAAACGAAGAACAGCATCGTTGCCGTACAGGGTTTTCATAAACACCTCAAGAGTGCCCTTTAAATCACCCATGGTGATGCCTTTGTCAACAACCAATCCCTCAATTTGGTGAAAGACGGGGGAGTGTGTGGCATCTACAGCGTCGCTGCGGTACACACGACCCGGTGCAATGACACGAATGGGTGGTTTTTGATTTTCCATAACACGAATCTGTACAGATGAGGTTTGAGAACGGAGCACAACGTTATCGTTAATGTAGAAAGTATCCTGAGTATCACGGGCAGGATGGTCTTTGGGAATATTCAAGGCTTCAAAATTATAGTAATCATATTCCACTTCAGGACCTTCTGCAATAGAGAAACCCATGCCTACAAAAATATCTTTAATTTCATCCAGCACGGTAGTCAGCGGATGTGTTTTGCCCAAGACAGGTTTTCTGCCTGCCATGGTAACATCGAGAATTTCACTTTTCAGTTGCTCGCCTCTGGCCTTATCCTGCAACGCTTTTTTCTGCTCTTCAATTTTGCCCTCAATAAAACTTCTCACTTCATTGGCAAGCTGACCAATCACCGGGCGTTCTTCGGCAGAGAGTCCGCCCATTCCACGAAGAATGGCAGTGAGTTCACCCTTTTTGCCTAACAGGCCGATGCGAATATCCTCCAAATCCTGCAGCGTTTTTGCTCCTGAAAGAGCATTTTCTGCTTTTTCTTTCATACTTAAAAGCTGGTCTTTCATGATTTTCTCCTTTCTAGATACAAAAAACCCGTCCCTAAAAAGGGACGGGCATAAAGTTGCTCGTGGTACCACCCTTATTCCCGGAGCAAGCTCCGGCTCATTGGCGCATAACGTTCGCAAAACGGCACTGTCTAATGGCGCAGGCGTTCAACAGCACAGCTCCGAGGTGAAATTTGGGGCCTGCCCTTAACCGGATTTCCTTTCAGCCTGTGAGAAATCCTCTCTTTTTGAGGTGTTGGCGGCCTTACTTTGCCTCTTCATTGCTTTTTTTGTTATCATATATAGTAAGTATATCATAAAATCAAAATTTTTGCAAGGTTTTTGTAATAAATTTTTGACAGCGGTTTTTAAGATTCCGAAAATAAGTCACAGACCTGTTTGCGTCAATAGAAAAGGAGATGTTACTCCTTTTAGAATAACATCTCCTGGGTTGTTGTGCTACATGCACTGTTACTCGTTGTCCTCACAGCCGACAACACATTTTATCAGACAGGCCGTTGTTGTTAGCGTTAGGGTGAACAAGCCCAGTAATGCGCCGGTTATGATGGCTCCGAGAACACTGGTTGCAGCAAAAGTAATGCCTAACAGAATAATCGATGCCAGCACTGTGCCCAAAATGCCTGTTAGCAGGGTAGGCAGGGTTTTACATACACAGCCTGTCACCCCTGCAGAGCGGATAAAGGCAGAGGACAAAAGGCCCACTGCCAGATAGACCACTGCAATGCCGAACAACACCCATAAAAAGGCGGGGGTCACAGCAATAACAGCGGTGTAGCTGAGCACGGCGGTGATAACACCGATGATGATGCTTGCCACAATGGAAAGAGCTACACAGTCGTGTTTGCAGTCGCAGTTACACATTTATTTTCACCTCCTGCTTTCAGTATATGAAATCTTTTTACAGGGGGTGATAAGAGAAAGAGAAAAGAAAGAACTACAGCTTATGCTGTAGCCCTTAAATAGGATTGTAATTTGTTTAAATTTAAATGATCAGAAGTGTCATTTTTAGCTTAAGAGGAGCTTTATTCTATATTGATGGTGAATTTCCATATCTCCAATTTTTTTAACTTAAAACTCTCCCACAAACCGAACCTCCGGTTCCAATGTTACACCGGTGTTTTTATAGACAGTTTCTTTTACCTGTTCCATCAACCGGCAGACATCTTCTGCTGTGGCACCGCCTGTGTTTATCATGAAACCGGCATGTTTTTTCGAAATCTGTGCACCGCCCACAAAAGCACCTTTTAGCCCGGCATCTTCAATGAGTCGGCCGGCAAAATGCCCCTCAGGGCGCTTAAAAAAGCTGCCAGCACTAGGAAAGTTCAGGGGTTGTTTTTCTTTGCGACGGGCGTTTAAATCCCGCATGGTTTCTCGAATTTTCTCAGGGTCACCCGGCGTGAGACGGAGACGGGAACGGAGAATGATAAACGGCTTTCCTGAAAAAAAGCTTTTGCGATAGCCAAAGGTGTGCTGCTTGCCGGAAAGTGTGCATAAAGCACCATTTTCGTCCAGATATTCGGTTTCTATGGTTACATCCTTCATTTCACCGCCGTAGGCCCCTGCATTCATGAATATGGCGCCGCCCAGTGTGCCGGGAATGCCGCTGGCAAATTCAAGACCGGAAAGACCAGCATCTAATGCTGTCATGGCAAGCCGTGCCAATGAAATGCCGGCCTCGGCAATAATCTCATTTTCCTGAACATAGGTGCGGTTCATAGGCGCCGCCAGACGAATAACAACACCACGAATGCCCCGGTCGGAAACCAGCAGGTTCGAGCCTGCACCGATGACAAGAGGCACAATGCTTGCCTCGTGGAGAATCCTGAAGCATTGCGCCAGTGCATCAGCGGATTCCGGCTGCAGCATAAGGTCAGCGGGACCGCCGATTTGAAAGGATGTATAATCACGCATGAGTGCGTTTTGCTTGACAGTGATACCAGGCTCTTTTATAAGCCGTGCAATCAACGTTTCCATAATTCCCTCCATTACCTTAAGATGGGTTCAGTGTTTTCAAAGCGTGCTCTCTCCCAACCTCTGCGATTGCAAAGATAGGTCAAAAAGCGTTCTGCCGTTAGATTCACAATTTGTTCCTCACGTATGCCTGCTTCCATAGCCAGTGTCCAGCACAGCTCCGTGTTACCCAGTTCATAAATGTTGTGTGCATCTGTGGAAAGAATCACTTTAACATTCAGCTCCGCACAGCGTCGGGCAATTTTTTTGCAGTTTTCAATGCTCTTTTGTCGCAGCCAAAAGGTATGATTATTTAGCTCGATGACTTTATCATGCTGTTTGGCTGTTTCTAAAACGGCATCAATATCATAAGGAAAATCCGGCAGACCGCTGTGCCCAAGGGCGTCTATGAAAGGATTTTCCAGTGCCTTTATATAGGTGTTTGTATGTTCTTCTACAGTTCCCGGTATGAGGCAGGGTTTATGAATGCTGGCAATGACCCAATCCAGTTGCCCTAGCACCGTTTGTGATAAATCAACGGTGCCCTGATAGTCAATGATGTTTGTTTCTGCGCCGTGCAACAGATATAGGGAGCCAATCTTATGTGGCAAAGATTGCAAGCAGGAGAAATGCCAAAAATGAGCACCATCCGTGGTAGCAGGGCCGTGGTCGGTAATAGCCAACAGGGAAAGTCCCAGCTCCTGAGAGTGCTGCACCATCTCGCCAATCGTGCTGTAAGCATGTTGACTGACAAGAGTGTGAGTGTGAACCTCGGTTTGAATTTTACTCTTCTTCAAATTGTTCCATTAGCCTCCTGTTCAATTCTTCGGCTGCGTTATAGCCCATTTTCTTCTGTCTGTGATTCATGGCGGCAACCTCAATAATAATGGCAAGATTCCGTCCGGGTTTAACAGGAATGGTTAAAGAGGGCACCTGAATACCCATGATGTCTGTTGTGAAAGTGTCAAGGCCCAAACGGTCATACTGCTTGCCTGCTTGCCACGGCTCCAAGTGAATGACCAGGTTAATGTTTTCTGTGTCTTTAACGGCACCAATACCGAAAATGCGCTTAACATCAATCACACCGATACCCCGCAGCTCAATGAAATGGCGAATGATTTCCGGTGAGCTGCCGACTAGCGTTTTTCGGGAAACCTTTTTGATTTCAACTGCATCATCAGCCACCAGACGATGACCTCGCTTAACAAGCTCAATGGCAGTTTCGCTTTTTCCTACACCGCTTTCACCCACCAGCAAAATGCCTTCGCCAAAAACTTCAACTAAAACACCGTGCATGGTGGTCAGGGGAGCCAGCCAGACGGAGAGAGAAAGTATCAGGTCGCTCATAAACTGTGAAGTGACCTCATGACTGCGAAGCAGGGTTGTGTTATAGCGCTTGGCGCATTCTAACAGTTCGGGAAAAATCGGCAAATCACGGGTAACAACCATGGCAGGAATGCCCTTTTCAAATAAGGCAGCAAGCCGTTTTAACCGTTCTTCCGGAGTGAGGTCTTGTAAATATGTATATTCAACTTTTCCCAGAATTTGAATCCGGCAGGGATCAAAATAATCAAAAAAACCTGCCAATTGCAGACTGGGACGGTTCACGTCTGCTATCGTAATGGGGATGTCTGTGTAATTTTCGGTGCCGTGAATCAACTCAAGAGTTTGTTCTTCTATCAGTGTGCCCAGTTTTACAAAAACATTCACACAACCGCTTCCTTTCTGTGTAACATTTATTTATCTATAAGTATATCACATAATTTCATATATGTAAATTGAAAAATCTGCAATTTAAGACTAGATTTTTCTGCTGTTATGATGTAAAATAATATATATACACAAACAGGAGGTTTTAACATGCGTGCAGTCATTACAGTGGTCGGGCATGACAAAATTGGCATTATTGCAGAGGTTAGTCGTGTTTTGGCGGAAAACAGAGTGAATATTTTAGATATATCTCAAACAATCATGCAAGACATGTTCACCATGATTATGCTAGTGAACACCGAAAAATCCGGAGCTAGCTTTAAACAGCTTGCCGAAACGCTGGATGCCTTAGGTAAACAGCTGGGTCTTTCCATTCAGATTCAGCATGAGGACTTATTTCAGTCTATGCACAGAATTTGAGTCAGGAGGCAAATTTTTATGTTAAATTCACTTGAAATTCTCGAAACCATTAAAATGATTTCCGAGGAGCATCTTGATATTCGTACTGTCACCATGGGAATATCTTTGCTGTCTTGTACCGGTGGTGATGCTAAGACGGTGTGCAGTCAGGTTTATGAAAAAATCACTCGTCAGGCGGAACATCTTGTGAAAACTGCAGAGGAAATTGAAGCGGAGTATGGCATTCCGATTATCAACAAGCGCATTTCCGTGACACCGGCCTCAATGTTGTTGGGTGCCAGCCGGAATCCGGAGGATTTTGTTTCTTTGGCAAAAGCACTGGACCGTGCGGCGCAGGCCACGGGTGTGAACTTTATTGGCGGTTATTCAGCATTGGTGCATAAGGGCATGACAGTGGGGGATGAAGCACTGATTGCCTCAATTCCCGAGGCTCTTTCTGTTACAGAGAGGGTATGTTCCAGCGTCAATGTGGGAACCACCCGTGCGGGCATTAATATGGATGCTGTGGCGCAAATGGGGCGCATTATTAAAGAAACGGCTGAACGCACCAAAGAGCATGATGGTTTCGGTTGTGCTAAATTGGTGGTGTTTTGCAATGCGGTTGAAGACAATCCCTTTATGGCAGGTGCGTTTTGCGGCGTAGGAGAACCGGATGCGGTGATTAACGTTGGCGTTTCCGGACCGGGTGTTGTGAAATGTGCACTAGAACAGGTGAAGGGTGCTGATTTTGGCGTTGTGGCAGAAACTGTTAAGAAAACTGCTTTTAAAATCACAAGAATGGGACAATTAGTGGCACAGGAGGCATCACGCAGGCTGAAGGTTCCTTTCGGTATTGTGGATTTATCCTTAGCGCCAACACCAGCAGTGGGAGACAGTGTTGCCTATATATTAGAAGAAATGGGATTGGAAAAGTGCGGCACGCATGGCACAACAGCAGCACTGGCACTGCTTAATGATGCTGTTAAAAAAGGTGGCGTTATGGCAAGTTCTTATGTAGGTGGTCTTTCCGGTGCATTCATTCCTGTTAGTGAGGATGCCGGCATGATTGAGGCTGCCCGCATTGGAGCATTGTCTTTAGATAAGCTTGAGGCCATGACCTGCGTTTGTTCGGTGGGTCTTGATATGATTTGTGTACCGGGAGATACCAGTGCTGAAACCATTGCTGCCATTATTGCAGACGAGGCAGCTATTGGTATGGTCAATCAAAAAACCACTGCGGTGCGTTTGATTCCGGCACCAGGCAAAAAAGTGGGAGACACGGTGGAATTTGGCGGTCTTTTGGGAACCGGTCCGGTTATGCCGGTGAATCCTCACAAAAGTGATGTGTTCATTGCCCGGGGCGGACGAATTCCGGCACCGATTCACAGCTTAAGAAATTAACAGGCAGATTCATTCGGCAGGAATGAGTGATAATAAATTTTAAATATTTAAGGAGAGAAAAAACTATGGAACTCAAAGGAAGCAAAACAGAAAAAAATTTAATGGAGGCATTTGCCGGTGAAAGCCAGGCAAGAAATAAATATACATATTTTGCCTCTGTTGCAAAAAAAGAAGGCTATCAGCAAATTGCGGCAATCTTTGAGGAAACGGCAAACAACGAAAAAGAGCATGCAAAGCTGTGGTTTAAGGCTTTGGGTGAATTAGGCGACACACAAACAAATCTTCTCCATGCTGCAGAGGGCGAGAACTATGAGTGGACAGACATGTATGACCGCTTTGCAAAAGATGCAGAGGAAGAGGGTTTTACTGAACTGGCTGCAAAATTCCGCATGGTAGCTAAAATTGAAAAGTCTCACGAAGAGCGCTATCGGACACTGCTTTCTAATGTAGAAATGCAGCAGGTTTTTGAAAAGAGCGAAGAAACCATGTGGGAGTGCCGGAATTGCGGACATTTGGTTATGGGTAAAAAGGCACCGGAGCTTTGTCCCGTTTGCGCTCATCCCCAGAGCTATTTTGAAGTTAGAAAAGAAAATTATTAAAAATTATTTTAAAAACCGCCTGCATTGCAGGCGGTTTTTAAATTTCGGTAAAAATAATATATACGAAAGCAATAGTTTATGTGATTTTCGGTTTTCGCTAATGCGAAAACCCACCATAACTATTCACTTTTCACAATTACCTCTTCACTTGTTCATTCAATGATTTTATCATTGAATGAACATCGCATCTACGATGGTAATGGTTTATCAGCAATTCACATGACAATCCTCCCGTCACACTTCGTGTGCCACCCTCCTTTACACAAGGAGGGCTTTTTTGGCTCCCTTGTGTAAAGGGAGCTGTCAGCGAAGCTGACTGAGGGATTGTTTTTTATCTGCTAAACAATAAACATCGCATCTCCAAAGCTGAAGAACCGGTAGCGTTCGTTGACAGCTTCTTCATATGCCTTTAAAATCAATTCTCTGCCTGCCAGTGCACTAACCAACATAACCAGTGTGGATTTTGGCAGATGGAAGTTGGTAATTAAGGCATCAGTCAGTTTAAATTTATATCCGGGATAGATAAAAATACTTGTTTCACCGCTGCCTGCTTTCATGCATCCAGCATCATCAGCCAGCGTTTCTACCACTCGTGTGGCGGTGGTGCCCACACAGATGACCCGCCCGCCGTTTTGTTTTGTTTGGTTAATCAGTGCGGCGGTTTCTTCTGTGACAGAGTAGGCCTCGGAATGCATTGTGTGCTCTTCAACGGTTTCTGCCTTGACAGGGCGGAAGGTACCCAGCCCGACATGCAGTGTAACATAGGCAAGGTTTATGCCTGCATTTGTCAGGCGAGTCAGCAATTCTGAATCGAAATGGAGTCCGGCAGTGGGTGCAGCAGCAGAACCTTCAATTTTGGAATATACGGTTTGATACCGTTCCGGGTCCTGCAGCTTTTCTTTAATATAAGGTGGTAGGGGCATTTCACCCAGCTCCGCTAATACTTCGTTAAAAATTCCCTGATATTCAAAATGAACTAGTCGGTTTCCGTCTTCTTTGACTTTAATGACTTCTGCAATTAGTTTGCCATCGCCAAATACAATTCTGTCACCGGTGCGACATTTTTTTCCGGGACGAACCAGAGATTCCCAAACGTCATTTTCCATTTGACGAAGCAAAAGAAGCTCAGCAGCACCGCCGGAATTTTCCCGATGCCCCAAAAGACGGGCAGGAATAACCCTTGTGTTATTTAAAACCAGACAGTCTCCCGGTTTTAACAGGTCGGCTATATCCGGAAAAAACCGGTGGGAAAGTTGACCGGTTTCTCGATTTACAACCAACAGGCGGGAAGCTGTGCGTTGTGCCAGAGGGGTTTGTGCTATCAGTTCCTCCGGTAAAAAATAGTCAAAATCGCTTATGTTCACTGTGTAACCTCCGGAGATTCAGAATCTTCTATGGTGTCATATACATCATATTCATGCCAGATGTGTTCTAAAAGCTCAAAGTTTTTAGAGACCTTATCTTTATTCTTAAGTGCCAGTGCTACAATCAATGCATTGATAACAGACAGAGGCGCAATCAGGGAATCGACAAAGGATTTCGAGTCGCTTCGTGTCAAAAGTGCATAATCAGCATTCACCTTAATGGGGGAGAGCGCACCGTCTGTGATTCCAATGACGGTTACACCCTTAGCCTTGGCATATCGTAGGGCGTTGATGGTACGCTTGGAATATCGGGGGAAACTGATGCCAATAACCACGTCGCCGGGCTCGATGCGGTAAAGCTGTTCGAAAATTTCACTGGCACTGACACTGCTGACAACCGTTACATTATTAAACACCAGATTCAAGTAAAACCCCAAAAGACCGGCAAGGTAAGAGGCGGAGCGTAGACCAACGATATACACACGTTTGGAACGGTAAATGACATCCACAATTTTTTCGAATTCTGCCTGGTCAATGGAGGCAAGAGTGGTGCGAATGTTTTCAATATCCGTATTTAAAACGTCAGATAAAATGTTTTCTGTGTTTAATCGGCTATAGGTCAATTCCATGCGCTGAACGCTGGTCAACTTCGATTTGGCATATTCCCAGACCGCATGTTGAAATTTTTGATATTTGTCATACCCCAACTCAGCTGAAAAACGCACCACGGTAGCCTCGCTGACGCCGGTGACGTCGCTGAGTTGTTCCACGTTCATATATGCCGCTTTATCATAGTTTTCAATAACAAAGCGAGCAATGGCCTTGTGGCCCTTGCTCAGCTTGTCATAGCGTTCAGTGATGAGGCTGATAATGTTGCGGTTCATAGAATCATCCTTATCCTGTTTTAACGGAACAGTTCGCTCATGGAAATGTCTCCGTAAATTCGTTTGATTGCCTCGGCGAATACCGGTGCAACAGACATCACTTTGATTTTGTCAATCTGCTTATCCGGCGGCAGGGGGATGGTATCCAGCACTAACAGCTCAGAAATGGGGCAGCTTTGAATCCGCTCCAGAGCAGGACCGGATAAAACAGCATGAGTACAGCAGGCATAAACCTCTTTTGCACCCCGTTCCTTCAAGGCGGTTGCACCATTTGTGATTGTGCCGGCGGTATCAATCATATCATCAATCAAAATAACACGCTTATCCTTAATATCGCCAATAATGTTCATAACCTCCGCAACATTCGGCTTGGGACGGCGCTTGTCAATAATTGCAATGGGAACGTTCAGTCTGGATGCAAAGGTTCTGGCACGGGTGACACTACCCAGATCAGGTGAAACAACCACGAAATCATCCAATTCATCCTTAAACTTGGTGGTGTAATGTGAAGCCAGAATGGGACCCCCCAAAAGGTGGTCAACAGGAATGTTAAAAAAGCCCTGAATCTGTGCTGCGTGCAAATCCATGGTTAAAACCCGGTCTGCACCGGCAGCGGTTATCAAATCGGCCACCAGTTTTGCTGAAATGGGATCACGAGCCTTGGCCTTACGGTCCTGTCTGGCATAGCCAAAGTAGGGTATAACCGCTGTGATACGGCCTGCTGATGCACGCTTTAAGGCATCAATCATAATCAAAAGCTCCATTAAATGGTCATTGACCGGGTTGCAGGTTGACTGCACAACAAACACATCAGAGCCTCTGACGGTTTCGTAAATGTTCACGCCGATTTCACCGTCGCTGAACATGGTTACCTCAGTGTCACATACACCCAATCCTAAGCATTGTGCAATCTTTTTTGCTAAATCAGGTGTTGCATTACAAGTAAAAATTTTAACGTCTTTGCCATGTGTAATCATGGTATGTATATTCCCCTTTCCCTTTTAAAGGCGGCATGCCGCCTTTTATTTTCTCTTCCAGTTTGTTTTAACAACCTGCCGGGCCCGAGCGATTGCCAGAGCACTGGCCGGAACATCTTCTGTAATAGTAGAACCGGCGGCAGTGAAGGCGTTCTCGCCAATGGTGACAGGCGCAACCAAATTGGTGTTGCAACCAATGAAGGCATTGTTTTCAATCACTGTCCGGTGTTTTTTGCTTCCGTCATAATTCACAACAACGGTGCCACACCCGAAATTTATATCTTCACCCACATCAGCATCTCCCACATAGGTTAGATGAGAGATTTTTGTGCCGCTGCCGATGTTAGAATTTTTAATTTCCACAAAATCGCCCAGCTTTACATGCTTGCCCACCACACAATGGGGGCGGACATAAGCAAACGGACCTACAGTTGTGCCTGCGCCAATTTTGCTTTCTAAAATCACGGATTGACGGATTTTCACACCATCACCGATGACAGCATTTTCAATTTCGGTATTAAACCCGATTTCTACGTTTTTTCCAATGATGGTATTCCCTGACAGATGCACGTTGGGAGCAATCCGTGTGCCCGCTCCAATGACGACCTCCGGGTCAATGAAGGCACTTTCAGCATCCATAAAGATAACACCATTTTTTTCGTGCGTTGCAATGATTTCTGCACGGCTTTGCGTCATAGCAACTCTCCTTTATTATAATCATTTAATCAAAAGGATTAACAGATTTTTTCAGCCGCAAATCCTCGCCGATGAATTGAAGAGATTGATAACTGCCCATGATGCGGCTGATGACTCGCTCTGAATATCGGTTGGACAGCTCCTGCATATTTAAGTTTGTGTTAATAATTGTTTTTTTATTAGTAATTAAACGGGAATTTAAAATATCAAATAAGGCAGCATTGGTGTAGCTGGTGGAAAACTCAGCACCCAAATCATCTAAAATCAACAGGTCGCTTTCATACAGACGCTCGGTCTGCACTTTTAGTTCAGACAGGTCCTGACTGCGTTTGAATTTATAATCCTCTAAAAGAGAAACAATCTGATAGGTGGTTTCATAAATAACAGAATACCCTTTTTTAATCAGTTCTTTTGCAATGCAAGTAGAGAGAAAGGTTTTTCCCAGACCGGATTCTCCCCAGAAGAGTAGATTTTTATTGGTGCGTTCAAAATCAGCAATAAACTCCTTACTGATTCTAACGATGTTTTGCATGTTGGTGTAGGGTACAATGCCATAACGTGGGTCGGGCTCCTGAGAATATAAGGAAAGGTCAAAGGTTTTAAAGCTTTGATTTCTCAGCTGCAGTGATAGGTTAGATTTTTCAAAAGCCTTCATCACCAGTCGGCGCTGATAGCATTCGCAAGCTTTGTCACCATGAACGCCAGTATCTTCACATTGCTCACACATGTAGCGCATGGAAAGTTCGTCTTCTGAAAAACCGTTTTCAATTAAAAGCATTTTTCTGCGCAGCTGCAGAGCCTTTTGCTGATGGCGCAGGTCTGCCAGCTTTTCCTGCAAATCCGGCGGATTAGAAACGGCCAAAGACACGATAGAAAGACCGGCAGACTGAATGTCCCGATCTATTTCTGCAATCTCCGGCACAACCTGATAAACCGTGTTGCGGCGAGCAGACAAATCCTCCTGATTGTGTCGACGGAGCTCTTCATATTCATTTTCAACCATGAGATACAGGCTGCGTTCATACGCCATTGCTTTCTTTCCCTCCATCAGGATGATTCAGTGCTTCACGGGCACGGCGTTCCATTGCCTCGAAATCATATCGGCTGTTTACCCGACTTTTCGGTGTTTCAGCCTTTTTAATGGCTATGTCCTGGGGTGTTTGAATGTTATTTTGTGCCCAGGATTCCATAATTTTATTCATATAGGCAAAGGAGAGCTTGCCGGTTTGATTCACAGTGAGTTCATAGGCGGTTTTCACCATGTCAAGCGTCATAGAAAACTCATTTTGCCAATTGTTTATATAGGTCAGTTCACGAGTGGAAAGACGGCGTTCCGGAATTCCCAAAAGGGTGCGGACACGGCTGACATAACTTAGAAATTCCTCCCGCTTTTTAATGTGCGCTTTTGCTTTCGGCACTGTGTCAATGCCTGCACTGTGCCATTTTCCAGCCTCTTTTTCAATATATTTCATTGAGGTTTTGCCCTTAGAAACATAATATTCAATTAAAACCAAAATGACCTCAACGGGCAAACCATAATAATCATGAAAAGAATATAAAAGCTCAGTATCGGAAGAACTCAGGGTTTTGCCCAGAATTTGGCTAACCATTTTGTACATTTGGTTCATGCGGGAATTTTCCTGCAATCGACGGCTGATTTCCGAACTTTTATAGTTGGGACGAAAGGGAACCGGCGTTTTTTTATCAACAGTACAAAATTCAATGTCAAAGTCTCCATCGTCCACACTGGTGAAGTTATGAATTTTAATCATGCCTTGAGAACTATAAAACAAAAAGGCATTGACAACATCCATTAAATTGATTTTTAGTGCATCGGCAATGCTGCTGTTGGAAATGCTATGATTGCCGTTTACATACTGACTCAGGGCATAAACATATACAGCCAGATAAACAGGACGGTTTGTTTCTGTCAAAAGCTCAGCCACACGGGCAGGAAGATTTACATAACCTGCCTCCGGGCAAGGAAATTTTGATTCAAGTATCATGGCTATACACCGTTACTTTCTTATGTAAAATTCGTGCAGAAATATCTGCCATTTGCACCTTTTCAGACACAAAATAAATCGAATTATTATATCTACTTCATATTATAACACAGTTTTGTCAAAAAAGCAAAGCCCAAATCATATTTTGACAAAAAAAATACCACGTCAGCGCAGGAGCAGTAACGTGGCACCTTTTGGAATTTTTCCGGCAGAAAATTTTATGCCGGAAAAATCATTCTAACATTATTTTCTTAAACCTAATTTTTCAACGATTGCACGATATCTTTCAATGTCAACCTTTGTCAAGTAGTTGAGAAGACCTCTGCGCTGACCAACCATTTTCAAAAGACCACGTCTTGAGTGATGATCTTTCTTATACAGCTTCAAGTGCTCGTTTAAGTGGTTGATGCGCTCGGTTAAGATTGCAATCTGCACTTCGGGAGAACCTGTATCGGTCTCGTGAATTTTGTACTTTTCGATAATTTCTTTTTTTACTTCGGGTCTCATTTTAAATTCCTCCTAAAATTTTTATCTTCTCCGAACCCCGCGCAAAGGGTCAAATCGAGGCGTCACCCCAAGCCCGGAGATGGAACAAAAAGTATTTTAGCATAAAAAAAACCTTTTGTAAAGGCTTTTTAAGAAAAAAATAAATTTTTTTGGAAAACTGTATTTACTTTATCCCATGCTAGAAAACTTCATTCAAAAATATTATGCAATCACCTGTTTTGTATCTGTAATAGTAATTTCAATGGATTTGGTTAAAATATCGGCATAGCTAAAAGAAACAATTCTTTCTGTGTCGGCAAAATCAGACACACTGTCTAAGGAAACAATAAAAATAGAAGGGTAGGTTTCTTTGATATAACCATGGCGCACAACTTCGCGATTTCTTCCACGCTTAGCTGACAAACGGATACGCATTCCCACGTTTTGCGTAAGTTGTGTTTTCACTCTTTGAATATCCGCTTTTTCTATCATGACCCTACCTCCACATTATCCATTGCATTTTAATTGTAACATAATTACATATTTATGTCAAGTCTTGAAAAATTTTCCGTTTTAATTCGTCGATTTTAATAGTATAATTTTAAGTTTTTGTAAAAAATGCCGAAAAGAGGGAGATGAATGTGACTTTTGAGAACAACACACAAAGGAAGATTAAAAAATTACCATTGCTTTCCGAAAAAAGTGAAAAAAAGGTTGACAATCGGGGAAGAATCCGATATAATCTATTGTTAGGGGAGTGGGTGCAATGATTTTAGATGTTCAAACAATTTTAAAAACAGACGGTGCACGCATTCCGGTTCAGGTTAAGCTTGTTGTGCCTGAGGATTATAATGATGCACAAATCCGGTTTTTAGATAACGGAAGCTTTGCCGGCACGCTGGAAAACGTTGGCGGCATTTTAGAGCTTAATGGTGTGGCCGAGGGGAGCTTTTTAGTTGATTGTGGCCGCTGCATGAAAGAGACGGAGCAATGCTTTCAGGTTCCTGTAAAAGCCTCATTTGCCAATGGTGAAGTGGAGCTGTCAGACCCAGAAGCGATGATTCCTTTTTCCGGCACTCAGGTAGATTTAGGCGTTGCAATCTGGCCCGATGTTTTTCTTGCGCTGAACATAAAATATTTATGTAAACCTGATTGTAAGGGTTTGTGCCCCATTTGTGGCACAGATTTGAATGAAGCATCCTGTGAATGTGAGCAGGATGAAATTGATCCGAGACTTGCAGGTCTTGCTGACCTGTTAAAGTAAATATTATGTAAATTATGGTCTGTGGGCAAGCCCGTGACCTGACTAATAGGAGGTGTAGCAAATGGCAGTACCTAAGAGAAGAACCTCAAAAGCAAAACGTGATCAGAGAAGAGCTAATTGGAAGCTTGCAGTTCCGGGCATCGTTGCTTGTCCTCGCTGCGGTGAGTTTATCATGCCCCACAGAGTCTGCAAAGCCTGCGGATACTATAAGGGCAAGGAAGTAATCGCCAAGGCTGAATAATTCGATTTTGCTTAAAATAGAGAAGGCGCTTCGTCTTCTCTATTTTTATAAGGTTTGTTTTGTGTTTTAAAAGGACGTTGGAGGTGTATGGCGTGCAGTACCGGGCTGAGGTTTTCAGCATACTGCCGGGCAGCATTGCAGAAGAACTGGGCATTTGTCCCGGAGATGTCATCTGCGAGATAAACGGCCGCCGGATTGCTGATTTTCTTGATTATCAGTTTTTAACGGCGCAACCGGAAATTGTGCTCACAGTGCAGAAGAAAAACGGCGAGATAATTGAATTTGAAATTGAAAATGAAGAGCTGGAAGATTTGGGCATCAGCTTTCAAAACATGCTGTTTGACCCGGCTAAAAGCTGCTCGAACCGCTGTGTTTTCTGTTTTATTGACCAGTTGCCTCCGGGATTGAGAGATAGTCTTTATTTCAAAGATGATGACTCACGGTTGTCCTTTTTATACGGCAATTATGTAACGATGACCAATATGCTCCCGAAGGATGTGGAGCGTTTAATTGAATACCGTGTTTCACCGGTGAATATCTCTGTTCATACAACTGATATGTCGCTGCGGGAGACCATGCTGAAAAATAAGCATGCCGGCAGATTGATGGACTATATACAAATGCTGTATGACGGCGGAATTCAAATGAATATGCAAATTGTGCTCTGCAAGGGCATGAATGACGGAGAAAACCTGACACAAACACTTTTAGATTTATCTGCGTTTCATCCGTTGGCTGTGAGTGTGTCTGTGGTGCCGGTGGGGTTGACCCGCTATCGGGAGGGGTTGCATCCGCTGGAGGCCTTCGGCAAGGAAGATGCCCGGCGTGTTGTGGAACAAGTAGAAGCACTGCAACAGAAATTTCTAAGGGAAAAGGGTTCACGGTTTGTGTATCTAAGTGATGAATTTTATCTGATGGCAGAGTTACCCATGCCGCCGGCTGAGGCTTATGAGGATTTTCCTCAAATTGAAAATGGCGTGGGAATGGAGGCGAGTCTGGAACAGGAGTTTTGTCAGGCTCTGGAAGAAAACCCTCCCCTGGTGTTTGGGGGGCGAACTGTGCTTGCTACCGGAACCTTGGCTTATCCTTTTATTAATAAATTAGTAGAAATGGCAAAAAAACGGTATCCCGAGCTTCAGGCTGAGGTGATTGCCGTTGAAAATCATTTGTTTGGTGGCGGCGTTACCGTTGCAGGTCTTTTGGGCGGCAGGGATTTGATTGAACAGCTAAAGGGTAAAAGTTTTGACCGGTTGCTGATTACCAGCTCCATGCTGAAGGCTGATGAACCTGTTTTTTTAGACGATGTGACGGTGTCTGATGTTGAGCAGGCTTTGGGTGTTGTTTTGGAATCAAACAGAAACGACGGGAATGATTTCTTAGAAACACTGTTGGGCTGTAACAACCGCTTGGGACAGAGAGATGATATATAATCAATGATACTTTTTTAATGTGTAATGTAGGGAAGGAGCGCATTATGAAGCCTGTGGTTGCCATTGTGGGCAGACCCAATGTGGGAAAATCAACTTTATTTAATAAAATTGTGGGCTCCCGTATTTCCATTGTAGACGATACACCGGGCGTAACTCGTGACCGGATTTATATGGAGGCTGAATGGAACGGACGGGAATTTTTGCTGATTGATACCGGCGGTATTGAGCCGGGAGATGATGTGATTGTATCAGGCATGCGTCACCAGGCAGAGCTGGCGATTTCTCAGGCAGATGTTCTTTTGCTGATGACCTGTGTTCATGACGGTTTGGTGGCAGCTGATGCAGACGTGGCAGCTATGCTGCAAAAATCCGGCAAGCCGGTGCTTTTGGTTGTTAACAAAGTGGACAACATTGGAAATCCGCCTCTGGAATTGTATGAATTTTATAATCTGGGTTTAGGTGACCCCTTGCCGGTTTCTTCCATTCACGGTTTGGGCGTGGGTGATTTACTGGACGAAATTGTGGCATTGTTTCCGGAAAAAACTGCGGCAGAGGATGAAGAGGATGACACCTTAAAGGTAGCTTTAGTGGGTAAACCCAATGTGGGCAAGTCTTCTTTAATCAACAAAATTTTAGGCGAGAATCGTGTGATTGTTAGTGACATCGCCGGAACAACAAGAGATGCTATTGATGCTCGTGTAACGAGAAATGGCAGAGACTATACGTTTATTGACACGGCAGGTATGCGTCGACGCAGCAAGGTAGAGGAGGGCGTGGAGCATTACAGTGTGATTCGCTCTTTAGCTGCTGTAGACAGAGCCCATGTCTGTGTAATTATGATTGATGCACAAGAGGGCATTACAGAGCAGGATACAAAAATTGCTGGATATGCCCATGAACAGGGAAAAGCCTGTGTGATTGCTGTGAACAAGTGGGACTTGGTGGAAAAAGACGGTAAAACCATGGATAGCTTTCGCAAGAAGGTGGCTGAAGGTCTTTCTTTTATGCTTTATGCACCTGTTGTGTTTATTTCTGCACTAACGGGTCAACGCATTGACCGCCTGTTTGAGCTTGTGAATTTCGTTCGTGAGCAGAACACCATGCGCATTCGAACCGGTGCTTTAAACGATGTGTTAAATGAAGCAACCATGCGCGTTCAGCCGCCGTCTGATAAGGGAAAAAGGCTGAAGCTTTATTATATCACGCAGGCGTCCACTGCGCCGCCAACCTTTGTTTTGTTTGTTAACAACAAACAACTGGCGCATTTTTCCTATATTCGATATCTGGAAAATCAAATTCGTGGGGTGTTTGGTCTTGAGGGAACACCGGTACGGTTTGTGCTCCGTGAACGAGGCGATTCATAATAATACTATGTGACAAGTGATTGAGGTGACGAAATGGTTAGTATTTTCTTCATTGGCTGTTTGTTGGGCGGTTATTTGTTAGGCAGTTTTAATGCGTCCATTATTTTCGGCAAAATGAGAGGTTCTGATATTCGAAACGAAGGCAGTAAAAACGCAGGCATGACCAACACGTTGCGTGTTTTTGGTAAAAAAGCCGCTGTGTTTGTATTCTTTTTTGATTTATTAAAGGCTGTTGTGGCAGTGTTGCTTGCAAGATATTTAGCAGACGTTGTTTATCCCGAAAACACCAATGCGGGGGAATATGCTAAATATCTGGCAGGTCTTGGCGCAATTTTAGGTCACAATTTTCCCCTTTATTTTAAATTTAAGGGCGGCAAGGGCATTTTGGCTTCCTGGGGCGTTATTATGGTTTTGGATTGGCGCATTGCCGTTATGTTGATTGTAGTCTTTCTGCTGGTGGTGCTGTCAACACGATATGTGTCCTTGGCATCTGTTATCAGCGCTATTTTATACCCCCTCTTTGTGGTAGCGTTGAATGCAGGAAAACCATCACCGGCTACACGATATTATATATTGCTGTCTTTAATTATGGCTGTGCTGGCAATTTACCGTCACAGAGCGAACATCAAACGCTTGCGGACGGGTACGGAATCTAAGCTGGGCGCTAAAAAAGACCAAAAGGAGTAATCTTTTTATGAAAAAAATTGCAGTCATTGGTTCAGGTGGTTGGGGAACAGCCATTGCTTCTCTTTTGGCACGAAACGGTCATCAGGTAACCCTGTGGTCTTATCTGCCGGAGGAATCTGAAGCTCTGAGTCAAGACAAAGAAAATAAACGATTTTTACCCGGTGTTATGTTACCGGATAACATATGTTTCACTGCCTCTTTAGAAAAGGCTGCAGAGGGTGCGGAAATTATTTTTATGGTAACGCCCTCCCAGGCGATTCAATCAACAGCTAAGGCACTTTCCCCCTTTGTTAAGGCAGGCACTGTGATTGTTAATGCCTCTAAGGGTTTAGAGCAGGAATCGCAGAAAAGGCTTTCTCAGGTAATTGCCGAGGCCATTCCTCAGGCAAAGCTGGCTGTTATGTCCGGTCCTTCTCATGCAGAGGAGGTTGGACGGCAGTTGCCCACAACCAATGTGATTGCCTGCGATGATTTAACAATTTCTCAAACCCTGCAGAATGTTTTAATGAACGACACCTTCCGGGTTTACACCAGTCAGGATATCGTGGGCGTAGAGCTGGGCGGTGCGCTTAAAAACGTTATTGCTCTGTGTGCCGGCGTGACAGATGGCTTGGGTCTTGGGGATAATGCCAAGGCGGCGCTGATGACCCGTGGCATGGCAGAGATTTCCCGTTTGGGTGTTGCAATGGGTGCTGAGCCTTTAACCTTTTTAGGCCTTTCCGGCATGGGTGATTTGATTGTGACATGCACCAGCATGCACTCCCGCAACCGACGTGCTGGTATTTTAATCGGTCAGGGCATGAGCCCGGAAGATGCGGTTAAAGAAGTGAAAATGGTGGTAGAGGGGTTCTATGCCACAAAGGCCGCCTACTTACTTGCTCAAAAAATGCACGTGGAAATGCCTATTGTGGAACAGGCTTATGGTGTTTTGTTTGAGGGAAAAGATGCAAAAGCATCTGTGATGAGCCTGATGGTTCGTGACAAAAAACACGAAACAGAACAGGAGATTATTGGCGGAAATGAATGAGCCGCAATATGCGGAAATGGAGCAAAATGATGTTTGAGAAATTCTTTAAAAAGAAACAGGGCAATGAACTTCCCCAAATGCTGGAGGACATAACAAAGGCTGTAGAGAAGGCTATGCCTGAGGAGCCGGAGTCGAAACCACAGGAGAAGTCTCGGCAGGAGGAAGCTGCGGTTGAGGAGCAGGCAGTTATCTCCGCTGAAAGCGACCAGGAGAAAAAAGGCTTTTTTGGCAGATTAAAAGAAGGGCTAAACAAAACCCGTGCGGCTATTTCTGATAAAGTAGATGCTGTTTTGCTTTCTATGGGCAAAATTGATGAAGAACTTTATGAGGAACTGGAAGAAGCACTGATTATGTCAGATATCGGTGCTGAAACTGCCGCTTATATGATAGAAGAACTGAAGGAGCGTGCCAAAAGCAGAGGTGCCAAAGAGGCAACCGAGCTCAAAGCATTGCTTCGTGAAATAGTGGAGGAGATTTTATCTTCTCAGGATACAGAACTACATCTTGATGCAAAACCCGCTGTTATTATGGTAATCGGTGTGAATGGCGTGGGTAAAACCACCTCCATCGGCAAACTGGCGCACTATTATAAGGAACAGGGGAAAAAAGTTATTTTAGCAGCAGGAGACACCTTCCGTGCGGCGGCTATTGACCAGCTGGAAATTTGGGCGGAACGTGCCGGTGTGGAGTTGGTGAAGCACCAGGAGGGTGCTGACCCCTCTGCTGTGGTGTTTGACAGCATTCAGGCAGCCAAGGCAAGAGGTGCAGACCTTGTGATTTGTGATACTGCGGGCAGGTTGCATAATAAAAAGAATTTAATGGAAGAATTAAAAAAGACGGCCCGTGTGGTTGAGCGGGAGACTGGCGGCAGCTGTTGCGAAACCCTGCTGGTTCTTGATGCCTCCACCGGTCAGAATGCTTTGGTGCAAACCAGGGAGTTTGCTCAGGCAGCCGGCATCACCGGTGTTATTTTAACAAAGCTAGACGGCACTGCCAAGGGCGGCGTGATTTTACCGCTCTCAAGAGAACAGGGTATTGGTGTGAAGTTCATTGGTGTTGGCGAGCAGATTAACGATCTGCGTCCTTTTGATCCGGAGAGTTTCGCTGAGGCACTATTTCCAACAAATGAATAATTAATTCAAGACTGTGATAAAACGAAAAGGGGTGCCTTTGAGCCGTTTTCTGAGAGATTCACTTGAAGGGGAGGTTTTTTGCGGAGGTTTCCACACATGAGTTTGTCGCAGTTTTGCTTTTCTATGAAAGGAGAATTTTCGTGAGAGATTTTTCAAATTTTAGCGGTTTTTCTGACAGTAACCAGAATTTTAAAGAAGTTTTTTCCAAAACAAGCGGCAAAAAGAAAAAGAGTCTAATTGTTATTGGTGCTGTTTTAATCTTGTTGCTGGTTCTTGTTGGGCCGTTATATAATTTTTTAATGGAGTATTGGCAGATTCAGGAGATTGGAGAGAACTATACCTCTGTTTTCTGGACAAATTTTTCTGCCCGGATTTTAACACAGACAGTGGGATTTTTGTTGATTTTTGCAGTTCTGTTAGTGAATCTGTTCATCATGAAACGGGCTGCGTTTGAAAAGAATTTTAACATTTCTTTTTTGAGAAAGAAATGGCCCTATTTTGTTATTAGTTTGTTGATTGCTTTTGGAGTTTCCGGTTTTGTGGGGGGCACGTTATATCAGAAACTGCTTATGGCGGTTCATGGCGAAAGCTTTGGTATGACCGACCCCTTGTTTTTAAAGGATGTGGGATATTATATTTTCACAAGACCGTTTTTAATGACTGTAGCAGAGGGAATAAAAGCCCTGATGCTTCTGCTTTTGATTATGGTTGCGGCAGTATATTTTTTGATTTTCGTTAAAAATGGTCACAGAAGTTTGAAAGATGTTATTGTGTCAGAAAAGCGTGTGTTGATTCATGTTGTGATTCTGGCGGCAATTTATTTTCTGCTGTCCATACTGTCTTATCAGTTCTCAGCGGAAAGTGTTCTCTATTCCTCTTTTGGGTCACAAAATGATGTTTTTGGTGCCGGCTATGTGGAGGCCAACATCTGGCGGCAGTATTATCGTTTTGCTCCTGCCCTTGTTTTGGTGACGGTGGCATTGATTCTGTTCTTTTTGTATCGCAAGAAATATCTGCCGGCCCTTTGTTCGGTTGGAATTATACCGGTGGTGTATCTCTTGGTGACGCTGGTTTCCCTGGGCGTAGATTCCTTTGTGGTCAGCCCTAATGAACGGAATTTGCAAACACCCTATATCGCCCATAACATGGAGGCCACTCGCCATGCCTATAATCTTTCTAAGGTTACTGAAAAGGAATTTGACCCACAATATAACATTAACACAAGCGTGATGGCAGAAGATGATACCTGGTTGGCAGGCACTCGCATCACTGACTATGGTTCCACCTTAACAGCTTATAACCAGCTTCAATTTTTAAGAAAGTATTACACCTTTCATGATGTAGATGCAGTGCCCTATGAGCTTGATGGCAAATTGAATGTGGTCTTTTTGGCGGCAAGGGAAATGAATAAAGAAAACTTGGATGAATCAGCCAGGTCCTATGCCAATCAAATTTTCCGCTATACCCATGGTTTTGGTGCTGTTGCCAGCCCTGTGAACCGTGTGACAGCAGAGGGGCAGCCGGAATTTTTGATTAAGGATATTCCCCCTCAATCCACCGGCGATATGCCGGATATCACTCAGCCCCGTATTTATTTCGGCGAGTTGACCAACGATTATGTTATTGTTGGAGGCAAGAACCAGGAGCTTGATTATTCAGAAGGCCTTGAGGATGTTCAATTTACTTATGACGGCGAGGCCGGAGTGGAGTTGAGCCTCTTTAAACGGCTGATGCTTTCCCTTTATTATAAAGATTATAAAATGCTGCTTTCCGGCAACGTGAGTTCTGATAGCAAAATTCTAATCAACCGGAACGTGTCAGAACGGGTGAAGCGTGTGGCACCCTTTTTCCTGTACGATTCAGACCCTTATCTTGTGATTGCAGATGACGGTAAGCTGTACTGGGTGATTAACGGTTATACCACTTCTTCTTATTATCCGTATGCACAACCCTATGGCGGCATCAATTACATTCGAAATTCCGTGATGGTCACGGTGGATGCTTACAGCGGTGAAGTGTTGTTCTATGTGACAGATGAAAATGACCCAATGGCAAGAACTTACCGCAACATTTACCCCGCTTTGTTTGTTGAAGGAGAGATTCCGGAGGAAATTGCATCTCATATCAGAGTGCCGGAGTTTTTGTTCCAGCTGCAATCGGAGATATATCAACGGTATCATGTGCATGATGCCGGCCAATTCTATGACCGGGCAGATGTTTGGGATATTGCCAAGGAAAAATACCAGGAGAATGAAATTTCCATGTCGCCTTACTACAACATTATGGAAATCGACGGCAAGGATGAAATGGTGTTGATGTTGCCCTTTGTTGTGCAGGGCAAACATAATATGGTGGGTATTTTGATTCAGCGAAATGACCCTGAACACTATGGTGAGCTGATGCTGTACCGTTTTCCAAAGAATGAGACGGTCTATGGTCCCCTGCAGGTGGAAAACCGAATTGATAACCATCCTGATATCTCCCGTGAAATGACTCTTTGGGGTCAGGGCGGTTCTAGTGTTATACGGGGTAATTTGCTTGTAGTACCTTACAGAAACTCTCTTTTATATGTGGAGCCGATTTATATCACGTCACAAAACAATGCATCTTTGCCGGAGCTAAAGCGGATTGTTTTGGCCTATGGCGATGCAATAGCCATGGAGCCCACCTTAGAGGCAGCGCTTAAATCGGTTTTTGCTCAGAGTGAGGGTTCTTCTGTTGCACCGGAGGGAGAACAGGTTCCGTCACCTTTAGTGCCACCCACAGAACAGGAGCTGACAGACCTTGAAGGTCTTATCAGTAGTTTGCTGACGAATTATGATGCGTTTAAAGCTTCAACACAGAATCAAGATTGGCAGGCTATGGGTGTGGGAATGGAGCAGTTAGAGAAGGATATGGAGCGGCTTCGGGAGTATAAAGGACAATAAATCAACAATCGAACGAATGTAAATTCGCAATTACCAAAAAAATACTTGAATTTTCGCAAAATTTATATTATAATAATAAGGCGAATGTGCAAGAAAAAAGGGCGGTCCGCTGCCTGCGTGTTCAGGTAAGAACGTTTCGCACAGAGAGGAGGCAAACAAATGGACGTAATTAAGGCATTGACACAGGATCAGATCAGAACTGACCTGCCGGCACTGGAAATCGGTAGTACTGTTAAGGTACATGTTAAGGTCAAAGAAGGAAACAGAGAAAGAATCCAGGTTTTCGAAGGAACCATCATTAAGGTTCAAAACGGCGGCATTCAGCAGACCTTTACCGTTAGACGTATTTCTTACGGTATTGGCGTTGAAAGAACATTCCCGGTAAACTCTCCCAAAATTGCTAAGATTGAGGTTGTGAGACTGGGTAAGGTCAGAAGAGCCAGACTGTTCTACTTAAGAGACAGAGTTGGTAAGGCTGCAAAGGTCAAGGAAAGATTAAGATAAGCAGGTGTTGCTTATCGTCAGGGGGATGTCATTAAAGAAACGCAGCCGTTTTGGTGTGTTTCTTTGATGCGTCCTCTTTGTTTTTTATGAAAGGAAAATCATCATGGATGATCAAAAAGATATAAAGTCATTTGATGCAGAAAATGCTGATGCTTCGGCTCGTGACACACATGCTCCGGCTGAAATTTTTGATGTTTCTCTTCAAGAGGAGCTAATCGAGAAGAAAGAAAAGCCCAACTGGTTGCGTGAGCTTTATGAATGGGTGCAGGCCATTGCGGTTGCCGTGGTGTTGGCACTCATCATCAATCAGTTTATTTTTGCCATGGTGCAGGTAGAGGGTTCTTCCATGCTGCCTACCCTAGAGTCTAAAGAGCGGTTGGTTGTGACCAAACTGTTTTACACCCCCAAGGCAGGCGATATTGTGGTTGTGAAATCCCATGCACTGGGCAAGCATATCATTAAACGTGTGATTGCTGTTCCCGGCGATGTGCTTGATATTAACGGGGAGACCGGTGATGTGACTGTCAACGGAATGGTGCTAAGCGAACCATATATTTTAGAAAAATTGCGGAGTGCGGGCAATGCGAATGTCTATCCGTTGCAGGTTCCGGAAAACCATGTTTTTGTGATGGGTGATAATCGGAACAATTCTCAAGATAGCCGCACGTTGGGTTTGGTTGCCTACGAGGATGTTGTAGGTCGTGCGTCTTTGCGTGTTACACCGTTTTCTCGGTTTGGCACCCTATATGACAATTTGGAAGAATAATTTTTCCGGGCTGTGCATGTTGCTACAGCCCTTTCTTTCTTTAGGAGGTATGTATGAATATACAATGGTTTCCCGGTCACATGGCGAAAACACGTCGATTGATTGGAGAAAATTTAAAGCTGGTGGATTTGGTTGTGGAGCTTTTAGATGCCCGTGCACCCTTGTCCTCCCGCAACCCTGAAATTGACAGCATTTGTGGGGCAAAACCCCGTCTTTTGGTGTTGAATAAATCTGATTTGGCTGACCCAGCTGAAAATGAGCGCTGGCTGTCTTATTTTAAAAAGCAGGGGAAAACGGCGCTTTTGTTTGACAGTGTTCACAGCAAAAACACCAAACAGATTACAGACATGGTGCGCTCTCTTTTGTCTGAGCAGATAGAGCGCCAAAAAGAGCGGGGCATGATGAATCGCCCCTTAAAGTTGATGATTGTTGGCATTCCCAATGTGGGCAAATCATCGTTTATTAACCGGCTTGCAGGGCGTGCTGCCGCCATCAGCGGAGACCGACCCGGTGTGACACGGGGCAAGCAATGGATTCGCCTATCCGGTGGACTTGAGCTTTTAGACACTCCCGGTGTGCTCTGGCCGAAATTTGAGGATGAGTCTGTGGGTTTGCGTCTGGCTTTTTCCGGTGCTATTAAAGATGAAATTATGGACACAGAAACCTTGGGTGCCAAGCTTTTAGAAACCCTTTGCCTGCGTGCGCCGGAAGCCTTGGCAGCACGGTATAAGTTGGAAACTACTACATTTGATAACGGTTTTTTTGCCTTAGAGGCAATTGCAAAAAAGAGAGGTTTTATGATCTCCGGCGGTGAATATGACCTTCTCCGTGCGGCGCAGATCGTGTTGGATGAGTTCAGAAGTGCAAAAATCGGGCGGATTACCCTGGAGTCGCCGGAAGGAGTGGCGCAATGACCCGTGAAGAATTTGACAGACAGTTTTTAAATGATAACGTTCGTTTTCTTGCCGGTGTGGATGAAGCAGGGCGAGGTCCCCTTGCCGGTGCTGTGTTTGCGGCTGCGGTGATTCTGCCTGCAGGCTTTTATATGGAGGAAATTAACGATTCCAAGGCATTGACAGAAAAGAAGCGTGAGGCACTGTTCCCTGTAATTTGCGAGCAGGCTCTTGCTTATTCCATTTGTCGGGTGGAGGAGGATGTTATTGATGAAATTAACATCTTAAACGCCACCATGCAGGCTATGCGTGGTGCAATCAATCGGCTTTCTGTGAAACCGGATCTTATTTTGGTAGACGGCAACTGCAATCGTGATTTGCCGGAACCGAATCTCTGTGTGAAAAAAGGTGATTCTCTCAGCCAATCCATTGCGGCAGCTTCTATTTTAGCAAAAGTAGCCAGAGACAGATATTGTAAAGAAGAACTGGCAAAGCTCTATCCCGACTATGGTTTTGAAAAACACAAGGGCTATGGCAGCAAGGCACACTGTGAATTGTTGCGAAGCATTGGTCCCTGTCCCGCCCACAGAAAAACCTTTATTGGAAAAATCTTGGGAAAGAGTGAGGGCATGTGAGAACCAGGGATATTGGAATGGCCGGCGAAAAAGCGGCATGTAAATTTCTAAAGAAAAACGGTTATAAAATCCTTGCCTGCAACTATCAAACAGCAATGGGCAAAGTCATTGGTGAAATTGATATTGTGGCAAAACAGGGTGAGGTAATTTCTTTTATAGAGGTGAAAACCCGCCAAAATGAAGACTTTGGTTTGCCCTGCGAATTTGTGACAAAATCAAAGCAGCAAAGAATTATCCGTACTGCATATACTTATATTGCAGAACATAAACTGGATGCAACCTATCGTTTTGACATCATTGAGGTGCTTCATGACGGACAAAAGATTAAAACGCTGCGGCACATTCCCCATGCGTTTACGTTGTAAACTCCATTGGGAGGATGATTATGGACAATAGAGGGAATTATAAAATTATTGACGCACACTGCGATACCTTGAGCGAGCTGGCAGACCGGGGCGGCAGTTTTGAAAAAAACGATCTCTGCATTTCTCTTGATAAGCTCAGGGCCTACGGTGGATATGTTCAGTTTTTTGCCGCCTGGCTGGATGATGCTGAACGTGCGCCGTTGCAAAGGGTTCTTTTGCTGATTGACAGGTTTAACACCGAGCTTTCAAAGTGCAGCGGAACAATGCTACAAGTTCTTTCGGCTGAGGATTTCGGCAAAGCCTTTTTAGAAAAGAAGGTGGGCGCAATGCTCACAGTTGAAAACGGCAAATGCCTGGAAGGTAGCCTTTCCAATCTCCGGATTTTATACCGTTTGGGAGTGCGCGCCATGACCCTAACCTGGAATGGTGCCAATGAATTGGGTGATGGCGTTATGGAACATTCAGGCGGCGGCTTGACAGAATTTGGACGCAGCGTTGTTGCTGAAATGAACCATCTTGGCATGATGATTGATGTGTCTCATATATCGGAAAAGGGTTTTTGGGAAGTATTGTCCTTATCTGGTGCACCGGTCATGGCATCACATTCCAATGCCCACCGTGTAGCCGGGCATCAGCGCAATCTGACGGATGAGCAAATTCGTGCACTAGCAGGGAAGGGCGGCGTGATTGGACTCAATGTTTATCCTGCCTTTTTGTCTGACGCAGGACGTGCCGGTCTGGAAGATTGCCTGGGGCACATAGAACATATTCTGGCTGTTGGCGGTGAGGATTGTTTGGGCCTTGGGTCCGACTTTGATGGCTTTGC
The DNA here is from genome assembly GCA_045602005.1 of Clostridia bacterium. Taxonomy (GTDB): domain Bacteria; phylum Bacillota; class Clostridia; order UBA1381; family UBA9506; genus UMGS755. Next base: position 39,983 of record JAZSAS010000039.1, read on the forward strand.
ACCGCCGATGACTGAGAATCTTGCCGGACCGGAGGACTACATCAATTTGTTTTTATTGCTGGAGCAAAAAGGATTTTCCCCACGGCTGATTGATAAGATAAGCCACGGGAATTTTCTTCGGTTTGCAAAGCGTATTTTGCATTAATTACAGGATTTTTTTGCAAAAAAGACTTGTAATTTTTGATTGAATATATTAAAATATAGCATGATGAATAATGTATCAGGAAAAGGAGTAGTCGCATGTACGTATCTGAAAAAGCAAAAAATATTAAAGCATCCACCACACTTGCCATTGATTCTAAGTTCAAGGCTATGAAAGCAGAAGGGCTTGATGTGGTTGGTTTTGGAGCCGGTGAGCCGGATTTTGACACGCCGGACTATATTAAGGAGGCTGCCATTGCTGCCATTCGTGATGGTAAAACCAAGTATACACCGGCGGCAGGTACCATGGAGCTCCGTAAAGCTGTTGCAGAGAAATTCAGCCGTGAAAACGGTCTTTCCTATGAGCCGACGCAAATTGTTGTCAGCAATGGTGCCAAGCATTCACTGGTTAATGCATTTATGGCTATTTTAAATCCCGGTGACGAGGTTATCATTCCCACACCGTTCTGGGTCAGCTATCCGGAAATGGTTAAACTGGCAGATGGTGTGCCGGTGATGGTTGAGGCTACTGAGGAGTCTGACTTTAAGGTGAGCGTTCCGGCATTGGAAAAGGCTTTGTCTGCAAAAACCCGTGCTTTAGTGCTGAACAGCCCCTCTAATCCCACGGGCATGGTATACACTAAGGACGAATTGCAGAAAATTGCCGATTTTGCGGTTGCACATGATTTATATGTGATTTCTGATGAAATATATGAGCATTTGATTTATGAGGGCGAACATGTGAGCATTGCCAGCTTGGGTGAAGAAATTAAGGCAAGAACCATCATTATCAATGGTGTGTCTAAGACTTATGCTATGACCGGCTGGAGAATCGGTTTTGCTGCAGCACCTGCTGAAATTGCTAAAATTATGGCGAATGTACAGTCTCATGCATCTTCTAATCCCAATTCCATCGCACAGGCTGCCACGGTTGCAGCTTTGTCTGGCGGAAAAGAAGAAATTGAAATGATGAAAAAGGCCTTCGTGGAACGTCGGGATTATATGGTTTCTCGCATTAACTCCATTGAGGGTGTTTCCTGTAAAAAACCCAATGGCGCTTTTTATGTTTTGATGAATATCAGCAAGTTAAAGGGCAAGACCATTGCCGGCAAGCAAATTTTAACCTCTGATGATTTTGCAGAAGCTTTTCTGCAGGAAGCTATGGTGGCAGTGGTTCCTTGCAGCGGTTTTGGTAATGATGACTTCGTACGTTGGTCTTATGCTGTATCTATGGATACCATCAAAGAAGGCTTAGACAGACTGGAACGGTTTTTGGCACAGTAATAATAGTAATAAATAAACAGGCGGCAGATTCATTCTGCCGCCTGTTTGTTTATTTGTATGTTATCCTAAGTAAAAATCTGTGGCCAGCATCAGCAAAAACCCGATTAAAAGAGCAAAGGTTGCACCTTTTTCACTGCCGTGGGCATGGGTTTCAGGAATCATTTCATCACTGATGACATAGAGCATGGTACCGCCGGCAAAGGCAAGTGCAAAGGGGAGAATGGCCTGAGACAGGCTCACGGCGAAATAGCCTAAAAGAGTGCCTGCAACTTCCACAACACCGGTTAATGCCGCAAACAGAAAGGTTTTTGGGCGGTTGATTCCCACGGCAAGCATCGGTCCGATGATGACCATGCCCTCAGGAATGTTTTGTAAAGCGATGCCGCCGGCAATTGTCAGCGCCTCTGCTGTGTTACCGGAGCCAAAACCCACACCGGCGGCAATGCCCTCAGGCAGATTATGAATCGCAATCGCCAACACAAACAAAAGCACCTTATCCATGGCGGTGTTCTGTGTGGGATGGTTCTCGCTGTCGCCGCCTGTCAGTTTATGTATATGGGGTGTTAGTCTGTCAATCAGGTTCAGCACAAATGCACCTGCCAGAATGCCTGCTGCCGTTACAGGCAGGGCGAAAGTGCCTCCATATTCCAGCGAAGGCAAAATCAAACCGATAACAGCCGCAGCCAGCATGACACCGGCTGCAAAGGCCAGAATGATATCGCTGAAACGATGGGAGATTTTTTTAAAGAAAAAGCCAATAGCGGCTCCAATGACGGTTGCGCCGCCAACACCTAAAGCAGTAATCAGTACCATTTGCATATCTTTCACCTACTTAATTCATTATGTTTCGGGGCGACACATAAGCTGTGCGGTTGGTGGTGTAAATCACAAAACCGGGCTTTGCGCCCCCAGGTTTTTTCACATTTTTGATTTCTGTATAATCCACGGGCACGTTGTCTGAATCCTTTGCTTTTGATAAAAAGGCAGCGAGAGATGCAGCCTCTGTAATCGCATCATCAGTAAAGGGACGGTCGGGTTCAAATTTTAAAACCACGTGAGAACCGGGGATGTTCTTTGCATGGAACCATAAATCTTTGTTCTGCGCCAATTTGCAGGTCAGGTAATCATTCTGGCGGTTGTTTTTCCCAACATAAAGAATAAATCCGTCCTTTGTTTCCAGCCGAACAGGGGAGGCGGGTGCCTCTTTTTTGCGTCTTGCATCCTGGTGCTTGCGAACATATCCCTGGGTTGCAAGCTCTTCGCTGATTTGAGATAAATCAGCGGTGCTTTCGGCACGCTCTAAGGCTTCTTCAACAGATTCAAGATAGGAAAGCTCCTGTTGTGTCAGCTCAATTTGTTTCACAAGCTCAACAGCGGCGGTTTTTGCCTTGTTATATTTTTTGAAATATCGTTGCGCATTGGCAGACGGAGACAGAGTGCTGTCTAGAGGAATCACAACCATGGGCAGCGTTTCATCGAAATAATTTTGCACTCTTACATGCTCCATGCCTTTTTGAATCTGATAAATGTTAGTGGTAATCAGCTCGCCATATTGGCGCCAATGCTCCTTTTGTTCTGTGTCTGAAAGCTCTGAGGTGAGGCGTTCCAGCTTTTTGGCACAGCGCTCAATGTGATTTGATACGGTTTTTAAAAGGTCGGCATTGCGACGCAAGATGCGTTCTTTTCTGTCCCGTTCATAATAAAACCGGTTTACCAAAAGGCCCATAGACGGCTTAGTGTGCACAAGAACACCGCCGGCATACTGGGTGATGGGAATGGCTGAAAACTCAAGGAGTTTACCGGTTTCAGAATCTGACAGATAGCAAGGAGAAAATTCTCCTGCGATAACCATTGAGAAAAGCTGATGCATCACGGTGGCAATGTCTAACAAACGGCTGTATGAGCGGTTTTTGCAGGTGGCATCCGTTTCGCCGGTGGCACGATATGCAATTTCCCGTGCCACTAAGGGACTAATGCCCTGAAACCGGTTTAAAATTGCCTTGTCAAGACGCTCTGTTTCAGCAACATCAGCCAGTACTGACAAAAATTCTTCCATATTGCAGGTTAACGGGTTTACTTTATCCTGCTCCGGCGGCATTTCGTAAGGCAGACCGGGCAAAATCTGACGCTTTGAGCTGACAGAAAAATCAATTCGTTTAATGCTGTCAGCCACCCGGCCGTTTTCGTCTGTTAAAATGATATTAGAATGCCGGCCCATGATTTCAATGATGAGAGTTTTTGTCACCCGGTCTCCCAATTCGTTTCGGGTTTCCAAATCGAAGCAAAGCATGCGTTCAAGACCCGGCTGACGAACAGCCACAAGGTGTGCCGAGGTCAGGTGTTTTCTCAGCAGCATGCAAAACATGGGTGCTGCCATGGGGTTTTCTTTTGCCTGTTCTGTCAATGCAATCCGGGGGATTGATGCATTGGCAGACAAGGTCACCTTATAAGCCCCTGTGGTGCCATGAAAGGCGAGCAATAGCTCGTCAGATTCAGGCTGATAGATTTTATCCAGCCGTGCATTTTTCAGTTTTTCATTTAGTTCCTGTGCCAGTGCACGGACAACCAGTCCGTCAAATGCCATGTGTTTCATCCTTTCGGGAAGGGGTAGTTTTTATTTCCGTTCTATAATTCATCTGCCATTTGAATCAGCTTTTGCAGACGGCGGCTAATGCCTGATTTACTGATGGGTTCATCCAGCAGCGAGGCCAGCTCAGAAAGGCTTGCTTCCGGGTTTTCAAGACGCAGTCCCGCAAGCTCTAAAAGTGCGGGAGACAGCTGTCGGGAGAGGGGAGAGGCCATCAGCTTGTTAATCGCCTGAATCTGCAAGGCTGCTGCATTGGCAGTTTTGGTCAAATTGGCGGTTTCACAGTTGACACGACGGTTGATTTTGTTTTTCATGTCTTTTTCAACCTTAATGGCGTATAAATCAAGTGCTGAGTCCGTTGCTCCCAGTGCTGTCAGAGCGTCGGCTATCTCTTCGCTGTCTTTCATATAGATAACGAAATTTGATTTTCGCATCACGCTGCGGGCAACAAGCTGTTCATCTTCAAACAGCTGTAAAAGCTCACGAGCTAAATCGTGATAATGTGTTTCGATTTCTAAATGGTAGCTTTTTTCAGGGGCATTCACTGAACCTCCGCCTAAAAAAGCGCCACGCAAAAAGGCACGCCGACAGCAGGATTGACTGGTGATAAAAGGGTCTACACAGAATTTAACCCGTCCGTCGCGCCAGAGACCCAGACTTTTCATAATTTGTCTGTATCCCTGATTTTCATAAAGACGCAGGGTATATATGCTGCCGCTGCCTTTTTTCTTTTGAATGGTTCGCATTGGTGTAACAGAGAATAGTTCTGCCAAAAGTGCTGCGGTTTTTAGAATCACAGCCTGATTCTCTGTTCGAAAACGTAAACCGCCGCCCTCAGATTCCGGCAATAAGGAACCGGAAAGAGTCAGCAGTCCGGAAAGTTCTGCCCGCTGGCAGCACACGGTTTCTGAAAGAACTGCACAAAGCTCTTGCTTTACCTTGCTTGAAAATGACATGGCGGCTCCTTTCTGTGTTAGAATTTTTTATTTTGCATCATACCAGCTGAATCCCCGGTGCATATCAGCAACCAATGGAGCACGGAGAGCAAATGCCTGTTCCATTTCCTCACGGAGAATGCTGCCGGCCGTCTCTTCTTCCTCCAGGGGTGCTTCTACAATCAGTTCGTCGTGAACCTGGAGAATCAGACGGGCCTTTAAACCCTCTTTCTTTAAACGATTGTATACCCGCACCATAGCCAGTTTAATAATATCAGCCGCAGTGCCCTGAATGGGCGTGTTAAGTGCGGCACGTTCGCCAAAGGAACGCAACTGGTAGTTGGAGGAGGCAAGCTCCGGAAGATTCCGGCGTCGCCCTAACATGGTGGTGACATAGCCGTTTTTCTTGGCTTCTTCTACCACTTGCTTCATATAGTCTCGCACTTTCGGAAAGGTGCCCAGATAATCTTCAATGTGTGCCTTAGCCTCTTTCATGGAAATCTGTAAATCCTGTGCAAGAGAAAATTCGCCTTTGCCGTAAATCAAACCAAAATTAACGGCTTTGGCGGCGGTGCGCATGTCTGGTGTGACCTCTTCCTGTGCAACACCGAAAATTTTAGCAGCAGTGCTTGCATGAATATCCTTGCCGGAGGCAAAGGCATCAATCATAACCTCATCGCCGGCAATGTGAGCCAAAACCCGAAGCTCAATTTGAGAATAGTCGGCATCAAGCAGCACGTGTCCCGGTGCGGCAATAAACATTTTGCGCATTTGCCTTCCCAGCTCGGTGCGAATGGGAATGTTCTGCAGGTTAGGCTCTGAAGAACTGATTCGTCCTGTGACAGTAACTGTTTGGTGAAAGCTGGAGTAAATCCGCCCTGTGTCCGGTTGAATGACATCTTTCAGTCCCACAACATAGGTGGAATTCAACTTAGAAAGATGGCGGTATTCCAGAATCTTTTCAATGATGGGGTGTGCGCCGGCGAGTTTTTCTAATGTGGCAGCATCGGTAGAATAGCCGGTTTTTGTTTTCTTAGTGGCCTTTAGCGCCAGTTTTTCGAATAAAATCACGCCCAGTTGTTTGGGAGAGTTAATATTAAATTCTTCTCCTGCCAGTGCAAAAATTTCTTCGGTCAGGGTTGCAATTTGACCTTCCAGCATGGTGCCGAAGGCTAACAACTGTTCTTTGTCGACCAACACGCCTAATTGTTCCATAGAGGCCAGCACCGCCACCAGTGGCATTTCCACGGTTTGAAACAGAGAAAGAGTTCCCTCGCTCTTCAAACGTTCCTGCAAGTGTGCGTGGAGTGTAAAGAGAGCGGCAGTTTCATCAAAAAAGGGGGAGTGATCCTCCTGTGGCTCTTCGTCAAATGAAAGCTGTTTGCCTGCCTGAGTACCGGCAAGATTCATGCCCAGCATGTCAAAGCACAGCTCAGAAAGCTGATAATCCCGCCTGCTGGGGTCGGTGAGATAAGCGGCAATGGCCGTGTCAAACAACTCACCGGCGGGGAAAATATCCAGTTTCTCTAAATAGGAATATTGTTCCTTTAAACCATGGGTGATTTTTTTGCCCGTTGTTTTTTCGAAAAAGGCTTTCCAAGCCGGCAGAAAATCTCCCGAAAGGGAGGTGGATATCACTTTTTTGCCATCAAAGGTGGCATATATCACGTTGGCAGACTTGTCAATTAAATAGCAAACAGTTTCGGCCTGTAAATAGTTAGACAGCTGCTTGGGGTTAGAAAGAGCAACAGATTCACACTCCGGTTGGGTCTTTAGCATGATAGACGCCTGCATATCCTCCGGCAAGCGTTTTAAAAAGCTTTTAAATTCCAAGCGGGTATACAGCTCTCGTAAGGTTTTAGCATCGACTGAGGGATTTTTTGCAGCAGAAAAGTTTACAGAAATGGGAACCTGACAGTCGATGGTGGCAAGGATTTTCGATAAAAATGCAGAATCTCTGCTTTCTTCCAGCTTTGTTCTCATGGCTTTTGTAATGGAATCTGAATGCAGGTTTTCATAAACCGCCTCCAGACTTTTAAAGGTGGAAATTAAAGAAAGTGCACCTTTTTCGCCGATGCCCTTCACGCCGGGGATGTTATCGGAGGTGTCGCCCATAATGGCCTTTACATCAATAAACTCATGGGGCGTTACACCATATTTTTCAAAGACATGCTGTGCATCGAAAATTTCGGTATCAGTATTACCCATGCGGGTGGTTACAAGGTAAACCTTGTTGTCATCGGTGGCAAGCTGCAAATCATCTTTATCACCGGTGAGAATCATGCAGGCAATGTCTTCATCGCTGCAACGGGCCGCAACTGTGCCAATGATATCATCTGCTTCATAGCCCTCCATTTCCAAAATGGGAATGCCCAGGGCTGTTAATACCTCTTTTAAAAGGGGAATCTGAGGACGCAGTTCATCAGGCATGGGGCGACGAGTGGCTTTATAGCCATCAAACATTTTATGGCGAAAGGTGGGTGCCTTCAGGTCAAAGGCTGCGGCAATATAATCGGGATTAATTTCCTCTTTAAATTTATAAAAAATATTTAAGAAACCGTAAACACCGTTAGTGTAAGTACCATCTTTTGCAGTTAGCAGACGGATACCGTAAAAGGCACGGTTGATGATGCTGTTGGCATCAATAATTAAAAACTTTTCTTTTGCCATATGCCTCATTCCTTTTCTTTAGTCTTATAGGTAGCTATTAAGAATGTATCAGCGAAAACCGTTCTGCATTATTCTTCCGTTGTAGAGGAAACCGGCAGGCTAGATTCCGGCCGGATGCGATACAGCATGCGGTACATTTGTTGGTTGTTTGTGACACGGGTGATATAGCGACGTGTCTCCGGAAAGGGAATGTAAAAAAGGGTTTCGCCGTCTTTAGAACATTCTGCATCACCCAGCCAACGGCTCACATTTCCCTCACCGGCGTTATAGGCGGCTAATGCATTTTTCACGTTGCCGTGATATAGATTCAGTAAATAAGCGATATAGTAACAACCCATTTGAATATTCGTTTCCGGGTCGGTTATGTTTTCATACTGAAAGTCAGACAGCTTCATCCGGTCAGCTAGCCAGAGGGCAGTGGGCTCCATAATCTGCATAAGACCGGCAGCGTTTTTGTGAGAAACGGCGTCTGTATCAAAATTGCTTTCTGCCTTAATGATGCTCATGATTAAATAAGGGTCAACCTCATAAGCAGTCGCATATTTTTTTACATGATTCATATATCTTACCGGATAAAAAATCCGTGCGATATTGCCAATGTTCAGAATCAGAATCAATAGAATGGCAAGGGTCATATATCGTTTCCATTTTATTTTTTTAGCTTTCAATGCAAAAGCTCCTTTAACATGATATCAATTGACCTATATAGGTCTAAAAGGCTATTGTTGTTTTCAAGAATAAAATCACATCGGTTTTTATAATAATCCTCCGATTGTTGCGATTCTATTCTGTCGGCGGCCTCTTGCTCAGTCAAATTGTCACGGCTTATAATGCGTGCCTTGCGGATATCTTGGTTTGCCAGAACACAGGCTGAGGCAGTGCACAGGCGCTTAAGACCGCACTCAAACAGCAGCGGTGCATCAATCACAATGAAGTCTGCCGTGCTGCGGGAAAGTGCCGTTTCAATTTCTTTAATTATATATGTGTGAGTGATAGCATTCAATCGGCAGAGAGCCTCGTTGTCTGCAAACACAAGCCGGCCCAGTTTTTTTCGATTCAAACTGCCATCGGGCAATAAAACATCGTCAAAGGCCATGGCGACCTTTGTTAAAGCCGGCATTCCGGGTTGCATAATCTGTTTGGCAACCTTGTCTGCGTCAATAATGTGTGCGCCTTTTGTTTTTAAATATGCAGCGACAGCACTTTTGCCGTTGCCTGTTCCGCCGGTGAGACCTAAAATGGTTTTCACGGTGCATCACCTCTTTGTTTATAAAAATTTAGCCAGCTTTTCCATGGCACGCTGAGGTGCGTCCTTAGAGTTGTTCCATGGCTCGTTCTGATTGCGGTAATCAAACTTTTTGGTAAACCAGTTTACCTCATCATTAATGCGTTTTAAATTGTTAAGCTCCAGTTGAATGATAGCGGCCTTGGCTTCCTCTAGGGTGCGGCCTGAAAGTTCGTGGTCGGCACAGGAGAGAAGCAATGCAAAGTGGGGCAGGCAAAAGCCCTGGCAGCTTTCTGCTTTCTGCTTAAAATCCGGCTCGTTTTTATATAAGTACCAGAATACCTCGGCAAATTTCTCCAAAGTCTCCCGGAGTTTGTCGCAAATCAGGCAGGAATTTTCAGAGGACTTCAGTTTTGCTTCTAAAGGATTTTGTTCTGCAGATTTTTTGAAAAGACCGCTCTTTTTCTCCGGCACTGCTGCGGCTTTCTCCAGTGCATCAATCAATTCATTTAAGTGCGTATCCAGCACAAGCCCAAGACTCAGCGCTTTGCCCTCGCGGCTCATCTGTTCATAATGGCGGCGGCAATAGCCTTTTTCGTTGGAAAGAATTCTCGCATCCGGCTCCATCATAGATGCCCCTAAGGCATAGGAAACCTGTTCGGACTCCAGCTTTTTTTCCAACGTGCAAAAAGGACATTCACCGGCTTCGGCAAACGCATCTGTTAAAGGAATGGTATATATTTTCTCTTTCAAGGAAATGCCTCCTGTTTTATGAGCTGAGAATTGGTTGCAAACCAATCCAATATAAGTATACCATAAATTTTCCAAAAAGAAAACAGCATAAGTAAAATTTAATGGTTTATTTTAAATTCAAGATAATTGTCGAAAAAAACCGATATATTTTATAGACAAGCTTACAGGATTTGACAAACTTTTTGAAATAAATGGTATATAATGGAAATACCAAATTTTTCCTGGGAGGCTTACCAATGACAAATCAAGAAATTAAATCCTATGAACGTATGGGAATTCCTGTGGCAAAAAAAAAGAGAAAAGTGCGTGATTTCAGTATTTATGAGCTTTTGGAATATGGCTTTCTGTTTCTTTTGAGTAAAATTTACCTTTTTGGTGCTCTTTCCCCTTTGGGTCTGTCTTATTTTGCTGCTGTTTTTCCAAAACAGAAACGTTCCATGGGGGTGGTGGCAGCTTGCCTTGGAATTGCGGCGGCGGGAATGGGCGTTGTTTCGCTGAAATATGTCGGTGCTTTGGTGATTAGCAGTGCTTTTTTCACCTTGATGGAAAAGGAGTTTTCCAGTCACAAATGGCTCTATCCGGTGGCGGCATCGGTGTCTCTTGTCTTAACAGGTATGATATTTGTTATCTTTGACGGGTTTTTACTCTATGATTTTCTCTGTCAGGTCCTAGAGTCTGTTTTGGTGTTTTTACTTTATTTCGCTTTTGATAAAACAACAGAACTGATGCGGGGTTTTCAAGGCAGACGGGTATTTGATCCTGTGGAAAGTTTGAGTCTTTTGGTGCTTTGCGGCGGTGTTATTATGAGCCTTGAAACGATACCGTATTTTGCAGGTGCGGCACATATACTTAGTTTGGTGATTATCTTTGTTGCGGGTTTAACAGGTGGTTTTTCTCTTTCATGCAGTGCAGGGGTTATGTTGGGTCTGGTCAATAGCCTGACCGATGTATTGCCGGCACAGGTTGTGGCGGTGTATGGTCTGAGCGCTCTGTGTTCCGGTCTTTTGCAGAATAAAGGGCGTTGGGGTGTGATTCTCGGTTTTTTTGCAGCCAACAGTCTGGCTGCTTTGTATTTCAGTGCATCTGCCAATCGTGTGATTGCGTTTTATTATGTACTCTCTGCCGGTGCGGTGCTCTTTTTGATTCCCGACCGGTTTTTATCTCTTTTTGGTGAAGTTATGAAAGCACCCGGTTATCAGGAGGATTCGGTGCAGCGGGTTCGTGAAATCATACAAGACAAGTTGACAGAAATTTCCGTTTCTTTTGCCGACCTTTCCCATGTGTTTCATGATGCAGTGGAGAATCGGGTTGATGCGGAAATTCGTGACCCGGGTTATTTGTTTGACCGAACAGCCGACCAGATTTGTAGTGGTTGCTCATTAATGAATTATTGTTGGCAAAAGGAATATAACGAAACCCGTCATGCACTGCTCACCTTATATGGCAGAATGGAGCAGAGGGGTCGTGCTGAAGCAGAGGATGTGCCGGAGGGTTTCAAGAATGCTTGCATTCGCTTGGAAAATTTTTTAGAGGTACTGAACAAAAATTATGAAATACATAAAATTAATCTCCTGTGGGCCGGTCGGGTATCAGAGAGCCGGAATCTGGTGGCAGAGCAGTTTAAAAATGTTTCCTCTGTGTTGGAGCATTTAAAGCACGAATTGGGGTCGGAGCCGACAGATGGCATCCGTTTGGAACGAAAGATTGCAGCGGCGCTGGATAGAGAGGGCATAGAGGCTTCTCATGTTCGGGTGAGCGGTTGTGACGGTTTAGAAGTGACCTTAACAATGGAAAATTGCGGAGAAGAAAAGCAATGCTTTAAAGAGGCGGCCGCTGTGATTGGAAAGGCCGTGGGCGTGCCTATGCTGCAGGTGGGCGTTCCCTACGGGGAGAACAGTTGCCGGCTGCGGTTTCGGGAGCAATCGCAGTACACCGTGGAATCAGGATTTGCCTGTGTGGCTGGAAACAACGGCATCCGGAGCGGTGACCGGCATATGTTATCTCATTCAGCAGACGGACGATATATTCTGGCGCTGTCAGACGGCATGGGTCAGGGCGACCGTGCAGAGGCACAAAGCAGCATGACCGTTCATCTAATTCGGCGATTGTTGGCTGCCGGCTTTGATAAAGAGACTGCCTTGCGGCTCATTAACAGCATGCTTATGGTCAGCGGCGAACAGGAAAGCTTTGCAACAGCTGATTTGTGTTTGGTGAATTTATATAGCGGCGGGTTAGAGTTTATTAAAATCGGTGCGGCAAGTTCTTATGTGAAACGAAAAGGGGAAGTGGAAAAAATTAGTTGTACCTCACTGCCGGCAGGGGTGGTGTGTGAGGTTGAGGCAGATTGTGACCTAAAATATGCTCAGGAAGGGGATTTTGTGGTGATGGTGACCGATGGAGTGACCGATGTTTTGGAAAACAGCCGAAACAACAGGCTTGCTGCCATCATTGAGGGATATCAGGGAGATGCCCCGCAGGGGCTGGCCGACGCTATTCTGCAGGCGGCAGTCCGTGAAAGCGGAGGCATGCCTAAAGATGATATGACGGTTTTGGCGGCACGGCTTACAAGAGCATGATGTTATTGCTTTCGCATGCCGGTTCTGGCGGCAATAACATCAAGAATAAGGCCGCCAATGACAGAAATGGCAAAGGAATAGACCGCGCTTTGACCGCAGGAAATGGCATAAAAAGAGGCTCTTGGAAAGAAAAAACCAAGCAGCAAAAGACACAAAGAGAGCCGTGTGCCGTATTGAATCACAAACCTTGCACTCCAATGCATTTTATTCTGGTTTTTTGTATCGTTTTTCAACTTCATATGCGCACTCCTTTCTAGAATATAGGTCTATTATACAGCAGAAAGAGAAGGGTATCAAGCTGTAATATATGGAAAAAGGGGCTGTAGCAAAACCATTTGTTTTGCTACAGCCCCTTAGACAGTTCTTATGTAATGCAAAAAGGCTACATTACTCACCCTGAGGCGCACCTACGGGACATACGTTTGCGCAGTTACCGCAGTCGATGCAGCTGTCAGCATCAATTGCATAAATATCACCGGCACTGATGCAGGAAACGGGACATTCTGCCTCGCAAGCACCGCAGCCGATGCACTCGTCTGTGATTTTATAAGCCATTTGTTACACCTCCTTAAGCTCGTTACACCTTTGCAAAAATGTAAAGAAAAACTTTACACCCCTTTCATTATATCACAAAAAAACGAAAAAGGGAAGAGTATTTTTTTGTTTTTATCATTTTTTTATTTAATCTATAATTCAATAAAGTAACTTTTTAGTTACCATTGACAAAACAAGCGACGTTGCAGTATAATAAAATAAATATTTGTGAAATTTTGGACAAAAAACGGAGGTTTTGTAAATGGGTAGAGTGTACAACTTTTCAGCCGGTCCTTCCATGTTACCGGAGGACGTTCTGAAAAAAGCAGCGGAACAGATGATGGACTGTAATGGTTCTGGTATGTCAGTTATGGAAATGAGCCACCGATCATCAGAATATGAGTCAATCATCCAGGGTGCTGAAGCACTGCTGCGTGAGCTGATGCAGATTCCTGACAACTATAAGGTGTTGTTTCTGCAGGGCGGTGCCTCTAGCCAGTTTGCCATGATTCCGCTGAATTTGATGAGAACCGGCAAAGCCGACTATGTCATCACTGGTCAGTGGTCTAAAAAGGCTGCAGAGCAGGCAGAAAAATTCGGCACGGTGAACCGTGTTGCCAGCTCAGCTGACAAGACCTTTTCCTATATTCCCGATTTAGATCCTGCTACCTTTACTAAAGATGCAGACTATTTCCACATCACATTTAATAACACCATTTATGGCACACGTTACACAAGCCTGCCGGATACGGGCAATGTGCCTTTAGTGGCAGACATTTCTTCTAACATTCTGTCTCAGCCTATTGATGTTTCTAAGTTTGGCATGCTCTATGCCGGTGCACAGAAGAACATGGGCCCTGCCGGTGTGACTGTTGTGATTATCCGTGAGGACTTACTGGGCTTTAACATGCCCCAAACACCGATTATGTTTAACTATCAGATTCATGTTGACAACGGCTCTATGTATAACACACCGCCGACTTACGGTATTTACATTTGTAAGCTGGTGATGGAATGGTTGAAAGAATTGGGTGGCATTGATGCAATGCATAAAATCAACCTGAAAAAAGCAGGCATTTTATATGATTATCTGGATAGCTCTTCCATGTTCCGTGGCACGGTTGTTGCGAAGGACCGCTCCTTAATGAACGTTCCTTTTGTGACTGATTCCGATGAGCTCAATGCTAAATTCATTAAAGAAGCTAAGGCAGCAGGTTTTGTAAACCTGAAGGGTCATCGTACTGTTGGCGGTATGCGTGCCAGCATCTACAATGCCATGCCGGTAGAGGGCGTGGAAAGACTGGTTGCCTTCATGAAAGAATTTGAAAAGAACAACTAAGAAATGAGGAATTATCATGTATGATATTTTAACCCTGAATAAAATTGCGCCTCAGGGTCTTGTAAAATTTGACCCCGCGGCTTATCAGGTTACAGACAGTTGCGACAATCCGGACGGCATTATTCTTCGTAGCTTTTCTATGCACGATATGGTTCTGCCGGAAAATTTAAAAGCAGTGGCAAGGGCCGGTGCCGGCGTTAATAATATTCCTATTGATGCCTGCACAGAAAAAGGTATTGTTGTTTTCAACACACCGGGTGCCAATGCAAATGCTGTGAAAGAGCTTGTTATTACCGGTCTTTTGCTTTCCAGCCGTAATGTAACCGGCGGTATTGCATGGGCTAAAACATTGGTTGGACAGCCGGATGTTGCCAAACTGGTGGAAAAAGGCAAGAGCCAGTTTGTTGGTCCCGAAATTAAGGGTAAAACTCTGGGCGTTATCGGTCTGGGTGCCATCGGTGTTATGGTGGCAAATGCAGCCCGCAGCTTGGGCATGAACGTCATTGGTTATGACCCCTATTTGTCTATTGATGCTGCATGGAATTTGTGTTCCGGCGTTATCAAGGCAAAGGACATGAACGAGGTGTTTGCGGCCAGTGATTATATCACCCTTCATGTGCCTCTTAATGATTCCACAAAGAATATGATTAGTGCTGATGCCATGGCTGTTATGAAGGATGGAGTCAGAATTTTGAACTTCTCCCGTGGCGGTTTGGTGAACACAACTGATTTAGCAGCAGCAATAGAGTCGAAGAAAATTGCTTGCTATGTAACAGATTTTCCTGATGAAACCGTGCTGACCATGGACAATGTGATTGCGATTCCTCATTTGGGAGCATCCACACCTGAGTCTGAGGATAATTGTGCAGAAATGGCAGCCAGTGAACTGGTGGATTATCTTGAAAACGGAAACATCACCAACTCTGTAAACTTCCCGAATTGTTCTGTGGCAAAAACCGGTGCAGTCAGAGTGGCTGTTCTTCACAAGAATGACCCGGATGTTTTTGGCGGCATCACCGCAGTGCTTGCAGATAAAGATATCAGTACATTAGGAATAAACAACGCCAGCAAAAAAGATAATGCATACACCGTTATTGATTTAGATGATATTGCTGACGAGGCAGTAGAAGAAATTAAATCTATCAGTGGTGTTTTAGGTGTTCGTGTGATTCGGTAACACAATAAAAAATATTTGGGCTGTCATGCAGTTAGCATGACAGCCCTGTTTTATTTGGTGCCTTTAGGCACCAAATACAAAGGACAACCAATAATGGCTGTCCTTTAATTTTAAATATTTAATTCCATAAAATATCTGTTACTGAAATATCACAATCTAAAAGTTCTGCAACCATTTGAGCAGGTATGTATAATTCATTGTTATACATCATAATACTGCCTTGACCTACTTTGCCACCTGAACTTCCCTTGATTTCCTTTTCCTCACCATTTACAAGCATTGTTGTTATACCTGAAAAATGCACAGTAGGAGTAGTTCCTGTTTTATTAGGCCATTCCACCATTGTTGTTTCGTTTGGAGTATATTTTTCCATAACAACCTCTTTTGTGGTGTCATAGGCAAACTCAAACACATTATTGTTTAATTTCCATTCACCACCAAAGATTTCTGCAAAACTATCAAAACTGATATACATTGACCACATTTGGTCTGTAAATGCTTTAAATGGTCCTGGAATAATATATCTTGTTTCGTCAAAGTTTTCATAATCTTTAATAATATCAATTCTTGCATTTGCTTCTATGGCAAAATTGATATGTGAATTGCAATCTTGTTTGCTTGTTACTGTTCCAAGTGGTGTAACATATTCATAGGTGTTCGCATCATATATTCTAATCAAAGTTGTTATAGATTGTTCAACAATATAATTGTCTTTTGGTGCAAATTTATTTTCACCAACACCACTCATAAAACCAAGATTGCTCATAACTTGAATAGAACTTGATGCCCATTCTGAAATGTCATTACTATCGTCATACTCAAAATACATTTCAGTTACAGGCATAGGCATAACCTTATTTATCATACGAACAATAATAGTTGCCGCTTCCTCACGAGTAAGCAAGTCATTTGGTGCAAATTCTGTGCTTGATTTACCATAGATGATTTCTGCTGCATTCAAAGTGGATATTTTGTCATTATCAGTATCTACAAACGGATTTCTGTATTCTGGTGTTGAAATTCCTTTTTGTGTAATCATAATAAAATCATATATGAGTTCACAAAACTTCTCACGAGTAATATTTTCTTTATAGACTAACCCTGATACATTTTTCAATAGACCTATACTCTCTGCTCTAACAATGTAATTAGTCGCCCAATCACTTGGAATATTTTGTTGCATCTCTTCTGTATTACAAGGAATTACAGATACTAGCAAAACTAACATAACAACAATTGGTAATACTTTTTTCATAAAATCCTCCTTTCTACTAGGTATAAATATAAAATAAAAAATGTGTGGTCCTTATATCAGAACCACACACGAAAAACACATGACTCTGACATAAGGTTGATACAAACTTATTGTATCACTAAAAGTCAAATTTATCAATATTTATGACGAAATTCATACAAAATATAGTAGTTCAATATTATAGAAGGGGCGGTGTGTATAATAGTATATTTTACTTCAATATTCTAAAAATTAACCTGACACTGAAAACATCAGATATAGCGGATGTGTGGATTTGACTTGTAAAAGCAAATGTAAACTATCCGGACAAACAAAAAGGACACCATCACCAAATAATAGTGATAATGTCCTAATGGTTTACTATATCAAGGCTCGTCATTTGTCGTAACTCTGTCGTAAAATAACAAATATCAACCTTGTAAAATGCTTGAAATAGCCTGTTTTAAGCCATTTTATTTATCCAACGTCTTCATTGTTGGGAACAACAGCACATCCCGAATGGCGGAAGAGTCAGTCAGTAACATGCACATGCGGTCGATGCCGAATCCGATACCGCCTGTGGGGGGCATGCCGATTTCCAAAGCGTTCATAAAGTCTTCATCAGTGGTGTTGGCTTCTTCGTCACCCTGAGCCAAAAGCTCTTCTTGTGCACGGAAACGTTCACGCTGGTCGATGGGGTCGTTAAGCTCGGAGTAGGCATTTGCCATTTCCCAACCGTTCATGAAGAACTCAAACCGCTCTACATATTC
>JAZSAS010000040.1:0-23631 GCA_045602005.1 Clostridia bacterium
AAACATTGAAAAAAACAGTATTATTTACAGGGGCAATCGTAAATTTTCAACAATGTTAACTTCCGAAGATACACCAGCATATTGGGTCGAACTTGGTGCTGGTGCGTGGGAAGTGTTTTCTTATAATTTAAAAGGACTCGAATCAGGAACTGTTGAAGCGGGAACGCTTATTTCATACGTTTTTGAAGATTCCTACTTTATTTATCAATTTTACATTGCGAAAACTCGTGGTGTGTATTATAGGGTTGGCAAAATCAACGATAACACTTGGATTGATGGCGGTGATACAGACACTCCATGGACTTCAGAAACAACAAGTCCATGGGCGGGATTGCTTAACCATCGAGCATCACGCCTCTCCACGAACGTTAGTTCATATAGAGGTAGCGGTGGCCATGGTGAAGCCTCTCCAAAGCAGTTGACTTTTTTATTTGAACCATCATTTGTTATTATTATGTGTGCATCAGATGTCATGTTTTTGCACAAGCATCAATCAGTGTCATATTATTGCAATTTGACAGAAGGCACACAGGAAGCAAACATTGTCACATTTGATGGCAATACAGTGAGCTGGTACAGCGACGAAGGGGCAGCAGCACAGGCAAACAGCAGTGGTGTGTATTATTTTTATATTGCATTTCATTAAAAGGGGGTTAAAATATGCGAATAATTAAGATTACCTCAAACAAATATGGTGGTCACGAAAATCAGGGCTGGGATGATGTTTTTTCACTTCCAAAAGACTATGCTGTTATTCCTGACAATATGGAAACAGAAAATTTTCCCTTTGGTGAAATCGAAACAAAGGTGATTGATGGTGTTTTGACTGTTACAAAATGGATACCAGGAACAATCCCCGAAACACCTGAAGCAGAAAAACCAATCACACAGGCAGAACGGCTTGCAGCACTTGAAGCTGCTGTTCTTGAAATGGCTTTAGGGGGTGCAGAATAATGGTTGAATTTTTAGTTTTGCAAATCAAGATGGGGAAAATCACCATTGATGATGTTCCTGAAAAATGGCTTGAAGCCGTGAAGGAAAAGCTGAACGGCAACAACACTGAATGATGGGGGTGCAAACAATATGGATTTAGAGCATGAAAAAAGATTGACCGAAGTGGAAAGCCGTTCAAAATCTAATATGCACCGCCTTGATGAAGTGGAAAAAAGGCAAGATGATCTTGATGAATTGGTCAGCACAGTCAAGGTCTTGGCAATCAAAGAGCAAAATGTTGAAAATGATGTCAAAGAAATCAAAAGTGATGTGAAAACCTTGACCAATAAACCGGGGCAAAGATGGGATGGTCTTGTTGATAAGATTTTCCTGACGATTGCAGCTGCCATTGTCGGTTTTTTCTTGTCAAAAATCGGTCTTTAAGGGGTTGAACAACACATGAAAAAATGTGAGTTTTCAAAAATGCTTTTAATTGTGGACTACCTTGTTTTGGTAGTCCTTTTTGTATGCACAATTATTTTCCCGGCTGTTGATTTTGTTTCAATTATTGTTGCTTGGATTGCACAGCTTGGAATTTCTTCTGCTGCTTACTATTGGAAAGCTAAAAATGAAAATCGGTCAAAAGTGCCTTTGAAGGTGATTGAAAGTTTACCACCTGAAATGCGTGAGCAAATTGACCTTACACAAGTGATAACAAGCATTATTCAATCAGATTAAAAGGAAGGATGAACAAATTATGACTGTTGAAATTTTTTTGGTGTTGCTGACTGTTTTTGCAACTGTCACCAGCCTTGTTACAGAAGCGGTGAAAAAGGTGCTTGATTCTGCAAAAGTGACCTATGCTTCAAATATTCTTGTTTTGTGTTCTGCTGCCGTTGTCGGTGGCTTTGGCACAACTGCATTTTATCTTCTGACTGGTCAGGCTTTTGGAAGTGTTGAAGTTGTCTGCATTTTTCTGATGATTTGTGCGAATTGGCTTGGTTCAATGATTGGATATGACAAAACAAAACAGGCAATCACACAGATCATGGCACAATTTAAAAAGGGGAGTGCATGAAAATGGCTTATGAGTTCAAAACCAATATAGCAAATAAGGCGAATTTTGGGGCAAATAGACCAGTTTCAAAAATCAAGTACATTGTTGTTCACTACACCGGGAATGATGGTGATACAGACGAAAACAACGGCAAATATTTTGCCAACAACATTGTGAAGGCATCAGCACATTATTTTGTTGATGATGATTCTGTCACACAATCTGTGCCAGATGATTTTGTTGCATGGTCTGTTGGTGGTAAAAAATACACCGATTGTGACAAAACAGGCGGTGGAAAATATCACGGCAAATGCACCAACACAAACAGCATCAGTATTGAATTGTGTGATGATGTCAGAAATGGTGTTGTATATCCTTCAGAAAAAACCATTGAAAATGCCCTTGCATTTACAAAAACATTGATGAAGAAATACGGCATCAAAAAAGAAAATGTCATCCGTCATTTTGATGTTGTTGGAAAGCCTTGCCCGGCTTATTGGTGCGGTACGGCTGAAAAAGATGCAAAATGGCTGTCAGAGTTTTGGGACAAACTTGATGGTGTTTCTTCTGTCGCAAATAAACCAGCCACAACAGCTGCAAAACCTTCTGGCGGTTATAGTCTGACAGACTTTATCAAAGAGGTTCAGCAACTAACAGGGGCAAAGGTTGACGGAATTGCCGGATCAGAAACATTGTCAAAGACAATTACTGTTTCAGCTACAATCAACAGAAAGCATGAAGTTGTGAAACCTATTCAGAAGCGGTTGAATGCTTTGGGTTTTAATTGTGGCACTGTTGATGGCATTGCCGGGGCAAAATTCACAAATGCGGTCAAGGCATTCCAGAAAGCAAATATGTGTGTTGCTGATGGGGAAGTCACTGCAAGGAACAGAACATGGAAGAAACTTTTGGAGATGGTATAAGAAGTCCAAAAAGGCACATTTCAGCGGTTTTGTTCTTTGAGCATATCCTTTGTTGGTCAAAGGTAAAAAGAACAAAATACCAAACGAAAACAAAAGGGAACCAGGCTTGTTTGCTTGATTCCCTCTTTTTTATTGTTTTTTATTACATACTTATAATATCCGACAACAAACATTGAAGGTGTACTGCTAATCATTTGCGACAAAAATGCATATTTGCTTGATTTTACTTAATTATTTGCTTGTATCTATTTGTGAAAAGGTTTGAAAATGGCTTGGTTATGCGGTTTTTTTACTTACTGACAATTTTCTGATAATTATAATTGACTGAAAATTAAGAAAACATATTGATTTTCTCTTGAAAAACAAGTATAATTATATATGCTTTTCATGAACCTAATTAAAACAGGGGTTTTGTATTCCGTATAGGGAAAGCAGATAAAGCAGGGGCTTACGGCATTCAGGGTTTGGGCGGCTTATTTATTGAGAAAATTGAAGGCGATTATTATAATGTAGTTGGTTTGCCTCTGGCAAGATTGGGCAAACTGCTGCAGGAGGAATTTGAAATTGAATTGATTTGGGAGGTAAAATAAGACATGTCACTGGCAAAAGATATTGGAATTGATTTGGGAACAGCCAACACGCTGGTCTACTTAAAGGGAAAGGGAATTATTCTTCGTGAACCCTCTGTGGTTGCAGTGAATAAGGCAGAAGGAAAGGTTTTAAAGGTTGGTAGTGAGGCTAAGGAAATGATAGGCAGAACGCCGGGTAACGTTGTAGCAATCCGCCCCTTAAAAGACGGAGTTATTGCTGATTTTGACAGCACCCAGGCCATGATGAAATATTTTATCAAAAAAGCACATCCGTCAACACTGGTTAAGCCCAGAGTGGTAGTTTGCATTCCTTTCGGGGTAACTGAAGTGGAGCGCCGTGCTGTTGAAGAGTCGGTTTTATCTGCCGGCGGCAAGAGTGCTTATTTGATTGAAGAGCCTATGGCAGCGGCCATTGGTGCAGGTCTGCCTGTTTCTGAGCCAACCGGCAGCATGGTGGTTGACATTGGCGGTGGCACCAGTGAAGTGGCAGTTATCTCTTATGGCGGTATTGTTTCCAGCCAGTCTCTTCGGATTGCCGGTGATGAGCTGGATGATGATATTGTTAATTACATTAAAAAAGAATATAATTTGATGATTGGTGAACGGACAGCAGAAGAGATTAAGTTCACCATTGGTTCGGCTTATGAATATGAGGGAGAGGGCACAATGGAGGTTAAGGGACGTGATCTTATTTCCGGTTTGCCCCGTGTGATTACCCTGAGCAGCAAGGAAATTAGGGGTGCTATGTCTGAGTCGATTTTTGCCATTGTGGAGGCCATTAAAAACACACTGGAAAAGACTCCGCCGGAACTGGCTGCAGACGTTATGAACCGTGGCATTGTTTTAACCGGCGGTGGTGCTTTGATTCGTGGATTAGACCGTTTGATTACAGAAGAAACAGGCATTCCCACTCTGCCGGCAGACAACGCTTTAGATTGTGTGGCATTGGGAACAGGCCTTGCACTGTCTGCACTGGAGAAGGCAGGACAGGGCATTTTAAGCCCCAGAGCTAAAAAATGGCGGTCATAATGAATTAAACCTGTGAAAGAAAGGAGGGCAGAAGATGGAAAAAAACAATAAGAAATTGCATATTGTTATGTTGGTGGTGGTTGCAGTGATTCTCATTATTATGGGTGTTTCTTTTGCGGCTGTTTCACAGGGTTCCTCATCTGCCTCCGGACATATCGCAGGAACGGTTTTAAGACCCGTGCAGAATTTCTTTTCGTATATTGGAAACGGTGTAGGCGGCTTTTTTGGTTTCGTGTCTGACATGAAGGATTTTCAGCAGGAGAATCTGGAGCTGAAGGACCAGGTTGAGGCACTGTCTGCCCAGGTGCGGGAGATGGAGTCTTATCGTCATGAAAATGAACGCTTGCGTCAAATGCTGGATTTTAAGGCGAAAGAAAGCGGACGCGACATGGTTGGTTGCGAAGTGATAGCCAAGGATTCCGGCAACTGGTTTTATTCCTTTATCATTGATAAGGGCGAAAATGATGACATTGCGATAAACGATGCGGTTGTTTCCGGCTATGGTCTTGTGGGTCGTGTCACCGAAGTGAGTTCCTCTTGGTCTAAGGTGCTAACGATTATTGACACAGACAGTTCCGTGGGGGCTTTAATCAACCGCACACAGGATTTTGCTATTGTGGATGGTGATTTGGCTCTGGGTGATAAGGGGCAGTGTAAGCTGAATTATGTTAATAAAGATACCAGCCTGGTGCTGGGAGATGCTGTTGTCACCTCCGGTTTAGGCGGAGTTTACCCTGAGGGCCTGTTAATTGGAACCGTATCGGAAATTAAGAGTGATGCGATGGGTTATTCCCAGTATGCAGTGATAGATACGGCAGTTGATTTTGAAAGAATCCGGGAAGTTATGGTAATCCGGAGTAGCGGGGAGCAACCATGAACCAGATGCATTATAACGGCACACCTGTTGTCAGATATGTGCTCACAGCTATTTTAATATTGCTTTTAACAGTGCTTCAAACCACGGTTCTTTGGGGCATTGAGCTGTTTCATGTTATTCCCAATCTGCTTTTGATTATGGTCGTTAGTTACGGCTTTTTGCACGGCGACTATAGTGCACTGGCAGTTGGGGTTGTTTGCGGCATGCTGCTGGATATCACAGCAGGCAGAGCGATTGGCATGAACACGCTTTTGTGCGCACTTGTTGCTTATTTTTGCATACGCATCAGCGGAAATTTATTTAATAACAATGCCTTTGTAACCATGGTGTTTGTGCTTTGCTTTACGATTCCCTACGAGTTTTTTATTTATCTATTTTATTTTGTCATATGGGGCAAGGGAGATTTTGGGTATGCACTTTTTTGCAAAATTCTCCCCAGTGCTTTGTATAATTTTGTGTTTACACTGGTTTTGTACCCGATTATCAGACGTGTGTCAAAACTGACGATTTAACACAAAAAGGAGGCGCAGGGCATGGAAGAAAAACAATTGAAGAAACGCAGCAGCATGCTCTATGCGCTGGTTATGGTTCTGGCAATCATTGCTGTGAGCCGTCTTTTTTATCTGCAGATTATGGTGGGTGAAAATTACCGGGAAATTTCAGACAGCCGTCTGGCTCGAAACATCCCCATCAAGGCTCCTCGGGGCGAAATTCTGGACAGATATGGAAGAGCTTTGGTAACCAACCGGATTGGACACACAGTTGCCATTGCAAAGATTAACGATGACAAACAGGCCTTAAATCAGGTTATTTTAAATATGGCTAATCTTTTTACGTCCAGAGGCCTTGCCTATGATGATAGCTTTCCTGTTTCTAAACAAGCGCCTTTTACCTTTGTTTTCGAGGGTAGTGATGAGGAATCGCAAAAAAAAGCAGCCCAGGCCTTTATCACCAAGAAACATTATCCGGCAGACATCACGGCCGGCGAGGTGATAGAAAAATATAAGAAGAAATATGAAATCAGCGATGCCTATTCAGAAGAAGAGGTGCGCATTATTGCGGGCATTCGGTATGAGATGGAAAACCGGAATTTTTCTTCTAACAATGCTTATGTTTTTGGGAATGATGTGGATATTGAAACCATTACCACAATCAAGGAGCAGCGAGAGGCATTTTTCTGTGTAACGGTGTATAATGAACCCATCCGTCAGTATACCAGCGGCAATTTGGCAGCCCATGTTCTGGGACATGTTGGCTTAATTAGTTCAGATGAATATGCCGACCTGGAAGATGAAGGCTATGGCATGAATGATTATCTGGGCAAGCAGGGTGCTGAAAAGGCCTTTGAAACATATCTCAGGGGAATAGACGGCACCAATAGCATTGAACGGAAAATCAAAGAAGGGGAAACAGAGGTGGTCTATTCTCAAGACCCTGTTCCCGGGCATTCTGTGATGCTGACTATTGATATGGAGCTGCAGAAGGTTGCGGAGGAGTCTTTAGAGAGAAATATTAAAAACATAGCGGCCACCAGCCGATATGGCAGTGGACATGACGCCAATGTAGGGGCAGTGGTGGTGTTAGATGTTAACAGCGCTGAGGTGCTAGCTATTGCTTCTTATCCCACCTATGACCCATCCCGTTTTTATGAAGATTATAACCAATTAAATGCCGACCCGGTTAGACCAATGCTCAACAGAGCACTCAGCGGCGTGTATGAACCGGGTTCAACCTTTAAGCTCTGCACGGCAGTGACGGCCTTAGAAACAGGAAATGTCACACCGGAGGAATGGCTGCAGACAACCGGCGTATATAACTATCTCGGTCATGATTTCATGTGCAACATTTATCGAACCAGCCGCAGCAACCACGGGCTGATTAACATCTCTCAGGCCATTCAGCATTCCTGTAACTATTTCTTTTATGAAATGGGCAAACGAACAGGCATTGAGCCTATTGAGTCCTATGCCAAACAATTTGGCCTTGGCTCTTACACCGGCATTGAGCTTAGCGGTGAGGAGGCAAAGGGTCAGGTTGCCGGACCGGCGGTTCGTGAGGCTGCCGGCGGTGAATGGTATCCTGGTGATGTGTTGCAGGCAGCCATTGGGCAGTCAGACAATCTCTTTACCCCCATTCAGATTGCTAACTATGTGGCAACCCTGGCAAACGGCGGCACAAACTACGAGACCCACCTTTTAAAGGCGGTTAAGTCTAATGTGGAGGATGCCCTCGTAACTGAGAAAATGCCGGTTATTAAGAATCAAGTTGAAATTAAAAAAGAAAATCTTGATGCGGTGCTTGCCGGCATGCAACTGGTAACGGCAGAAGGAACAGCCAGCGCTGCCTTTGCAGATTTCCCCTTTAAAACCGGTGGAAAAACGGGTAGTGCACAGGTGCCCCGTGGCTCAAGTAATGCTATTTATGTGGGTTATGCACCGTATGACAATCCTCAGATTGCAGTGGCTGTTGTGATTGAGCATGGTGGCTCCGGCGGAAATGCTGCCTATATTGCCAAAGATATTTTCTGGGAATATTTCTTCGGTGCAGATGAAGTAGCCAAACAGCCGGTGCAGTATAATGTGTTGCAGCCGTAACGGAGAAAGGAAACTGTATGATAACGCTAAAAGGAACAAAAGAAGGCATTGTCATTTTGTTGGATAAAACCCTCACACTGGAGCAAACAAAGCTGGAGCTGGCAGAGAAATTAGGTCAGGCCAAGGGATTTTTCACCGGTGCAGCGATTTTAGTCCAACTAAAGTCAGATACCTTTTCAGAATTTGAATTATATTTATTACAAACAGAAATTAAAAAGCTATTAGATAAAACAGAGGTGCAGTTTGTGACGGAACTAAAACCGGAACCGTCTGCACCTAAACAAAAACCTGCTGATGTGCTTCATAAAGGCACAGTTCGTTCCGGTCAAACCATTTCGGCAGAAGGCAATCTGGTGGTTTTGGGTGATGCCAATCCCGGTTCAGAGCTTCTTGCCGGCGGCAGTATTGTGGTTATGGGGGCAGCCAGAGGGGTTGTTCATGCCGGTGTTTATGGTGACCGCACGGCAGTTGTTACGGCGGCTATTCTGCAGCCCTCTCAAATCAGGATTGCTGACATGATTGCACGGCGGCCCGACGGAGAGCATTTGCAGACGGAGTTTTATCCGGAATTTGCAGAAATTAAGGGAAACAGCATTGTGATTGAACGGAAATTGCGGGAAACATTATAAAAATCCACGAAATCTCTAGACAAAAAAAGCAAAATATGGTATGATATTCTTGATATGGTTTTACTGTTGTCCAATGGTATATGGGGGGCGGCCATTTTTGGGGGGCTAAACACATATACTAAGGAGGAAAAACATGTCAGAGGTATTGGTAGTCACATCCGGTAAAGGCGGCGTGGGAAAAACCACCACAACAGCCAATATCGGTGCAGCCTTGGCGAGTCTTAAAAAGCGGGTGCTTTTGATTGACACCGACATTGGTCTGCGAAATTTAGACCTGATTTTAGGTCTTGAAAACCGGGTGGTTTTCAATCTTGTGGATGTATTGGAGGACACTTGCGGCTTAAAAAGCGCTTTGGTGCGAGATAAACGGCTAGATACACTGTATCTTTTGCCGGCGGCTCAAACCAAGGATAAAGACGCAGTGAACGAAACCCAAATGAAGCACCTGTGTGATGAGGTGCGGCAGGAATATGACTATGTGATTTTAGACTGTCCTGCAGGCATTGAACAGGGTTTTAAAAATGCTGTGGCGGGTGCAGACCGTGCCATTGTTGTGACAACACCGGAGGTATCGGCAGTTCGTGATGCTGACAAGATTATTGGCATGCTGAATGCTTATGGTGTTCATGAACATCAGTTGCTGGTGAATCGGATAAGGCCGGAGATGGTTCGTCGTGGTGATATGCTTCATCTTGAGGATATTACTGATATTTTAAATATTGATTTATTAGGTGTTGTGCCTGATGATGAGCTTGTTATTGTCAGTGCAAACCGGGGTGAACCCATTGTGTTGCATGGCAAATCCCTAGCATCTCTTGCTTACCGGAACATTGCCCGGCGGATTACGGGAGAAACGGTGCCTTTACTGGAACTCAGCGTGCGTGATAGCTTTTTCAGCCGTGTGCGTCAGCTGTTTGCAAGGGAGGGTGTGTCATGACCGGATTTTTCAATCGGTTTTTCTCCAAAAAACAATCCAAAGATATTGCCAGAGAAAGGCTCAGGCTGGTTTTAATGGGCGACCGTGGAATCAGTACTGCACTTTTGGCAACCATTAAAGAAGATATTATCAGGGTTTTGTCAGAATATGTGGAAATTGATGAAGGCAGCCTTGACATTCAACTTACACAGACAGAAAACGAAGAACAGACAGCAGTTGTCCCTGCACTGGTTGCCAGCATTCCGGTGAAAAGCATCCGGGGCAAGCAGAGTGCATAGGTTGTAGTTTAAAACACCTGTGCATGAACATGGAGAGGAAAGATTAGCATGAACATAGCACTTATTGCACATGATAAAAAAAAGGAACTGATGATTCAGTTTTGTATAGCATATAAAGGAATTTTAGAGAAACATGCTTTGTGTGCAACTGGCACCACGGGCACGTTAATCAGCGAGGCTACCGGCCTTGAAATCCATCGGTTTCTATCCGGCCCTCAGGGCGGTGACCAACAGATTGGTGCACGGATTGCCTATAATGAAATTGATTTGGTGCTGTTCTTTCGTGATCCCTTAACGGCTCAGCCTCATGAGCCGGATGTTTCCGCTTTGTTCAGGCTCTGTGATGTGCATAATGTTCCCCTTGCGACCAATGTGGCTACAGCTGAGGTGTTGGTGCGAGGCATGGAACGGGGCGATTTGGACTGGCGTGATATTGTAAACCCGAAATCTTAAGATAAACAAAAAAACTCTGCCCTAGCATGCAGAGTTTTTTTGTAGGATAGGGAGGTAGGAATTGTGATTCAGAAAGAAATGCAGGAGCTGACAGCTTTTTTACATTATCATGCTCATCGGTATTATGTGCTGGATGCCCCTGAAATATCAGATTATGAATATGACATGGCACTGCGAAAGCTTCAGGCCTTAGAGCTTGCACACCCTGAATTTAAAGACCCGACTTCACCAACAGAACGAATTGTGGGGCAGGTTTCAGAGGGCTTTTTGCCGGTGGAACATCAAGTTCTCATGCAGAGCCTGAATGATGCTTTCAGCCGTGAAGAGGTCATGGAATTTGATGCCAGAGTGGCAGAGGCATTAGACGAACCCTATGCCTATGGTGTAGAGTATAAAATCGACGGTCTTTCTGTTTCCCTTGAATATGAAAACGGTGTGTTTGTTCGTGGCTCCACACGGGGTGACGGCCGAGTGGGCGAAGATGTAACACAAAACCTGAAAACCATTCACTCCATTCCTCTGAGGCTCTCTGAGCCGGTGCCTTATTTAGAGGTGCGAGGTGAGGTGTTTATTGGGAAGGCAGATTTTGAAGCAATTAATCTGGAAAGAGAAAAGGCAAAAGAACCGCTGTTTGCTAACCCCAGGAACGCAGCTGCAGGCAGTTTGCGTCAGCTGGATTCAGCTATTTGTGCCAAACGGCGGCTGGATGCTTATATTTTCAACATTCAGCGATGCGAGGGTCTAACCTTTACAACCCACCATGAAGGTCTTTCATATCTTGCAAAATTGGGCTTTAAGATTGTGCCGCAAATCAGTGTGTATGAAACGGCAGAGGCGGCCTTTGACCGTGTGCTGGAAATTGGCAGGGAGCGGGAATCGCTGGCTTTTGAAATTGATGGTGCCGTTTTAAAAATTGACCGATTAGACCAGCGCATGCAGCTTGGTTCAACTTCCAAATGTCCTCGTTGGGCCGTAGCCTATAAATTTCCGGCAGAAACCAAGAAAACCAGACTAACAGACATTGTTTTGCAGGTGGGACGTACCGGCGCCATCACTCCCAACGCAGTTTTAGAACCGGTGCAGGTGGCAGGCTCTACCGTGCGTCGTGCAACGCTGCACAACATGGACTATATTCGGGAAAAAGATATCAGAATCGGCGACATGGTCTATGTGCGAAAGGCGGGCGATATCATTCCGGAGATTACTCAGGTGGCAGTGGAGGAACGTGACGGCACAGAACGGCAATTTTCCATGCCGGATATCTGTCCGGAATGCGGCGAGGCCATTGAACGAACAGAGGGCGAGACCGTGTATCGGTGCACAGGCAGTAACTGTCCGGCACAATTGCAGCGAAATCTGGAGCATTTTGCATCCCGTGATGCTATGGATATTGAGGGTTTGGGACCAGCCGTGATAGAGCAACTCACAGGGGCAGGTTTGGTTCAATCAGCGGCGGATTTATATGGTCTGCAAAAAGAGCAATTAACGTCTTTAGAACGGTTCGGTGAAAAATCGGCGGATAATTTATTAGCAGCCATTGAGGCCTCTAAAGAGCGAGATTTGTCACGGGTGTTATTTGCTTTGGGCATCAGGCTGAACGGCCAGCGTTCTTCAATGCTGCTAGCTAAGGCATTTAGAACAGTAGAAAATCTTATGGAACAATCGGTGGAGAATTTAACGGCGATACACGAAATCGGCGAAAAAACAGCGACCTATGTGTATGAATATTTCCAGAATCCTCACAACCGTGAGTTGGTTCGCCGTTTGCAGGTTGCAGGCGTGAACATGACGCATCATGAAGCGGCAGACAGCACCCAAAAGCTTTCTGGAAAGAAGTTTGTCATCACCGGTAAGTTCGAGGAAATGTCTCGCAATGAGTTGACAGAGCTGGTGGAGAAAAACGGCGGTTCTGTGGCAGGAAGTGTATCACAAAAAACAGATTATCTGCTGGCCGGCAGTGATGCGGGTAGCAAGCTGACGAAGGCACAGAGTCTGGGCGTGCCGGTTTTAACGATAGAAGAATTTTTAGAAATGTTGAATTAGAAACGGAGTGATTGACAGATGGAGGGATTATTACGTCAGGCGGCGGGCCTCATCCGGCAGACAGGTACTTTTGTTTTGCCGGAGCTGACTCTTTCCTTCTATTCTGATAAAGAACCCGTTCTGCTTTCAGTTGCAAGGCGGATTGAAGTGACAGATTGTCAGCTTGCAGATGATGTGTTACTGCTGACCGCCGGCAATAAACCCCTCGTGGTTTCTGTTAATCCTGATGAAACACTCATTGAGAAGTTGGAAAACGGGGAAGTATCAGCCTTGATGGTGGCAATTGAACCATCCCTTGATTTACAGGAACAGCTAATAGAGGGTGCGCTGAATAAAGCCTGGCTGTATAATGTATATGCCCACAAGATTTTCTCCTCTTTTTTGCAAGCATCAGACAAACTGCCGGTGATGTGCTACGGACAGCTTAAGCATGTGCAGGGTTGTCCCATAGAGGAGCGGGTATATCAAGGCAAAGCCTATGCCAATTTAGAGCAGGATTGTCTGTCGTGCATGTTTTGTATTGACACCTCTGAGAAAGGGTACGTTCAATGCACAGGAAGAAACCGCCTGGCTGTGCCGGAGGATTTCAAAAGAAGTTTATCAGAGCGTCGGGCTGTGTATGATGAACTTTTGCAGCCTGATAAAATTGAAACTGTCACAAATGGTCTTTGTCCTCATTGTGGCGGCCGGTTGGTAGAAAAAACCGGTGAAAAGGGAAAATTTTTAGGCTGCAGCCACTATCCTTTTTGTCATTTTACGGCAGAACGAAAAGATGACGGAACAGTTTCGTTTTATTATTAAATTAAAAAGAGGTTGTGACAAAACAGGGGGTTGGAAACACTCCGTGAAAACTATTTTGTCACAGCCTCTTTTTTATTGAAATAACATATGCCCACCTTATTGAATTTCCACAATCTTAATCTTTTCCACAGGGTAGGCCGTTGCGCCAATGGCAATGTCTTGCAGCACGGCGGCATCAATTTCATTCAGTCCTTCGCTTTTCACAGCAATGCTGATAAGATTTTCGCCCATGAACACAACTGTGTCGGCATAGCCTTTTGCTTTAATCAGGTTTTCCATCATCACTTCTTTTTCCGTATAGGTTGCCAGCATGTGAATCTCATCTTCAGCACGATTTCTGGCTTCTTTATCTGTTTCTTGAGCGTCCAGAATTTTTGTGAGCATATCCATAGATTCACTTCGCTTAATATCACGCTCAAGTTTTGCCTGTGCAAAGTAATCATTTGTGGTGGGTGTGTCTGTGGGCACGGGTTCATTTGCTGTGCCGCTGACCATTTGCGCCTGTCCCAGCTTTTTCGTTACTTCACTGTAAACAGCGGCAACCTCCGGGTCTACGGCATCTTGACGAAAGCTCCAGTTTAAATAGCCGGCAATTCCCACCAGAATTAACAGGGCAACAGCTGTGACCTGTTGTTTTCGCAGCACCACCATGCGTCTTTTTTTTCGTTCGGCTTTCTTCGGGACTCTTTCTTTCATTCTTTCTAACAGTTTCATATGCATCCTCCATTATATAAAATCTTATGCCTTGCTGAGCACCTGCACCCGATGGGCGCTAACATTTAAAACGGCCCTCACAGCACCGATAACCGCTGCCTGCACATTAGGGTTTTCCACACCTTTGGCCGTGACCAACACACCGGAAACACGGGGCAATCCTGTTTTTAATAAAACAGGTGACTGGCCGCCACCTACATCGTTTTTAAGAGCCAGTGAGCCGTCTGCCTGCATTGATTGCTCTGATAGTGAACCATCTTCTGTGTTTTTCTCGTCTACGGTTTCATTCCGTGCATAGTAGACCTGACCGCTGTCTTCTAGCGTAATCATAACACTCACCTGATGCACACCCTGAATGGTGTTTAAAATCTCTGCCAGGCGTTTTTCCAGTTCCTTTTCGTAGGCGGGGTAGTCAAAGGCGGTAGCCTGTGGCGAGGCCTCTGTTTTTGTTTTTTGTTTTCCGGTGAAAAGCCCGGGAATCAACATGAGTCCGACCCCTATCAATAATATGATGACAAGCCCCTTGGTATTCGTAATTTTTTTTAAAAATTTTTCGTAACTCGGCTTCATGGGGTTATAATCTCCTCCTTAAATCCGTAGTTTGCGGCTATGTATGTTCCCATTTCTGGGGTATAGGGAGCAAGCTGTATGTGCCGAATGCCGGTAATTTGGCCTTCTTCGTTGATGTGGCAGGATACACGGCAACTGGTGGCCACCCCGAAACGGCTGTGCAGATCCTCGCTAATTGCAAGAGCCAGTTTTTTTTCAAAGCTTTCTGCAACATAGGGCTTGGGTGACAGAGAAAGGTCTGTGTCATCAAGACGCAATTCCGGCAAGATAAAGGTTTCGTTGTAATGAGGCAGCCGGGTCAGGGGGGTTAAAATTACCAGCATCACCAAAAGGCCAATCATCACATTGACATATTTTTTATTGTTGCCTGCAGGTAGCAGGTTTTCCAGCAAAATTGCCAGCACCGACACAACGATGATGGAAACGGCATATTCATTGAGAAAACTCATTTTTTCCTCCCTAAATCATTAATCCGCACAACAAAGCAATGCTGATGATGAACATAACTGAGACCATTAAAATAATGACAAAAATTAAAGTGATATTCCCCGCCAGGTCCATTAAAAGACGAATAATTCGTTTATCTGTGGCAGGCTCTGCAATGCCGGCTGCAAAACGATATAAAACTGATACCGCCAGAATTTTCACAAGAGGTGCGGAACAGATAAAAATCAAAGCCAGAACGCCGGTGATGCCAATGGCACCACGAATGAGCCGCACACTGCTGATGACCGCCTCGGCAGATTCGGCCAGCACATTGCCTACCAATGGAACAAAGTTACACAGAGCATATTTCACTGTTCGTCCTGCCACGCTGCCGGCGGCAAAGGCGGAAAAGCTGTGAATGCTTAAAATTCCCACAAAAACCGTGAGCAAAAGGCCGATGCCCCATTTAATGATTTGACGTGCCACATCAATTAAACGGGTGATGTGAAACCGTCCGCTCATGGCATTGATAACAGAAAGAGCCGTGATGACCGTAATCAGCGGCAGAAACACATGCTGACAAATGGCGGTGAAACCTTGCATGGAGGCAAAGAGGGCAGGATAAAAGCCGGCAAAGGCAGCCTGACGTGCCGAAAGCACCAAACTGCTCATGAGCGGCATTAGAGAGGACATGAACAGCATTAAACTGCCTATTGTGTCTGTTGCCAGTGTCATCAGGTCGGCAACAATGGTTACAGAAAGTCCTGCAATCACAGCAAAACAGGCTAAAAAGCTGATTTCTGCAATGCTGTCTCCTGGCATGGATTGCTGCAGATTGCAAAGCACACCGGCCAGCACTGCCAGAACCAGCATTTTAATCAAAATAGAGAGGTTATTTTTGATTTCGTCAAACAATAAATCTGCCAATGATGTTAACATACCTTCAAAGGAGAGTGAAAGCTCGCCAGAAGCAGCCTTTTGTGCTGTACCGGCAAAGTCAAAACCGGGCGATTGAATCGACGAGGCCTCATCTAACACTTCTGCCAGAATATTTTCGGTTTGGGTCTCTTCTGCGTAAGCGGGACAGCATAACAAAAGTGCTGTCAAAATAAAAGTCAGAATTTTTTTCATTTGTGTTCACCTCTTACCCTGGCAATATGCCAATCAAAAGATTGAGCACCGAGGTTAAAATCGGCACACTGGCGGCTACAATCATGATTTTGCCTGCTAATTCAATTTTCTGTGCAATGGCATTCTGACCGGCATCACGGCAAATTTCACAGCCAAACCGGGAAAGATAGGCAATGCCGATGATGCGAATGATGGTGCGAATATATTCAGCATCTAATTCGAGTCTTGATGAAATTATGCCAATCACATCGAAAATATAGCTGATTTCTGAAAGCATGAGCCAGAAAATGATAACAGCAGTCATCACGCCTACGCAAACAGCATACACAGGCTTGTATTCTTTTAAAAGAATTGCGGCTACAGCACCGGAGATGCCGATGCCGATGATTTGAATCATATCCATGGCTACAAATTAAAGATGGTTTTAATGGTCTGAAACAGATAGCTGATTTCGTTCAGCATCATGAGCAACACCACAATTAACCCTGCAAGCGTGGTCATCATGGCTTGTTCCTCCCGCCCAGAGCGAATCAACAGCTGATTCAGCACGCTGACCACAATGCCAATGCCGGCTATTTTAAAGATTAAATCAACGCCCATGTTACACATTCCTTTCCTTTGTGGCTTTTGTATTTATAAAAACAGAATCACAATAAAAATCCCCAAAATAACGCCCAGACTTTTAACCATTTTTTCTGTTTTTCCATTGGCTTCTTCGGTTTGAGTCAATTGGTTGTCCAGAAATGCCGTAACGGAATGAAGGCGTTGCAGCTCGGTTTCATAGTCCATTTTCCCCAGAGATTCGCCCAACTGTGCAAGACCGCTTTTGATTTCGTGTGGCAGGTCTTTGCTTTCTGCAAAAACCTCCAGCACATCCTGCCAGATTTGGCAAAACGGCCGGCTGGAATCTGCTTCAGCTTTTTGTGCCAATAATCCCAAAAAAGAGTCCTGCTCCGGTTGCATGTCTCGGTTTAACCGACGGAGTATATCAGGCAGTGGCTCCAGCTGAAATCCAATGGAACGGGCAATTTCCCACAGAGTATCCCGCAGTTGGCGGATGGCGGTAATGGTTTCTCGTTTTTTAAAAACATGTTTCATGCCCAACGCCCCGCAAGCGGCAATAACAAGGAGGGCACCCAGTAATTTTAGCATTCATTTCAGCTCCTCTATAGATAAAACGGCCGGCAAGCCATTTTGTCGTCCCATGATAACAGCTATATCAAAAAAGGATAAAAGCTCTCTTTTTGTCCGTTTCAGTTCCTCTGCATTATCACCGTGAACAGAAGCAATCAGCTTACAACCGGCACCGCTGACCTTTCGAATGGCTTCAATATCCTCAGTGTCTCCCAGCTCGTCTGTTATCAAAATCTGGGGAGACAGGGAGCGAAGAGCCAGCAGCATGCCCGAAGATTTGGGAAAGCGGTCTAAAACATCGGTTTGCATGCCAATATCAAATTGGGGAGCGCTTTCATAGCTGCCGGCTATTTCAGAACGCTCGTCCACAATGGTGATTTTAAATTCTGCAGAAAAAATTCGTGCCAAATCCCGTAAAAAGGTTGTTTTTCCGCATTGTGGCGGTGAAATTAACAGCGTGTTTTGAATGCCGCTTTGGGTTCTGAGATGAGGTGCAAGTGTTGCAGCACAACTGATATATTCTCTTGCAATGCGTATGTTGACACCGGAGATGGCAGTCAAACCGCTTATCTTTCCGTCTTTTATAATACATTTTCCTGAAAGTCCCACGCGGTGACCGCCTCGCAGGGTGATGAAACCGTCCTTTAAATCGTTTAAATAGGCGTAAATCGAATGGTTACACAAGGTGGAAGCAAGTCCCTCTAGTGTATCTTTTTCCGTGAGGGGGTGGCTGTCGGAAATGAATGAATGATGGTTATGATAATAAAGACAAACAGGTCTGCCAATGCGAAACCGTATTTCCTCCAATCCGTTGAACGAAACAGAGGAGAGAAGCCGGCGATATGCCTCCGGTAGTTGATGCAGAATCATATGTTTACCCTTGTCCATAATGTCACCTCTTATCCTATCATATTAAGCCCCGCATGCATTTAGAACTAAAGACAGAAAAAAGGGGCCATCGCAGAAGCGAAAGCCCCTTTTGGGTAGACGTAAAATGATTCACATTAACTTTATTTCGCAGTGTATGCTAAAATCTTCAGGAGGACTTTATTAGCTCTGTGCGGTTTTTACGTTACCCTCTGCTTATTGCCTTGATTAGTCGTTGCAGCAGCATGAGAAGAGGATGATGATCAGAACGATCCACAGGCAGCTGTTGTTAGAACCGCCGAATAAGCCATTGTTGCATCCCATAACTGTTTACCTCCTTTTCGTCGTTATACTACATGATATGAATGCGGCGGGATTTGGTGATTGAATCTACAAGAAAAAATCAAAGAATCATCACGAAACAGCTTGATTTACAGTGAAAATGGTGTATAATAAATATAGGAAATTATACGGAAACGGGGAGACATAATGAGAATTCGACTCATTTTGGCCATCTGGGCATGCAAGTTGGCGATTTTTGCCAGTCGTTTGTTGGGGAAACAGGGTTCTTCTATGCCAGGACAACTGGCTATGACCATCTGCCCTCAGGTGTTAGAGCTGTTATCTGCTCAGGTTAAAAAAGACATCATCGTGGTTTGCGGAACCAATGGAAAAACAACAACCAACAACTTGCTTTCAGCCTTCATACAATCAAAGGGATATCGTGTGGTTTGCAATGACTATGGTGCCAATATGATTATGGGCGTTTGCTGTGCTTTTGCAGAAAAAGCAGATTTACTGGGAAGACTCAACGCAGATTATGCCTGCCTTGAGGTGGATGAGGCCTCCAGCGTCAAGGTACTCCGTCACATCAAACCCACTACTATGGTGATTACAAATTTGTTCCGTGACCAGTTAGACCGGTATGGCGAGGTGGAGCTGACATTAGATTACATTCGCCGTGCATTGTCGCTTTCGCCACAGACAAGACTTGTGTTAAATGGTGACGATCCGCTGGTTGCACAGCTTGGAGAAAACACAGACCGCATCTGTTGTTATGTGGGTGTGGATGAGGACACCGGAGCCGGTCAGGATGAAACCCGAGAAGGGCGGCTTTGCATGTTTTGCGGCAAGCAGCTTTCTTATGAATACTATCATTACAGTCAGTTGGGAAAATTCCATTGCCCGGGTTGTGGCTTTCGGCGGCATACCCTTGATTTTCGTGTTCATGATGTGGAGCTTTCCAACGGATTGGCCTTTTCACTGGACTATCAGGGAGAAACTGCTTTATTCCAGGTGAATTACCGTGGGTTTTATAATATTTATAATATTGCCCTGTCTTACTGCGGGGCGGTTTTATCACTGGGAGAAGCGCCTGACCATCAGGCGGTTTTATCTGCTTATCAACCTCAAGTGGGCAGAATGGAGGCATTCACGGTTTGTGACAAGCAGGTGGTTTTAAATCTTGCCAAAAATCCGGCGGGTTTTAACCAGGCCATAGCGGCAGTTTTAACCGATGCAAGAGAAAAAGATGTTTTAATTGCTGTTAACGATAACCCTTCTGACGGTCGAGATATTTCCTGGCTGTGGGATGTGGATTTTGAACGATTGATATCCGGCGGTGTGCGTCGGCTTGTGGTCAGCGGCATTCGGGCAGATGAACTGCAATTGCGCATGAAATATGCCGGTTTTGCTGAAAGTAACCTGCTCAAGGTGTATGATGCTAAAGAGGCTCTTAGAGCGCTGGTGCAAGGAGAGGGAACGGTGTGTTATGCACTGGCTAATTATACGGCAACGTTTCCCATGCAGAAAATTTTAAAAGAACTGGAAGGCGGGACAGAGCATGGAGCGTAAAAAAATAGTGATTGGCCATTTGTTTCCTGATATGCTGAATATGTATGGTGACAAGGGAAACATTCTGGCTCTGAAAAACCGGTTGCTCCGGCGGGATATTGATGCTCACGTTATTGAACATAACCAGTTGGAAACCATTGATTTTAAATCTTTAGATATTGTGCTTTTAGGCGGCGGCTCTGACAGGGAGCAGCGAATGGTTTGCCGGCAGCTGCGTTCTGCCAGAGAGGCG
Organism: Clostridia bacterium; assembly: GCA_045602005.1. GTDB lineage: Bacteria > Bacillota > Clostridia > UBA1381 > UBA9506 > UMGS755. The sequence continues at coordinate 20,073 of JAZSAS010000040.1, forward strand.
ATTTGCGACTATGTGGAGTCAGGGGGTGTGCTGCTTGCTCTTTGCGGCGGATATCCTCTTTTGGGCACTTATTATAAGCAAAAGGACGAGATAATAGAGGGTCTTTCCATTTTAGATATTCACACCGAATGGGGCGAGGAACGGCTGATTGGAGATGTGATTATCAGCTCTAATGTGACCGGTAAGGAAAATCTTTTCGTTGGGTTTGAGAACCATAGCGGCAGAACATATATCGGAAATCACAAACCCTTTGGCACCGTGCGTTACGGTCATGGAAACAACGGTGAGGATTCCACCTGCGGTGTGGTGTATAAAAATCTGCTGGGCACCTATCTTCACGGACCTCTTTTGCCTAAAAACCCTGTTTTGACAGACGAATTGCTGACTCGGGCGCTGCTTCGGAAATACGGTGAAAGACCTGCTCTTTCAAATTTGGATGATAAAGTGGAGACAGAGGCACATGATTACATTGTGAACCGCTTTTTGAAACAGTAGGAGGATGTAAAGTGAACAAAAACAATGATTACTGGAAAAGATGGTTGGGTGCTTTTTTGTTTGGAGTGGCACTTATCACAGTTTATAAAACCTTTGATAATCTTCCCGGTGTTTTTTCAGCACTGGGTGGCTTTGTTTCGCTATTCACCCCTTTTATTATCGGCTTTATTCTGGCGTTTTTTCTCTATCCGGCAACGTTGAACCTTGAAAACAAACTTTCAAAAAGAAAAAATCCTATTCTTGTTAAGCGGAAACGAACAATTTCAGTTCTAACGGTTTATTTCGGTTTTGTTGCCATTGTGTTGATTGCCATTAGTGTGATTTTGCCCCGGCTGTCTGCCAGTTTGACAGACTTTTTGAGTAAATTGCCGGATTATGTAACACAAATCAATGCGTTTACCAATGATTTGACCCGTGAAGGCGGACTTTTAGAGCAACTGCACCTGAATGAATTGGTGGGGAGCATCAATCTTTCAAATTTGTTGCAGAACATTTTTATGCAAGATGTTTGGAGTTATTTAAAGGGTGTGAAGGGCGTTACCGATGTGCTGATGGATTGGCTGATGGGTATCGTTGTGTGTGCTTATGCGCTATTAGAGCGTGATGCACTGTTCCGGATTGTTCGGGTGGTTTTTGGTTACTTTATGAAACCAAAAACCATGAACAAAGTGGGAGGCTACATCAGCCGTATCAGCGGTATTTTTTATAAGTTTTTCTTTGGCAAAATGATTGATTCATTGATTATTGGTATTTTGGCAATTGTTGGCTTTTCTTTGTTGGGTGTTCCCTATGCAGCGCTGATGGGTGTGATTGTTATGGTGTTTAACATGATTCCTTATTTCGGCCCCTTTATTGGTGCTGTGCCGGCAGTTTTGGTTTCCCTTTTGGTAGACGGCATTTATCCTGCCATTTGGACAACGCTGTTTATTTTTATATTGCAGCAGTTTGACGGCATTTGGCTGGGTCCGAAAATCTTGGGAGATTCCGTTGGTGTAACACCTTTCTGGGTCATTTTTGCCATTTTGATTTTTGGCGGTTTGTTTGGTATGTGGGGCATGATTTTCGGTGTGCCGGTGATTGCCGCTATTCGCATGCTGGCGGAGGATTATTTAGATGATGGCAAACTGAACCTGTCAAACAAAGTGGCCAAAAAAGAGCCGGAGTCAGAATAGAATACCCAATAGCGATTCACAAAAGAACCCGACATTCCAAAATGGGATGTCGGGTTCTTTTACAGTATAATACAAATTAATCCGCCGCTGCCTTCGTTGATGATTTTTTGAAGTGTTTCCTGTAACTTCATTTGCGCTTCATCAGGCATGCGGTAGAGCTTATTATGCAAGCCCTCGTTGACCAATTCGTGAAGAGATTTTCCGAAAATGTTAGATTCCCAGATTTTCTTGGGGTCAGTCTCAAATTCTTCCAGAAGATAATGCACCAATTCTTCAGACTGTTTTTCTGTTCCTACAATAGGGCTAACCTCAGTTTCAATATTTGCTGAAATCATGTGAATGGAAGGAGCAGAGGCCTTGAGACGCACACCGAAACGGCTGCCTTGCTTCACGATTTCCGGTTCTTCCAACCGCAGCTCGTCGATGGTTGGTGTCACAATGCCGTAGCCTTTCTGCTGCACCTCGTGAAGGGCAAAGGCAATTTTATCATATTCCTTTTTGATTTGTGCCATTTCGGAAAGGAGCGACATGAGCTTATCCTCGCCATCGATATCAAAGCCGGAGGACTCTTTAACAATTCTGTAGAACAGTCCGTCGGGGGTGGTTAATGTGAGGGTTGCTGTGCCGGTACCCAGATTAATTTCTGTAATTTCGGCACTCCTGATGTATTCATATTCTCCCACCAAAGTTTTCAAATTCTCTAAACTATCAATGCGATATAAACCGGAAATGGAGGATAAAATGCAATCATAAATACCCTTTTTCAACCAATGGCCATCGTCTAAAACATCAATCCATTTGGGCATGGCAATGCTGATTTCCCGAATGGGGAACTGGAAAAGCACCTGACGCATAATGGTGTTGATTTCACTTTCCGTAATTTCAGCGCAGTTAACAGCCAAAACCGGAACGTTGTAGCGTTCTTCAAGATACATGCGCAGTTCTTCTGTTTCAGCTTTGGTGGGATATTTGGTGTTTAACAGAATCACAAAAGGTTTATTAATGGCCTTGAGCTCGTTAACAACCCGCTCCTCGGCTTCTACGTAATCCTCACGGGGGATGTCTGTAATACTGCCGTCAGTGGTCACAACAAGACCAATGGTGGAGTGCTCATTGATAACCTTTTTCGTCCCGATTTCGGCGGCCTCACCGAAGGGAATCGGGTCTTTGGCCCAGGGTGTGCTGACCATGCGGGGTGCATCGTTTTCCAAATGTCCTTGTGCACTCTCTACAATATAGCCCACACAATCAATCATGCGCACCTTCATTTTAGATTGCTCGCCCAGTGAAATTTCCACAGCCTCATTGGGAATGAATTTGGGCTCTGTTGTCATAATGGTTTTTCCGGCGGCACTTTGGGGCAGTTCATCCTTGGCCCGCTCCTGACTGTAAGCATTTTCAATGTTGGGAATCACCAGAAGGTCCATGAATTTTTTAATAAAAGTAGATTTTCCGGTTCTCACAGGGCCTACCACGCCCACATAAATGTCGCCGTTTGTCCGGGTTGCTATATCCTGATATATGTTATAGCTTTCCATGACTGTTCCTCCTTTACTGCATCACAAATCGTACATGTTACTACATGTATATTGTGAGCCGGAGGATTTTATTACAAAAACAAAAGAAAAAAGGGACAACAGCTGAGGTTGTTACTCCGCAGCACTTTGCGCACTGATGAGACTTGCTGGTGCTGCGGCTGCGGAAGCGGATAGAGGCAATGATTTTGCCGGATGCTCAAAGAGCCGGTCGAAAATTTCGCTGATATGCTCCACGGGAACAACATCAATCTCCATGCTGTGGAAAATATCTCGACTGTTATCCTTGGGGATAAACACCGTTGTGACACCTGAGTCTTTGGCGGCAGACACCTTTGCCGCTACACCGCCTACTGG
>JAZSAS010000041.1:0-7264 GCA_045602005.1 Clostridia bacterium
GGGAGGGGGACCACCGAAGGTGGTGGAGGGATAAAGGCGACCTTATTTTGGGGCAAGAATCAATCCCTCAGTCAACTTCGTTGACAGCTCCCTTTACACAAGGGAGCCTCAAGGGAGCCTCAAGGGAGCCTCAAGGGAGCCACAAGGGAGCCTCAAGGGAGCCTCAAGGGAGCCTGTTTTTATTCCGCAAGAATTACCAAGGAGTTCCCTATAATAACCCATTTATGGGTAGCAAGTAGCAGTTGCATGGCTGGCAGGCCAATATAAAACGCTATGTAGCGTTGTCAGTAGTATTAGGGCTATGCCCGAAAATGAAAAACCCCCGTTATACAGGGGGATATTTATTGGTGCAGAAATTTCCTGTCCAGCGGCAGCATGAATCCATCCAGTGCGGTTGTCATGCAATCGCCGGCAATCAGTGTGCCTTCATAAATCAAGAGATTAACAAACACCGGCTCCGGCGTTTCGTAAGGGAAATTGAGGGTACGGTAGGTGTAGCAGGTGGCAGATTTTCCTTGATACCGCTCAAGGTTGAAACCGCTGGGTGTTTGTAATTTATTGTATTTTATATAAACAGCGTCCAGCGGGGCGGGGATGGAAACGGTGCGTTCTGTTTCACTGCCGGGGTCCACTTCCCAGCCGAAGCTTTTAAGACACAACAGGCGAGCTTCTAAGGTGTTTAGGTTCTGTGTGTGACTGTTGAACTGAATTTCCCGGAGAATCACCCGTCCCCAAAAAATAAACAACAGGCTAAGTAGTGCTAAAAACAGAAGCTGAATCGAATTTTCTTTTAAAAATTTTTTCATTTCACATCATCCCATCAGAGAAAATAATTCTGTTCTTTATATCCTATGAAAACGGTTGAAAACATATGAAAAAAGTGGTACAATGAAGGAAGGAACTTGTGAAAAGGAGCCTTTTATGTATATAGAACGAATTTCGTGTTTACTGTCATCGCAGCCTGTGAAAACCATATATATCACCTCGCCGGAAAATCTATATTATTATAGCGGATTCACCGGTGGCGAGGGTGCATTGGTGCTAACAGAGAGCGCCCGATTGCTGTTCACTGATTCCCGGTATCTGGTGCAAGCATCAGCAGAGGCACCAGATTTTCAGGTGATAGATATTGCCGAAACAAAAGCGGCGGATTATCTAGAAACACACAAGCCGGCAAGTGTTGGCTATGAGGATGGATTCGTAACCGCAGCAGAGTATCTGGCATTAACGGAAAAGTTGCCGGGTGTTCGGTGGGAGCCTTTCAGCAGAGAAATTTTGCGGCAACGCAGTAAGAAAAATGAACAGGAAAAAGCATTCACCCGTCAGGCGGCGACTCTGGCTGACGAAGCCTTTGCCCATGTGCTGCCGTTGCTTCGGCCCGGTGTAACAGAGCGGGATATTGCGTTAGAGCTTGAATGGTATATGCGGAAAAACGGTGCTCAGGCACCTTCTTTTGATATTATTTGTGCCTCCGGCTTGCGCTCTGCCATGCCTCATGGTGTGGCAACAGACAAAAAGCTGGAGAAGGGTGATTTTGTTACCATGGATTTCGGCTGTTTTGTAAACGGCTATGCCAGCGACATGACCCGCACTGTGGTGCTGGGTAAAGCAACCGAAGAACAGCGACGCATTTATGAAACCGTGCTTTCAGCACAACAAGCGGCCCTTTTTGCGATTCATAGCGGTATTTTGGGAAAAGAGGCCGACGCTGCCGCACGGACGGTTATAGAAGAAGCTGGCTACGGTGCCTTTTTCGGCCATGCACTGGGACACGGTACCGGCCTTCAAATTCATGAACGGCCGGTGTTATCTCCAAAATCAGAGGATGTTCTTGAATCAGGCATGATTGTATCAATAGAGCCGGGGATTTATATGAAAGAGTTGGGCGGTGTGCGGATTGAGGATTTGGTCATTGTCACAGAAAATGGCTGTGAAAATCTGACCCGCTCCCCCAAGGCACTTTTGGAACTGTGACAACAGAAAGGAACGACATGGGATGATTGCAAAAGTGAAAAGCTGTGGCCTGTTAGGCATTGAAGGTTATGTGGTTGAGGTGGAAACAGATATTGCAAATGGCATGCCGGCCTTTGAGGTGGTGGGCTTGCCTGATGCGGCTGTGAAGGAATCTAAAGAGCGTGTTCGAGCTGCCATGAAAAATTCAGAACTGGAATTTCCCCAGCGTCGGATAACGGTGAACCTTGCGCCTGCCAACATCCGCAAAGAGGGCCCGTTTTATGATTTGCCTATTTGCATCGGCCTTCTGCGAAGCTCCGGTCAGCTGCCAGGCAACGAGCCGGATGAATATCTGTTTTTGGGCGAGCTTTCTTTAAACGGCACCCTGCGCCCTGTGACCGGCGCCTTGCCCATGGTGCTTTGCGCTGTGCAGGCCGGCATTAAAAAAATAATTTTGCCCATGGAAAATGCGGCAGAGGCTGCTGTTGTGGCCGGCGCGGAGGTATATCCTGCCCGCACACTGGCAGAAATCATGGGTCATTTTTTGCATATTCAGCCTCTTTCGAGGGTAACAGTTCATGTAGATGAAATGTTCCGCCATCAGCAGGTGTCCTGTCCGGATTTCTCTGATGTGCGTGGTCAGGAGAGTGTGAAACGTGCTTTAGAGGTGGCGGCGGCAGGCGGACACAACGTGCTGCTCATTGGCTCTCCCGGCTCCGGCAAAACCATGCTGGCACAGCGGTTGCCGGGCATTCTGCCGCAGCCTACGCTGGAGGAGGCACTAGAAATCACCAAGATTCACAGCATTGCCGGCATTCTGCCTTCTGACACACCCCTGCTCACCGTGCGCCCTTTCCGCAGTCCCCATCACACCATTTCAGCGGCAGGTCTTTCCGGCGGCGGCAGAGTTCCCCGGCCGGGTGAGGTCAGCCTGTCTCACAACGGGGTTTTGTTTTTAGATGAGCTGCCGGAATTCAACAAAAATGCTTTAGAGGTGTTGCGTCAGCCTTTAGAGGATGGGGTTGTGACCATTTCCCGTGTGAATGCAACACTCAGTTATCCCTGCAACACCATGCTGGTGGCAGCTATGAATCCATGCAAATGCGGCTATCATGGCGATCCCGTTCGAACATGCACCTGTTCAGAGGCACAAATCCATCAGTACTTGTCCAAAATCAGTGGCCCGCTTTTAGATAGAATTGACCTTCATGTGGAGGTGCTGGCTGTTCCTTATAAAGATTTAGAGTCTAAAAAGCGGGGGGAATCCTCTGCCGATATCCGACAGCGGGTGGATGAAGCCAGAGCCCGACAAGCAAGGCGCTTTTGTGACACCCCCGGCGTTTTCTCTAACGCACAAATGAATGCCCCCATGACAGAGCAGTTCTGTGCATTGGGCAAAACGGAAAGCGACCTGATGCAATCGGTGTTCGACCGGTTGGGTTTATCAGCACGGGCGCACAATCGCATTTTAAAGGTGGCCAGAACCATTGCAGACCTGGCGGACAGCGAAAACATTCAAGTGCCCCATTTGGCAGAGGCGATTCAATACCGAAGCCTAGACAGAAAATATTGGTAAATTATCAGTTTTTGTCACTTTTTATTGGAAAAACCTTGACCGCCGCCAAATTATTGGATATAATAAAAAAGATGGATATATTGGAATTTGTGTAACACAGGAGGTTACTGATGATAAACGTTGCAATTTTGGGTTATGGAGTGGTTGGCTCCGGCGTATATGAAATTCTGCGTAAGCAGGAGAAGAGCATTGCTGAAAAAACCGGCGGAACACCGGTGCAGGTGAAATATATTTTAGATTTGCGTGATTTTCCCGACCATGAAGCACCCCAGCTTTTCACAAAGGATTACGACCAGATTCTCCAGGATGAGGAGGTTAACATTGTTGTAGAAGTCATGGGCGGAATTAATCCGGCCTATGAATATTCCAAGGCGGCACTTTTGGTAGGCAAATCAGTGATAACTTCTAACAAGGCTTTGGTAGCAGAGCATGGCACAGAGCTTTTGGCCATTGCGAAGGAAAACAATGTGAATTACCTGTTTGAGGCATCAGTGGGTGGCGGTATTCCTGTCATTCGCCCCTTGCATCAGTGTCTTGCTGCCAATGAAATTGAAGAAATTTATGGCATTTTAAACGGCACCACCAATTTTATTCTGACAAAGATGATTCAAGAGGGTGCCGGCTTTGGAGAAGCCCTTGCTGAGGCACAGCGTTTGGGTTATGCAGAGCGGAATCCCGAGGCCGATGTTGAGGGTCATGATGCTTGCCGTAAAATAGCCATTTTGGCATCTCTTGCTTCCGGAAACTACATCAACTGGAGCAACATTCAAACCGAGGGCATCACTAAAATTACAAAAAGCGATGTGGCTTTTGCTGAAAAATATCATTCCGTCATTAAGCTTGTAGGCGTGGCAAAAATGAAAAACGGTCAGGTATATAGCCGGGTTTGCCCCATGGTGATTCCTAAAAATCATCAGTTGGCCGGCGTGAATGACGTGTTTAACGCTATTTTGGTTCGGGGCGATTCCGTGGGCGATGTCATGTTTTACGGCCGTGGTGCCGGCAAACTGCCCACTGCCAGCGCTGTGGTGGCTGATGTGATTGATGCGGCCAAGCATCTTCATGTCAACAGGCGGTTTTTCTGGAAAGATGCAGGAGATATTATGGTTGATCCTGAAGCTGTCAGCGGCCGTTATTTTGTTCGTGCTGATAGTGAAAACGTGATAGAAGCCTTCCCCGGTGCTGAAAATCTTGGCAGTGAAAACGGAGAGTGGTTCTTCGTTACTGCTCAAATGACAGAGGCGGCTTTCAAAGCGGCACTTTCCGGCAGAGGCGCATTTATTCGCTTGCTTGACTAAAAATAAACAAAAGGCTGCGGCAGAATCATTTGTTTTGCTGCAGCCTTTTTGCTTGCCGGAATCTCTTCTTAAAAATTCCATTGACTTTAGGTGTTATAAATGTTACAATAATAATATAGAACAAACAGAAATTGCACTACGAATAGCTTTAGACCCTGAAAAACCAGGGCCTTTTGGGTTTAAAAAGGATAAAGCAAGGTTCGTAGAGCGCTATTTCGAAAGAACCCCACGTAAAATAACAGAATTAGTATATGCACTGGTGTTGTTACGAATGATATTAGGCCGGGTGCGTGATTATAAACGTAAAATTAAATATTAGAGCTGGTCATTCAGAAAGAGTTCATCAAGTTGCAGATATCAATTAAAATAATAATTTTGAGGTTGGAGTGTGAAACATGAACGTTAAATTTTCTCCCCCGGATATATCTGACGTTGAAATTAGTGAGGTTGTAGAAGCGCTGCGTTCCGGATGGATTACAACCGGCCCCAGAACGAAAAAACTTGAAAAACAAATAGCTGAATATGTGGGCGTTAACAAGTGCGTTTGCCTGAATTCTCAAACTGCTTGTGCAGAAATGGCACTGAGACTTATGGGAATTGGTAAGGGAGACGAGGTCATTGCTTGTGCCTATACATACACGGCATCGGCCTCTGTGATTGACCATATCGGGGCGAAAATTGTCTTAATTGACACGCAAAAAGACAGCCTTGAAATGGACTATGAGGCCTTAGAGAAGGCTATCAATGAAAACACAAAGGCGGTCGTTTCCGTTGACCTGGCGGGCATTCCTTGTGATTATGACAAAATTTTTGAAATTGTAGAAAGAAAAAGAAATCTGTTTAATCCAAAAGGCGAATTGCAACAAGCACTGGGACGTGTGGCTGTTATGGCAGACACTGCCCATGCCTTCGGTGCAACCTGGCACGGAAAACAGGTTGGCTCAATAGCAGATTTTTCCAGCTTTAGTTTTCATGCCGTTAAAAACCTTACAACCGCAGAAGGCGGCGCGCTTACCTGGAACAGCATAAACGGTGTGGATGATGAAGAAATCTATCGCCGTCTTCAATTGCTGAGCCTTCACGGGCAGAATAAAGATGCTCTTGCCAAAACACAACGGGGCTCCTGGGAATATGATATTATCGGCACATGGTATAAATGCAACATGACAGATGTTGCCGCTGCGATCGGCCTTGGACAGATGGAGCGCTATCCGCAAATGCTGAAACGGCGCAAAGAGATTATTGAGCGTTATGACAGTGCCCTAAAACCTGTGGGTGTGGAAGTGTTGTCTCACTACACAGAAACACATCAATCATCAGGACATTTATACTTAACGAGAATTCCGGGTATAACCCCTGAACAGAGAAATGAGATTATTGTTAAAATGGCTGAGGCAGGCGTGGCATGCAATGTGCATTATAAACCCCTTCCCATGCACACAGCGTATAAAAATCTTGGCTTTGATATAAAAGATTATCCCAATGCCTATGCACATTTTGCAAATGAAATTTCTCTTCCCCTCCACACCTGTTTAACAGATGAAGAGGTTACCTATGTGATTGAAACTTATAAATCAATAATTGGAGATGTGATTCATGTATAAGCATTTTTTTAAGAGATTTATTGATATCATCGGCGGCATAGTGGGGTGCATTTTGTTTGGCATTGCGTTTATTTTTGTTGCACCGGCAATCTATCTGACAGACAAAGGCCCGGTGTTTTATAATGCCACAAGAAGAGGCAAAAACGGCAAAACATTCAAAATGTATAAATTCAGGTCGATGAAGGTTAATTCGCCTAACATAAAAAATGCAGATGGTTCTACATATAACGGCGAAGATGACCCCAGAGTCACGAAAATCGGCAAAATAATGAGAAAAACAAGCGTTGACGAATTGCCCCAGTTTATCAACGTTTTAAAAGGCGATATGAGCCTGGTAGGTCCCAGACCCACCCTGGCCACAAAACCCTTTGAACAGGTGGATCAGAAAATTATTAAAAGATATAACGTGCGCCCGGGCGTAACCGGCTATAGTCAGGCATATTACAGAAACTCCATTACACAGGCAGAAAAATTTGAACATGATTGTTATTACGCAGACCATGTTTCTTTTGTGTTGGATGTAAAAATACTTTTTAAAACGGTATTTTCTGTATTAAAGCATGAAAATATCTTTGTTGGGGACCCTTCCCGCCAGGCAAAGGAAAACGCTGTTAATCAAGAGGTTGGAATAGGCGAATGAAGAAATTACTAATTATCGGTGCTTCCATTCTTCAGCTTCCGGCGATCAAAAAGGCGAAAGAACTGGGTTATTATGTGGGGGTTATTGATTATGACCCTAATGCAGTGGGCATTCCCCTGGCAGATGAATATTTTAATGTAAGCACCATAGATGCAGACGGTGTCAGTGCCGTGGCTAAACAATTCAAGCCTCA
>JAZSAS010000042.1:0-15450 GCA_045602005.1 Clostridia bacterium
CCTCCTCCGAAAGAACGCCCTTTTCAAGCCACCCCGCAGCATTTAAAATCACCTGATAGTCCGCCATCTTCCCAACAGCATCACTCAAACCCTTTTTGATAAACTCTCCTAATTGAAACATTATACATTCCCTCCTAATGATATAATTGCATTTACCAATCTGTCATAAACCTTGTTGGAATCCCTGTTATATTCCACCTCTAAACTTGTTCCGGCAGCATCCGCCATGAGCGTCATAGTGGGCGATACAGAAGTGACACCATCCACAAAACCATCTTCGTTTACAGGATAGGTTTCACAGCTATATGGGTCATCTGCCGTTACAGCACTGCCAAACTCACATCTTGGATTCTTTACGGTTACGTCATTCTCAAAAACCTTTACGCCGTTATCAACGTAAAAATATACGTTTGTTATAGGCTGTGTAAGAGTTATGGTTGTTGATAAACGTTTATTGTTTGATATTAAAGTTGTGCCGTCTTTATAACCAAAACACCATCCGTAGGTCGTGTCTCCATGGTCGCTAACGCTGTCCACACTAAACGTGTAGGTTTCACCTACCTTTAAATTTTTTTCCCACGATTTTCCTCCCAAAGGTGATAGACACTGAAATCCAAATAGTTTTCCAGACACTCGTTTCAAGGTTACAACATTATCTTTTACTGTATTAGGGTAAGCACCCATTTTGGTAATATTGTCCATACTAATCAAATTGCCACCTAACCTTAAAAGGGTGACGTTTGAAAAGTCAACATAGGGCGCATAGGTTGTTGCCACCTTGCCCTCTTCAATCTGTATGTTAGAAATTTTACACACGCCGGTTCCGTCAGAACCACTATCCAAACCATAAAATATAACGGTATAATCTAATTTCTCTTCGGTCATAGTCGCCGGCATGCCAAATGACCACTTTTTATAATCGCCATTGCGAGTTAAGTATATATATTTATTTGAAGAATCCGTTTCGGCACTTAATGTATATGTTTTACCCGCAACTAACTGGGGACATAATTCCCGAAGCTTCTTGCCTGAACTGATAAAACCATTACCCGTATAAAAATTTTGTGTTGCAATCTCAATGTAAGCGTTGTCCACAGTCTTCATCGTCAAAACGGGCGGATTGGTTGATAAAGCATCGTCACACGCTTCCTCTATCTTAGAAATATCAAAAAGATTCTTTCTAAAAACCTTGCAACCAACCGTGTGCTCAAGCGGCGAAACATCATCCATACGAATCACCTCGCCCTTGGCTGTGCCACGAAAGGCATTTCCATAGCTCTGGTCGCTCAAAACCCTCTCCTGGGCAGGAACCGCCGCAAGCTCTATAACCTCTTGACTTAGCTTGTGAACAGATTGTTCTGTCCGAATGTTCTGGTCCATGAGCCTGACAATAATCGGTGTGGTATTTTCCGTCGCTAAATCTCCGTCTCCATGTCCGGCACGCACCTCCAATATCAATTCCTTCGTAGTCACATATCCCCCCAAAGGTGTAACAAGCGCCACCTCAAGGCTCAGCCGTCCGGCCACAGCATACATCGAAGATGTCATTTCATAATAAACCTCGCCGTCGGCTGTAACCTCTCCCTGATCAATCACCACCTGACCGTCAGAACGTTTTCCCTTAACCGCCAGAACGTGACCCGTAACATCATAAGGCACATTGTTTGAAAGAAAAGAAAAATTCAGCCGATAGGCCAGCACATCTCCTGCAGTCAGGACAATATCTGTATAAAGTGTTCGTGCAGACTGTAAATCAAACCGCATATTATATTCAATCATTCCCTTCACCTCCTAACACAATTTTAATTTAATTGTTATTATATTAGGAGTGGGAGTTGTTCGACCAGTCCCTACTTTCATACCACTCCGATACGCCCTGAGCACATTATCTTCACCTAATTCAAACCGCAGATATGCCCGACAATAATTCCAGGTCGTCGCATCAAAATATGAAATATGTAGTTTACCTTCATTGTTATTGGCCATAGCGGAACCCCAATTCAATTTGCTTCCAGGATAATGTGTAGACAACACGCTGTAGCATTCTCCGGTTGTCAAGTCTGCAAATCCACAAAAACAATGATACTGAGATTCTTCATCAATACGTTCATCGCAGTAGGCAATCACAAACCGATATCCCACCTTGTCCAGCTCAATTTCTGCTATCAAGGTCTCATCTAGGTTAGTCTCGTTCCACACAAAGGTAATTGTGTGAAATTCCGTACGATTGAGCCCCAAATACGAATGTTTCATTAATGCCTTGTCTCCACCCCTGGAAACCACCCCAGACTCTGTAATCTCTCCCAACACCACATAGTCCTCACCCTCCGGCGGTGTAACAGTGCACCGTGGTGCCACCAAGCCTAGTGCTATATCCTGATAAAACCAAACATAATTTTTAACGCCTGCCTCATATGCCAGGAGCACACCCTCATCATCAATTTCCACTCGTTTTCCATCACTCATATACAAAACACCGGCATTGACCTTGACCTGTCCTTCTGCTATTGTCAGCCGGCATCCGTGGACCACACCTTTAGAAATTAAACTGCCCGATATTGCGTTTAAATCCTCTACACCATATGTCATATCATCTTGAAAGGCAAGAACACCGCCACCCAATTCCTCTGCAGCAGCATTCAAAGCCTCCGCCGTCACCAACTGATTGTCTGTAAAATTCACCTGATAACTCATTGTTCTCCCTCCTCCTTCACATTTCAAACCGCCTCAAAACTCGGTTCCTCACCGCAGCCATCAGCCTCATACCAAATATGTACCCCCGTTATGCGTTTCTCTTGAGATTTTTGAAAACCTCCTAAAGAAACCTTCACTGTCAAAAGGTCGCCCAACTGATAATCCCTGCCAAACTGAATGTCTCGCACTTTGGCTCTTGCAGTCTGGTTCCAAAGCCGGCTCTGTAGTTGTCGCCTGGCTTCCTCCTCTGTATTGCCACTAAGCAAACATTCCCAACGATAAATCCCGGTCTGACTTCCATCTCCCTTCAAATAGGTACGCACAGGTTCCGGCTGATTCCCCTCACTATCTGCCTCTTGCTCTTCTTCATACCATCCGCAGGTATAATAGTCAAGAAAATCTTCTATATAGGCCGTTTCGTAGGCGTTTTGATTATCTTCCGAAACAACTAACGGTAGCCTTCTGCCGGAAAGAATTTGAAAAATCCATTGCCCGGCAGATGGATCAAAACACAACTCATGCCCGCCTTTTTCCTGCTCCAGACATTGGCAAATAGCCTCCAGGGTCGTCACATCCTGCTTTAACTCAAAAGAAACTTTGTTCTTTAACCCCGCCGTCTCCCCCAGCACAAATGATGGCACATCAGAAAATGCCTGTGCTGCCATATCACGGCATAAATTCTCAACAGGCATCGTCTTTTTCTCAAAAGCAACTGTCACCCGCTTAGAAAGCAGCCAATTGCAGGTACGTCCGTAAAGCACGCACTCATCCGAGAGCCGATATCCGGTAATAATCGCCTGCTTTTTCCCCTGAACCGCCACCAAATAAGGATATTCTCTCAAAACACGAGTTAACTCATCCTGAAGGGTAGTATGTAATTCAAAGGTGCCCACCTGATTAAAATGTAGCTGCCAATTAACTGAAATCAGGTCCTGCAAAATAAAAACTGGTTGAAAATCAAAGGTATAAAAACTGATATATTCCACGCTACATCACCATTCCCAGATACTTTTCTTTCATTATGCACACCACTGTTATATCGCTGCCTACATTCAAAACCGCAGCCATCAAAAAATTACCACCCGGTCTCAGCGCCAGCTTATGCAGAAAGGTATCCTCCGAAAGATAAACCAAAAGATTTCCCTGATTATTCTCTTCCGTTTTCAAATTACTCCGCACCTGCCTGTTTGGAACATCCACCGTAATAATTTCGCCCTCTGCCATAGCATAATTCAGCTGAAACCTGACGCCCGTAGTCTGGTTTTCAAGTAAAACACCTTCCTGTTCCTGTGCCTCACCCTGACGATTACAAACTATGTGTAAAACAGGCTCCGTTTCCACATCACCATTATTGCTGATAGTCTGCCGAGAAGTCTTTTCCGTAAACACACAAGGCAATGTAAATGTTCCGCTAACCAAATCCGAACGACGAAAAAGAGGAATGCTTTTCTCCTCACGTCCTTCAAAATATGGGTCGTCTGCAGTAAATTGAATGATAAATTCCCTGTATTGGCCCCTTGGTTTTTTCATCTCAAAGTGACTGCAGTATGCAGCAATGCGTCTAACGACGCCACGACTGAAAATTGTCATTTCGCCTGCCTGATTCAACACCGCAAATCCAGATGAAATCTCTCCTGCAGCAGCGCAACAATCCCCCCGCAGGGTCATCAGTCTCGCCCCCGGAGTCTGGCTTATCGTCACTTGACCCGGCACCTGAACATAACGAATCGTTTCAAAATTCTTTTCAGGCATCATAAAACCACTGTAATCAGTTATATTCCATCGACTTCTGCCACCACCGAAATGCAAAGCTCCGGATTCATTTTCAAAAATAATTTCCATCATCATACCCCTCTCAGCTTCTCAATTTCCGCATGGCTCTGTGCCGCACGAAGCTGCTGTGCCACCGTTTCACCGGCACTGTTCAATACATAACTGATGTTATAGTGAATGTTTTTTGAACCGCCTGCTTTTAACTCTTTACCGGATGTTTCCGATAAAGACCTGTCTGTCACAACACTGAGCATCGAATCCCTTAAAAGCTCCTGCATGCTCTTTAGTTTTTTAATAAATCCGTTCCCAAAGGCCTCCGCCGACAATTCACCCTCTGTTAAAAATCCATCCGGAATGGTCCCATACCACTCAGAAAGTGCCTGTTCAATGCTCTCTAAAGCCTCCCTGGTTTCTTCGGCATAGCTCTGAGCAGCTGTTTCCCCTGCCAGAGCCTGAATAGCCTCCCAATCACCGATATAGGCTTCTCTGGATTCATCATCCATTTTCAAAAGTTCTTCCTGGAAACGAATTGCGTCTTCCACCGAAAGCTCCCGAATCGCATTAAACATGCCTCTGGGAATTTCCTCCATCGACTGTACCCGGGCAAGGAGCGCCGCATATTGCTCCAGCTGTTCTCTTTCATCCGACAAATCAAGGAGGGTATCCTCAAATACAATTTTACTTCCATCCGGTCCGGCGTTTAAAAGGGTTACCGTCTGCGAATCAAACAAACCGCCAAAATCCCGCATTTTATCCGCCATTTTTTCACGGGCCTTTTCAAATTCCTCCAAACTATCCGTGGCTCGCTCAGCAATTTCAGAAAAATTGTCAACAATAAGCGCTTTAACAGTCTCATAATGTTCCTTTAAATTTTCAAGATATGCCTCATTGGCTTTTTTCTGTAATCGCAGTTCTTCATTTTGACGGTATATTTCCGCCTGTTCTGCAGTCCTTGCCCGTGCCAGCCGGTTTTGATATTCCCGACGATATTTCTCTTCCTGTGCAGCATCCATTTCCGCTTCCAGCCGCTCTTTTTCCTGA
Source organism: Clostridia bacterium (assembly GCA_045602005.1). Classification (GTDB taxonomy): domain Bacteria; phylum Bacillota; class Clostridia; order UBA1381; family UBA9506; genus UMGS755. Next base: position 5,509 of record JAZSAS010000042.1, read on the forward strand.
TAATACCACTTCTGGCTTTCCAAAAGCTCCCGACTCAGTTCATCAGAGGCCCCCCGCACCCTACCAGCACTGTCTGCCATTCCTTGCCCCAGACTTTCACCCAATAGCTTGCCAATATTTTTAAAACTTTCACCAATTTCTTTTTCTACCTGTTTGTCCTGGTCTGCCATATATCCCCCTCCTCTCTATTAAAATAGGTCCTCTAGCGCTTTAGAAACATCTGCCTCCCGTTCTGCTTCGCTCCGATAATCCCGCAATCTATATAGTTCCTTCATACGGCGATAAAACTGCCTTTGCTCCTTGCTCTTTAACGATGATACATCCACCGCCCGATAATGCATCGCCCTGACAAACTGAGTATCCTCACTCAAACCTGCAAGCAAGGCCTTAAACTGAAACCAATGCAACTGTGCCTTCGTTAAATCCATTCCATATTGTTGATAAAAACCCGCATAAATCAAGGAAGCATCCTGCGAGAAACTGTAAAGCCGACGAAAACATCGTTTCCTTTTGTCTGCTCGATATCGAGGTGCCCCTCCTGCATAAAATGCCGCCATGCCGTTCACTGCCTCCGCCAGTGTTTCCGGCAGTGCACGATAGCAAAGCGTCAACAACGTAGGCAGCTTGTCTGCAAAATTCCCCTCTTTTTCAAACAAAACACGCTCAATCTCAATCCACGCCCTGAAATCCGTGAAAACAGGATAGCCTTTTCCACTGCATATAATTTCCTCCGGCAAATTGCCTGTTATTAAGCCTGATAACATGATAAGCCTCCTGCAATAAACGATTCATTTCATGCAAGCGGGAGCCGGACTCTGCACGCATTTAAAAAGCATCACACCTGCAGAGCCGGCACATCCCAATGAGCCGAAAGCTCACGTGTAATTACACGCTTTATGCCTGGGTAAAGCTACAGCTCTCCCACTCATCCGTGCTCACTGCATGTCCAAATACCTTCTCGCCTTTCACCTTCATGGTGCCGCTATAGGTATAAGCATCCATGGAGTTTCCTTCGGTATCCAGAATCACTGAAAAATCCCGTTTAACAGCCGGACAACTGCCGGTTTCATCAGCTTGTGACAAGTCCACCATCAAAATAGACCGCACAGCACTGTCCCCCAGCAATTCATTTTCTGCAATAGACACCAAATCCTTATGAACCGGGTCATCCAAAAACTGGTCAAACGCATAAGAAATACTGGGGCTGTAACCCACCACATCCGACTGCTCAAATTCCTCATCCACATACTGACGAGAATACTCCAGCGGATTTTTCTTGGTAGAGATTTCACTAAATCCCTTCATGCGGTAATAGATTGTCGCTCCACCGGCTTCCTTTACACCAAAAAACGCCAGTTTATCACTTCGTTTCACAATTTTATTCATCCTTCACACCCCTTCCCTCATAATAAATCATCCTGCAATCCATACCGTATCGATTGCTGCTATAACTTCTGTCAGCCAGGGCACCGGTTTTCAAAACTTCAAAGCTTCGAACCGTCCGCCCCTCGCCTAAATCAGGAAAACGTTCGCCTTTTTCCAACCACTGACCAACCTTTTCATAAAACGCCGTCATTTCCTCAGGTCTTGCCACATGATTCAGTCCTCGTGATGACAGTCTGAAAACAAACTGCCTGAGACTGCCCCCGTCAACATACTTTTCTAAAACCGGTTCACAGGCCAGGCTTTCCACACTGACAACATGCTCCCCTTCCTCCAGAAAGTCCGCCGCCAACAGCCGCTTGGTAAGGAAACTGCAAGTTTTCAAAAATGTAAGTATCTTCTCTAACATAGTGTTCCCTCCTACCGTCTGCCAATCACTTTCCAATGAGAAAGTCCGCTGTCACTTTTTCGGTTATCCCGCACTTCCACTGCAGTAAACCATAAATTGCTTCCCGCCCGGCTGATTTCATCACCACACTCCACCTGTGCCCCGCCGGTTCCCGGAATCCGCACAGTGATTTGCCCATCCCGACAAAATCCGCCGTCATCTGTCCTAATGGCTTCCGTCACTGTACAATATACGCCGCTCACCTGAGCCTGTAATACCGTGCCTGTGCGTCGATCCAGCCGCCTGATCAAAAGGGTATCCATCATCTTCATAGTCGCCGCCCCCTGAACAGCACACCGTCACCGCCAAGATATTGTCTCACCAGCTGCAAAACCTCACAGCTTTCTGCAACCGTCGTATCATAACTCACGTCATATCCGTCCAGACTTTCTCGAACAATTCCCTGTCGTCTGTCTTCATGATAAAGTCTGTCACAGATTTCACAAAGCAGCCGTTGCATCTTATCTGTATCTAAATCTGTTTTTCCGACCCGAATCATGCTGTCAAGCAGAACGCCGGCACGATATGCAAACCGGTCAAAAACCTCTCGAGGCACATCCGTTCCTCCATAGGTCTCGCTGTAAAATTCATAATCCACTTGAACCATAACTTGCTCCTTCCCCGTGATTTCCGGAATGTTTCATCCTGAAATCCGGCAACCTTGCGCCTTATCAGCCGTTGGTAACCAGCTTAGCAATGGGAATCGCCTTAGGATCAAATGCCACCGACCAGTTAGATGAAGCTGAAAGCTGCGCATCTGTGGGGCTATTGGTCCAACCGGAAGACGGCGCAGTAAAGGAGAAGCCGTTGGGATGAATGGTCTCTCTAATTCTGGTATACAGCGTATCCTGACCACCATTTTTCGCCGGGTCACGATATACCTCTGCCGGCACCTCAACTTTACCTCGTGCAGTGCGAATAGCACCCTCACCCAAAAGATAAGTAGTGTAAGTTGTCACACCGGTGTCTGATGAAACTTCCACGGGCACGCCATCATCAATAATAACGGTATAACCGTTAACAGAGGCCAGTGTGGTGGGTCTTTGAATGCCGTTAACATCAGTGTATTTCCAGAATTCCAGCATTTGCTGATTCTCCAGTGATTTTGCCACATTAGAGTGCATAATCGCCAGAGAGAAAAGGTTTTTATTGTCACCCAGTGCCTGTGTTGCCAGGTCATTTAAGTCCGTAACACCAATGGTGTAAGGTGCACTGGCAGAGGATAAATCCACAATGTGATTATCCTTCCATTTCTTCGCATTCCCAGAAGACCCACTAATGCCAAAAATAGCATTTAAAATGGAAAGCAGTGCCTTCTGTCTCTGCTTCGCCCAATATTTGCCGATTGTTGCAGCAATATGACCCATGGGGTCAGCACCAGACAGTTCTGCTGCAAAGTTTCTTGCTGTAAAACCCTTGCCTCTGCCATAAACCACGCCGGTCTGACTGCCCCCCACAGGCTCTGCCGCAGTAATGTCCGTAGCACCATCATAATTATCAGGCTCGCCCTCTAAAATGCTGTAAAAAGGAACGGTATATAAACAACCGTCTGCCTGAATACGTGCTGCAATCACAGCATCCTCCACCAATGCACCGCTGTCAATCATCGCTGCTTTGGTGGGGTCGGGTGTTGAATCCCAGCTTTGAACAAATACCTCTTCATCAAAGGGAAAATTTAAATACGTTGCCATAAGTTATTACCTCCTGTTTTTGTTTGAATCAGCGACTGATACAGACTGGGCTGCTCTTTCTTTAATTTTAGCCTTTCCATATAGCCCATGTTTTGGAATTCCTCCCGTGTCACACCTGTATGTCCCACTGCCGGACGCACAAACTGAAGATTGCCCTCTCCTGCTTCAAATAAATATCCGTGTTCCTGTCTCAGCTGCATGAGCTGTTCTGTAAGCCCCTTCAGTGTTCCATCCTCCAGCGTAATGCCGTCCATGTTCAAAAGGGCCTTCACCGCAACCAGATTCCGTGCCCTAGCTGCCTTTAAGCTGTCATCCAACGCCCTCTGAAACTTCATAGCTTCCTCTCTTCGTTTTGCTGCCGCAAGCTCGCCATCATATTTTTCTTTCATGGCATTTAAAGCCTGCCACAACTCCTTGTTTTTCTGTTCGGCATCCTCTAAACCGGCAGACACGGTCTCTTTTTCTGCCAGTTGCTCACGGAGCATTTTCAGCTCCTCGCCCCGTTGGTTAAACTCCGACTTAGGAACAAATTTTTTCCCAAGTTCCTCCTGAAACCGTTTCAGACTTTCCTCTGTCACGGCATCACCATAGAGCATTTTTAAAACCTCTATCATAGGTTCCTCCTTCTTCCTGCACCATCCTTTTATGGTAGCCAGTCCTACCTTGGTGCCATCAATTTCTATTCCGCCGATTCAGGCGGTATTTGTTCTGCCTCCGGCACGGCGGAGCCTTCGGCAGCTATAGGATCTGTTTAACGTCTGTTATCCAAAGACAAGTCTGCTCCATAAATCCTTCCAATTTTTCCTATTCTTCACCCTTCTCCGTCACCTGCCGGCAAATGCTCTTTTGCCTGTTCCTCCGTTTCACCTAAATACCAGGTTCTAAATTCCCACTTGTTGAGAATACCACTTAAAACTAATCGTTCCATTTCTTCAAACTGCGTTGCCCTATCGGTAATCGTGCTGTCATCAAATTCAAAGGTCACCTCATGATCACCGGCAGGCATCAGAGAAAAGACTGTTGCCATCATATCAAGCCCATCCACCAAAGAGCCAAGTGCCACCTGAAGTGACTTTTGAATATCCGTCACGGTTGAATAAGACCGCTGCCGCAAAATTCTCAACTCCGTTGCCGTTCTGGCTGAGTTGTTTAAATTAGAAAGTGTCCCACGGGCTAATCCGCACAAATCTTCAATTCGAATCAACATTTCATTCAATCCATCCAGATAGGATTTATCCCGCAGCTCCGGCGCAAACACACTGTATAAATCACTGCCCCCAGCATCCACGTCCAAAGCTCTAAATAGTCTCCTGCTAAGTGTCGGCATTTTCATATCGCCATTCTCCAGAAGCAATGCATCCACACTGGCATCCACCGCCAGTTCACCACCCTCATATTCCCAAAGCAGCCGTGAAAATTGTTTATCCGTTTCATGAATCAACTCCGTCGCCCGGGAATATACCGAAACCCCCAAAGGCGAATCCGGATCAACGGTATTGGCAAGGGGCATCTTAAAGTAAGAAAACAGTGGCTCGTCCGCTCCTGCAATGGTCACACCGGCTTCCAGATTAGACCACTCCGGCACCTCTGTCAGCAAAATGGGTTTACCCAACCCTAAAAACCCGCCGCCTGAAAACGCATAGTTCCTAACGGTCACACCCTGCTCGTCAAGAATATGTTCTTCAAGTCTTGTGTAAAACCGTCCGTTGCGTTTCAGTCTTTCCGCAAACACAGCCGAAACAACCCGGCCCCGACTGTCTGTTGCCAGCGGAAAAAACCGATCCGCTCTCACATATTCCACAGCCAGCCGGTTTTTATCTAAATAGGGTTTAAACACCAGCCCCCCGCCGGCACAGGCAAACTCCACACATCGCCGTATATCAAACATCACATCCTGATACACAAGCTTGTCAATGGCCTCTGCCCTTTCGCTTCCCGACACTCTCGATTTAAAATCCAAGGTAACCTGACAGGCAAGCTCAGCTGCAATGGCTGCTGCCAGATTCATGCTCCTAACCTCACCGTTTTTCCAAGGTGCCTGGTTTTTGTACAGCCTGTCCCAAAGGGTCATCGCTTCTGACATTTCCGGCGAAATCAAAATCTCCCTGTCCAATGCATTTTCAATGCTCCTGATAAATAAAAGACTCCCTGCTTCCATTCCAATCATTTTCCTCTCCTCCTCCAAACTTCTTCTAATGCATATCGCACAGCGTCAATAGAATGGTTGCCCGCATCCGGATATCCGCTGACCACCTCTCCCGACTCCGTGGTTTCATATTCATATTCCAAAAATTCCTTGCTGGCATTGGGGCACCTCACCGGATCAATCACAATCTCCCCTAATGAAGACAGCCATTTCATGGAATATTCCACACTGCCCGGCCCTTTTTTCGCCCGACGCACTGCAAAACCCATTTCCCGAAGATCGGCTATCGACTTAGGACCCTCACCGCCGGAATCTGCCACAATTTTATCCCGTGGTCCAATGCCGTGCTCCCTTAAAAGCTGCCCAATATCACGATTAGGCAGCTTATTGCCGCTAATTTCATCAAAAATATAAAGTCGCCGCTCCGAAGGCAAATAACTCATTCGATGAAACCGAAACGGGTCCGGATACCAACCCCAGTCAATGCCGTTATACACTCTGTCAAAACCGGCAATTTCGCCATCGCTGATAGCCCGCAGCTTCAAATTGCAAAACACGCAACCTCCCTCTCCGTTGGCAATGCCGCCATATTCGTGTTCATAGGCGGCAGGGTTGACCTGTCTTAAATGCTCTGCTTCCTCTAAAAATACCTTCCCCAGCCACTCCGGCGGCACTTCCAGATAGGTGCTCCTTTGCACCAGCCGTGTCTCCTTTGGCACCAGTACATATTGATTGGCCCAACTGCCTGAGGTCTTCGGCGGATTAAAGGATTTAAAGATGTAAGCCTCATCGCCGCCACGAATAACCGACTGCTCAATGCTTCTAACCTCTTCTTCTCCGCAGAATTGGTCCAGCTCCTCAAACCATAAAATACCAATATATCCAAAGGGCACTTTAATAGATTTCAACTTAGCCGGATCATCCGCCCCACGAAAGTAAATTTTCTGACCTGTGGGCTTATACAAAATCTCCATGGGATTCACCCGACACTCAAACTCCGACTCCAGTCCCAACTCCGCTAGCGCCCACTTCATTTGAGCATAAACGCTGTCCCTGAGTGTGTCTTTCACCCGCCTGCAAAGCACCGCATGAACCTCCGGATTCGACAAAAGCAACTCCACCACCATCAAGCTGATAAAAGTAGACTTGGCACTGCCCCTGCCGCCATATAGCACATATTCCGTGTGTGCTTTTCTTTTAATATCACGCCACACCTCCAAATATGGTGCCGCCAGCATCCTAGCCGGCATCTCAAAACCTCGCTTGTCACAATCCCCAAAAGACTCCGTCAAATTCCTAACCTCTTTAATAGCACTCAAATCTCCGGTTTTTGCCCGCTCGACCAACGCTCTGGCAATGGCCATAGCATTGTCGGTCTCCTCATTATCCTTTTCCTTCTGCAACGATTGACCAGCAGGCTCTTCTAAAAGTGCCTGCACATACCGGGCCATATGATTGCTTGCACTCTGCACGCTTTCACCCCCTCGTGTGCAGTTATCCTACCACAAAAAAATTTCCCAAAGTGCAACTTGCAAAATTAACAAAGCCTTGCAGAAAAAACTTCAATTTTTCACTTTTTTTGTAACTTCCCCTTGACAATCCGACAGTTTTCATATACAATAAAGAAAAATAAATATCGGGGAGCCATCATCGGCTGAGAGGAAATTTTGATTTCGACCCGTAACCTGATTTGGATAATGCCAACGTAGGGAATATTTCACATTGCTTTTGAGCGGAAACAGTCCATACATGGCTGTTTCCGTTTTTTATTTAAAGGAGGAATCCCCATGAAAACCAAAAAACTTGTCACATCTGCCATGCTGATTGCCATTGCAGCAGTGCTGTCAATCTTTCAGCCCTTCCAGCTACCCTTCGGCGGCGGCATCACCATTGCTTCCATGATGCCCATCGTCCTCATCGCCTTCTGCTTCGGCACCCGCCAGGGGTTATTTGCTGCCTTCATCTTCAGCCTGCTTCAGCTTTTGTTAGGCATGAAAACCGTTTCTGCCTTCTTTCTGCCCGGCGAAGACCAAATGATTCTCTGGCAAGCCATTGTTGTCTGTCTCCTTGACTATGTGGTGGCTTACACAGTTTTAGGCTTCGGCGGCATTTTAAAGCATAAAATAAAAAACGATACCGCTGCTATTTGTCTCGGCTCCGTCCTTGCCCTCACCCTTCGTTATTGTGTCCATATCATCTCCGGCGCCATCTTTTTCGGTGCCTGGGCAGAATGGTTTTTCACGCAAGAGGGATTTTACACCATCGGTGCAAAAATTATGGAAAGTTGCTCCAACGGCAGCCTGGCATGGGTATATTCCATTTTTTATAACGGTACGTATATGCTCCCCGAAATCATCATCACCGCTATTCTCACGCCCATTGTTTATAAGGCCTTAGCATCCTCCGGCACATTGCAAAAACAATAAAGGCCTTGACAAACCAATCGAAAAGTCATATAATATAACCAGTTAGATATAACTAACAAATTGATGAAAAGAGGCTTTGTCATGGAAAACTATAGTATTGTTATTTTTGTACTTATTTTGTTGGTCCTTGTCGTCTGCGGTGTTTTCCTCAGCCGAAAGAAACAGAAAAACAGCACTTGCTGCTGCCATTCCTGCAACACTCCCAAAAGCAATTCTGCTGATTATCCTCACAAAACCATCATCGTCATCAATGGCATGAGCTGCGGCCACTGCTCCTCCCGTGTAGAAAGTGCTTTTGCTGAATTAGGCAATTGTGTTGCCACAGTTAATTTAGAACAAAAAATTGCCACCGTTCTTTCCAAAGAACCCCTCGACCAAACAAAGATTGAAGAAATGATTAAAAATTTAGGCTTTATTCCCAATGGCTTTACTGTCGAACAATAAAATAAAAAAAGAAGGGGGCAACCGGTTTTCAACGGCTGTCCCCTTTGTTTACAAATAATTTCTGTTAAATCCTGAAAAAAACTAAAAAAATCCTTGACAACTGACCGAAACTGTGCTATCATATATACGTTGTCAGCAAATGACAATACATTTTCTAAATATTTGCGGATATGGCGGAATTGGCAGACGCGCTAGCTTCAGGTGCTAGTGGGAGCAATCTCGTGGAGGTTCAAGTCCTCTTATCCGCACCAAACCACAAAAAACCGAACCCAAATAGCATTGGGTTCGGTTTTTTAATGACCCCAGCGGTTTTAAACACCGTAGGTTTTAGTGTTTTGCTTCTTCGATGGAACAATATTTCATAACGAAGCGTATTTCATTAAAAAGGACTGTCCAAATTGTTCCCACCGTTGAGCCGTTTGTAGCACTTGGTCTTTTGAACCTTATGCCTTTTGATGCTTTATTGATGCTATCCGAAAATCTCTGCAAATTTGATGCCCAACTGCCAAAAAATCGACACACTTAATTTTATTTAAGTATAGCATACATCCCGTGAAATTGCAAATAGAATCAAGCGGCATTGCCCGTGTAAGACGATAGAATGAATTAAGGTGGAAATGGAACCGACAGTTATCTTTAAGCGCGACACAAGACATTTTTGAGACAATTACGACCGAGTAATCTATAACAGTCATATCAAAAAATGATATACCATAAACAAAGAAAAAGGAAAATGAACATCTTGTTTTAAATTTTTAGAATTTTTTATCCTTATGTTGTTGTTTTTGTGACCACTTCCATATTACCCATAATGGATTATCTTTTGGCAAATTGTTTTTGGTTAATCCTTCGCTAATTGCATTAGCACAGTCATATATGCTCTTTCCGCCAATAAGTGTACACAAAAGGGTTGGATCAAGATCTTTGTATTTTAGACTCATAAGGTAAGGAATACCTGTTAAACAAACCCCAACAAATGTATTGATTCCTTTTTTGCGAAGTTTTTCTCTCTTGATCTCCAACTTTATGTTCATATCTATTTGTAAATCATTAAATGCATTTACAAGATCACGAGTCAATTCGGTTCCATCGGTTGCTGTTTTTGCTAATTCTCGAATGTATTTATTGTAATTTTCAAACTCATTTTCATATTGATTTATTAATTCAATATAATCTTCAATTCGTGCATTATACAGCCATGGTAGCGTGGTATATAAGCATAAGCGGTGCAAAAGCGGCGTAAACACGGGTATATGTTATACCGTATTCGATTGCCAACTCGGTAGCACCCGGTGCTAAAAAGCGTACAAACACCTCTGCAAATATAAGACCTGAAACGCTAATGAGGAAGGAAAGCAAGAATATCACTTTAAGAGTAAAGGTAAAGACTCTTGATGCTTCTTC
>JAZSAS010000043.1:0-21895 GCA_045602005.1 Clostridia bacterium
ATCCCAAACTGCATGTTGGTATCTGCGGCGAGCACGGCGGAGATCCTTCCAGCGTTGAATTTTGTAATCAGATTGGTCTGGATTACGTTTCCTGCTCACCCTTCCGTGTGCCCATTGCAAGACTGGCAGCGGCTCAGGCAGTGATTAACGCAAAATAAGATAAAAGAACATAATGAAAGCCTCGGACGAAAGTCCGAGGCTTTTTTGTGTCAAGATGACAGGAAAAAGATTCTGTTATTTTTGAAAAAATATTATAGATTATTTATAAAACCTTGCTCAAAAACAGTTGTGTTCTGGGATTTTGGGGATGGTCAAAAATATCCTGTGGCGTTCCTTGTTCCACAATCTGCCCTTCATCCATAAAGAGCACACGGCTTGCAACCTCACGGGCAAAGCCCATCTCATGAGTTACAACGGCCATGGTCATGCCGCTGTTTGCCAGATTTTTCATAACGTCTAAAACCTCGCCTACCATTTCCGGATCTAGGGCAGAGGTGGGTTCGTCAAAGAGCATCACATCCGGTTCCATACACAGGGCACGCACAATGGCAACACGTTGCTTTTGTCCGCCGGAAAGCTGACTGGGGTAAGATTCAGCACGGTCCTCAAGTCCCACTAAACCTAATAATTCCCGAGCTTTTTTTTCTGCTTCCTGAGGTGTTTTCTTTAAAAGCTTTATAGGCGCAATGGTCATGTTACGCAAAATGGTCATATGAGGAAAAAGATTGAAATGCTGAAAAACCATGCCAACCTTTTGTCTGTGCAAATTAATGTTATTTTTCGTGTTGGCTATATCAACACCTTCTAACAAGATTTCACCCTCGGTGGGTATTTCCAACAGATTTAAGGAACGGAGCAGGGTTGATTTTCCACATCCTGAAGGGCCGATAATAACAATGACCTCTCCTTTTTCAACTTCCAGGTTAACTCCGTTTAAGGCTTTGATTGTGCCGTTTTTATAATACTTTTTTAAGCCGTTAACCTGAATCAATTTATCGTTCACTGTTACGCAACCTCCTTTCGAGAATACCAACTAACTGTGTAAAAAAGATAACCAAAACTAAATAAATAGCAGCGACAGCAATCAAGGGGAGAAAAGGAGAATATGTAGCAGCACGAATAATATTACCGCCCATTGTTAAATCTCTGATTGTAACATATCCTGCTACAGAGGTTTCTTTCAGCAACACGATGAATTCATTAGCGAGTGCAGGCAGAATGTTTTTAAACGCCTGGGGAATGATAACATACCACATTGTTTGTTTATAATCAAAGCCGAGAGACCGACCTGCTTCAAACTGACCCTCATCAATAGACATAATACCGGAACGGACAATTTCGGCAACATAGGCACCGGAATTTATACCAAAGGCCACAACAGCAACCAGCAGACTGTTTCTTGATGATGCAAAAATTATATAATACATAATCATAAGCTGAACCACAACAGGGGTTCCTCTTATGACGGTTAGATAGATTTTACATATAAAATTTATGATAGCAAACAGACTCTTTTTAAAACTCTTACGCATATCATGATAAGTTTTATCATAGCTTGATCTAACAATAGCGATGATAACACCAAGTGCAACACCAAGAATTAAAGAGAGCAGGGTTATAATCAGCGTGTTTTGTAAACCGGTGGTGATAAATTCCCAACGGTCCTTTTCAATAAAATTTAAAATAAAATCGGCTTTAAAATCATTAAACCATAATAACAGATGATCCATTTTCCACCTCGTTATGATTAAAAAAGGGCGGAAGCTTTCCGCCCTTTTTATGTTGGTATGTTAATTATATTATTTGTTGTTCGCTGCTACATAAGCTTTTGCAGGCTCGTTATCAATGATAACGCAATCAACTTTTCCGGTAACAAGCGCCTGAACCGCTTCGTTTCCGCTTGCGTATTTCATAACTCTTTCTGCACCAAAGTCATCTTCTGCATAGATATCGCCGGTGGTGCCTTTCTGTGTGCCCACTAAGTAGCTTGCACCTTCTGCATAAAGGTCGTCAACAGTTGTAATTTTGCTGTTTTCAGGAACGATGATAGACTGGATTCCGGTAGCATAGCTTTCGGAGAAGTTAATGTTTTTCAGTCTGTCTTCAGTAACGGTCATGCCGGCCATGCCGAAATCTGCTTTACCTGTTTGAACAGCAGTGATGATGGTATCAAATTCCATATCGTCAATCACAAGCTTCATGCCAAGCTTGTCAGCAATAGCAGCAGCCATTTCTGCATCAATGCCGATAACCTTATCATCTTCACCATAATATTCATAGGGAGGGAATTGTGCATTTGTGGCCATGTGAATCTCATCTTTGCCTTCAGCATCAGCCTGGAACACAAGGTTATGTTCAACACCGGAAATATATTTATCAACAATTGCCTGAGCTGTTCCATCTTCCTTTAATTCAGCTAAAGCAGTGTTGATTTTGTTGAGAAGATCGGTGTTTTCTTTTGCAACACAGATTGCATAGTCCTCAACCGCATATTCTGTATCCAAGATTTTCAAGGTGACTGAGTTGCTGCAACCTGCAAAAGCAACACAGAGCATTAAAGTTGCCATGAGCAGGCTTAACATTTTCATGCATTTCATTTTTTTTGTCCTCCTAAAATTTAAAAATTTTGCTAAATTTTTGAGTTTTACCTTCAATTATTATATCGCATTCATATAAAATTTGCAAGCTAATTTTCAAAAAATATTGCCACATTGTAAATTTTTTAAAAAAACTCTTTTTATCTTTTTGTTTTTGTGTTATAATCTCTGGTAGTATTTTTAATATAAAGCGAGATGATTTTCATGCTATGTGTTAATTGCAAAAAAAACGCAGCTGTCGTTTTCATAAAGAAGTTTGATCCTGTTAATAAAACTGAATCTACTGATGGTTATTGCATACAGTGTGTCAGGGAATTAGGAATTGCACCGGTTGATGATGTGTTTAAGGAAATGGGCATTACGCCGGAGCAGGCAGAAGAGTTGAGCAGCGGTATGAATGAATTTATGAAACAGTTCGAAAGCGAGGACGGGGAGGATATTACTTCGCCCCTGATGATGATGGGCGAGTTGCCTGGCATTTTTGGACAGGCAGGAGATAAGGAGCCTTTTGAAGGCAAAGGCGGAACACAAACAGCCACCCGTCAGAAGAAAAAAGAAAAAAAGCGGATGCTGGATGTGTATGGCACGAATTTGACTGCTAAGGCTAAAAACAACATGATTGACAGAATTATTGGCCGTGACGGCGAAATCAGTCGTGTGATTCAAATTTTAAACCGCCGTTCGAAAAACAATCCGGTTTTGTTAGGCGAACCCGGTGTGGGTAAAACAGCTATTGCTGAAGGCTTGGCTGTTCGTATTGCAGAAAAACAAGTGCCGGCCAAGCTGTTTAATAAACAAATTTATTTGCTGGATTTTACGGCGATTGTTGCAGGAACTCAGTTTCGGGGTCAGTTTGAGGCCAGACTCAAGAAAATTTTAGAGGAGGCCAAGGAAGCTGGCAATGTTATTTTAGTCATTGATGAGCTTCACAACATTGTGGGTGCCGGCGATGCAGAAGGTGCCATGAGTGCTGCTAACATTTTAAAACCCGCACTGGCTCGTGGCGATGTGCAGGTGATTGGTGCAACAACCTTAAATGAATATAGAAAGTATATTGAAAAAGACACGGCACTGGAGCGGCGGTTTCAGCCTGTGATGGTGGATGAACCCTCTGTTGAAGATTCCATTGGAATTTTAAAAGGCATTCGTGATTATTATGAGGCATATCACCGTGTGAAAATTTCTGATGAGGTTATTTGTCAGGCGGTGCTTATGTCAGAGCGATATATTACAGACCGTTTTCTGCCGGATAAAGCCATTGATGTGATTGATGAGGCGGGTTCTAAGGCGAACCTTGCCAATCAAGACCTGATTCACCTGACCCAGCTTAAAGAACAGCTGCGTCAGGTACAATTGGAAAAGGATGAGGCTATTTCCAGCGACTCCACAGAAAATTACCAACGGGCGGCAGAACTCAAAGCACAGGAATGCGTTCTGATTGAAAAAATCAATCAGCTTGACACCACGGAAATTGACAAGGTTCTGACAGTTGAGGATGTTGCCGGTGTTATTGAAGACTGGACCAAGATTCCGGTGAAAAGTATCACTGAGGTAGAAAGCGAAAAGCTTTTGGACCTGGAGAACCGGATTCATCAGCATGTTATCGGTCAGGGGGAGGCAGTTTCCCTGATTTCTCAGGCAATCCGCCGGAATCGTGCCCGCCTTTCCAAGGTGCGCAGACCGGTTTCCTTCGTGTTTGTCGGTCCTACCGGTGTGGGTAAAACTGAGCTTGCCAAAACCCTTGCAAGAGTTATGTTTGATAATGAAGAGGCCATGATTCGGGTGGATATGTCTGAATATATGGAAAAGCACACGGTTTCCAAGCTGATTGGTGCACCGCCGGGATATGTAGGCTATGATGAGGCGGGTCAGTTGACGGAGAAAGTGCGCCGTAAACCCTATTCCATTATTCTGCTTGACGAAATTGAGAAAGCACATCAAGATGTTTTTAACATTCTGCTGCAAATTTTAGATGATGGAAGAGTGGCAGACAGCCACGGCCGCATTGTGAATTTTGAGAACACCATTATCATCATGACCTCCAATGCAGGCTCAGACCTGAAAAATTCCAGCTATGGTTTTAACAAAACAGAAAACGAGAACATTAAAAACAAGGTGCAAAGTGCACTTCGTGACATTTTTCGTCCGGAATTTTTAAATAGAATTGATGAAGTGGTTGTCTTTAATCAGTTAACAGAGCCGGAGCTGGGTAAAATCATTGATTTAATGATTTTTGATTTATCAGAAGAGCTTTTTGGCCGTGACATTGTGTTTGAGATTACGCCTGAAGCCAAAGCATTGATTTTGCAAGAGGGTTATGACCCCAAATATGGTGCCCGTCCCTTGCGACGCACCATTGAGAAGTTGATTCAAAACCCCATAGCAGAGCTGATGCTGAAGGGTGAAGTGCCGCAACATTCCAAGCTTTTGGCAGATGTTTGTGATGGAAAAATTCAGGTTCAGGTTGTGTTGTAAATTAATTAAGAAACTGAGCATAGTTATCGCTATGCTCAGTTTCTGCATTAGAAAGGGTGTTCCCTGTGAATTTTAAGGCGTTAACAGACTTATTAGACAGAATTCCGGAGTTAGGTGTGCCGGGGACGGATTGCGTTGTGTATCATCACAGAAAAGAGGTTTATCGGCATCAATCCGGTTACGCTGATTTAGAGGCAAAGCGCCCCATGGACCCTGAGCAGCTTTATAATACTTATTCTGCCAGCAAACTGATTACCTGCGTTGCAGGGCTGCAGTTGTTTGAAAAGGGAGAATTTCTTTTGACAGACCCCCTTTATGAATACATACCTGAATATAAAACCATGTATATTAAGGAAAGAGGTCTGGTGCGTCAGGCGGAGCGTCACATTCTGATTCGTGATTTGTTTACTATGTGTGCCGGCTTTAACTATGATACCCGTTCTAATGCCATTTTGTCTGTGAAAAAGGAAACGGAACAACGTTGTCCCACCATGGCGGTGGTGCGAGCACTTGCAAAGGAATATCTGGATTTTGAACCGGGAACCCGCTGGCAATATAGCCTGTGTCATGATGTGCTGGGCGGTTTGGTTGAGGTGGTTAGCGGCATGACTCTGGGTGAATATTGCCGCAAGAATATTTTTGAGCCTCTTTCCATGAAAAACACCACTTTTTTGCCGGATGCAACTATAGAAAACCGGCTGGCACCTATGTATATGCTGAATGAGGAAACCAACAAGCCGGAGCGGATTTCTTCAAACAATGTGTTCCGTTTTGGCAGCGAATATGAAAGCGGTGGCGCTGGGGTTATATCTTCTGTGGCAGATTATGGAAAGCTGGCAGATGCGCTTTGTGCCGGAGGAAAAACGCCGGAGGGTGAGGTGATTCTCAACAGGCGAACCATTGACCTGATGAGAAAAAACCATTTGACCTATGATGGCATTGGTGAATATGGATGGAATCACATGCCCGGTTATGGGTATGGTTTGGGTGTGCGAACAATGGTAGACCCCGTTGCCGGCGGCTCCAACGGTCCAATAGGTGAATTTGGCTGGGGTGGTGCTGCAGGGGCCTATATTCTCATAGACCCGCAGAATGAATTGGCGGTGTATTATGCACAGCATATGCTGACAAGCCGTGAGGAATATATTCACCGTCGGCTTAGAAACGTTATTTATGGTTGTCTTGATGCATAGAAAATAAAATGATAAGGCAGAAGCGAACGACATGGCTTCTGCCTTTTTGTGTTAATACCTAGGTCAGTAAAATGGTTGGCGGTTTTATTGATGTATTCCTTCAATGCAACGAAGGTAAAGGTTTTTGTATTTTTATTCCGTTTGACAGTCAGCAGACAATCCTTTTTCTTTCAAATTTATATTATTCACTCAATCGTGGTACACGGGTGGGACGTCCGGCGTCATCTAACGCGACAAAAACAAGTGTTGCCTCATTGGTCATAATCGTGTTACCGCTTTGCAGGTTTTCTGCCCAAACGCTGACTTTAATTTTCATTGAAGTGTTTCCCACGGAAACCAGGCTTGAAATGAGTTTCACCATTTCGCCCAATTTTACCGGATGCTTAAAATCCAGACCATCCATAGACACGGTTGCCACAATTCGGCCTGAATGTTTGGAGGCGGTGAGTGCGGCGGCGATATCTATCCAGTGCATGAGTTGTCCGCCTTTTAAATTGTTGAGCAAATTAACATCGTTGGGTAAAACCAGCTGAACCATTTCAATCAAAGAGTCGCTAACAGACTTGATTTGTTCCATTAAAAATCTCCTTTGAAAAATAATGTTTTATCTAGTTTTGCACGAATTGTATTACATTAACAGAGAAAATTAAATATTTTTTTGTAAACAACATCTTTCATTTGTTAAAATTTCACAAACAAAAAAATGAAATAACATCAGGAAGGAACTGTATGGTATCAATATAATATAAAAAGTTATACTAAAAAATAAAAAACGGTGAGTAATATGAAAATTTTAAAACAAATTTTTTGCTGCTTTATGATGACTATGATTTTATCGGGTTGCGGCCAAACATCAGACCCCGAACCCACACCCGCTCCCACGGAACCTCCTACAGAATCACCCGTGCCAGAGGTGACAGAAACACCTGCACCCACAGTTGTTCCTGAGCCGGAATTGCTGGCAGCGGCTAAAACAGAACTGCTGGACAAGACAAATGAGCGGGTACACAATATTCTTCTTGCCATTAAGCAAATTAACGGTTTAACTCTAGAGCCGGGGGAGAGCTTCTCCTTTAACAGTGTCGTTGGGGAGCGCACGGCAGCACGGGGATATGAAAAGGCATCTGTTCTTATCAATCATGAGAAAAAACAGGATTATGGCGGCGGTGTTTGTCAAGTGAGCAGCACGCTGTTTCAGGCAGCACGTAGTGCGGGTCTTGAGGTTATAGAACGACACAGTCATCAAAAAGATGTGGGTTATGCCCATCAGGGAGATGATGCAGCCGTTGACTACGGTAATAAAGATCTTCGTTTTAAGAACAGCCTAGGAAGCACCATTGAAATTTCCCTTTCTGCAGGGGGCGGTATGGTTTATGCAGAAATATACAAATTACCAGAGTAAAGCACAACCCTTTGGATGTAAATTGGATAAATATGCAGAAATATACTTTACTAAATGGGAAATTTATAGTAAAATAATTACGTTGCTTTTTTAGAAGTAACCAAGAATTTTCAAAAAAGGGGTTTTTTACATGAAAAAAGTATTAACCATGTTGCTGGCAGTGATGCTGTTAGTTGTAACACTTGCCGGCTGTACAGCAGAGAAGGATGTTCTCACTTGCGGTGTAACCATTTTCGAAAACATGAACGAGCAGGATGCTGACGGAAACTGGACAGGTTTTGAAACCGAGTTTGCACAGGAAGTTGGAAAAATTATTGGCATGGATGTTGCATTCCAGGTGATTGACTGGGGTCAAAAATATAATGAACTGAACTCCGGTGCCATTGACTGTATCTGGAACGGTTTCACAGCGAACTCTTCTGACGACGGAATCAAACGTTCTGATTTGGTTGATTTCTCTTATGGCTATATGCTTAACCAGCAGTGCGTTGTTGTTAAGGCAGATAAGCTTGATACATATAAAAGCGAAGCAGACCTTTCCGGTAAATCAGCTTGCGTTGAAGGCGGAAGTGCCGGTGCATCTTATGCAGAAACTGTAACAGATGCAGACAAAATCTTTTCAACAACAGCACAAATCAATGCATTTACCGAGGTTAAATCCGGTGCGGTTGACTTTGCTGTGGTTGATATTATTCTTGCTCAAAACATTTGCGGCAAGGGCGACTATGTAGACCTGGCAATTGTTGATGCAATTGAACTTGAGTCTGAAATCTATGCCGTTGGCTTTAAAAAGGGTAGCGATTTAACTGCTAAGGTTAACGCAGCCATCAAAGAGCTTGAAGAAAACGGAAAGCTGATGGAGCTTGCAACAAAATACGGTTTTGAAAACGTTTTAAAGGTAACTGAGACGATTGAATAATTTTAATTAATAAGGAACATATATCATGGGATTTTTGGATGTAACAATAAGCCTGCTTGGCGGACTTAAATACACTTGCCTGATATTTGCGCTAACACTTGTGTTAGCGCTTCCTTTAGGTTTGGTGATAGCCTTTGGCTCAATGTCAAAGTTTAAACCTTTAGCATATGTTGTGAAAACCTTCGTGTGGATTATACGTGGCGTTCCCCTTATGCTTCAGGTTATTATATTCTTTTATGTTCCCGGGTTTATCTTTGGAACACCTGTTTTGACTCGCTTTGCCTCAGTCATAGCGGCATTTGTTATTAACTATGCCTGCTATTTCTCGGAAATTTACCGAGGGGGAATAGAAAGCATTTCAAAGGGACAGTATGAAGCAGGACAAGTGCTGGGCATGACAAAAACACAGGTCTTTTTCAAAATTGTGCTTATGCAGGTTGTTAAAAGAATTCTTGCGCCTATGTCAAACGAGGTTATAACCTTGGTTAAGGATACGGCATTGGCGAGAGTTATCATGATTGTTGAAGTCATTCAGGCGGCACAAAATTTTGCCGGATATGGTCTTATGTGGCCGTTGTTCTATACGGCGGTATTCTATCTTGCCTTTGTGGGAATTTTGACACTTATTTTCGGATTTTGTGAAAAGAAACTGAATTATTACAAAGGCTAGGGAGGTGCTGTCATGTTTGTGTTAGAGGCTAAAAACATTAAAAAAAGTTTTGGAAAATTAGAGGTCTTAAAGGGTGTTGACCTTTCTGTTTCTAGGGGCGATGCCATTGCCATTATCGGTCCTTCCGGCTCAGGCAAGAGCACCTTTTTGAGGAGCTTAATCAATCTGGAAAAGGTGAATGGCGGCACCATTTATATTGACGGTATGCCCGTTGTAGAAAATGGTGTGTATGTTAAATCACCTGAGGCTAAAGAAGCTTATAAGAAGCTGGGCATGGTGTTTCAGAACTTTAATCTGTTTCCCCACATGTCTGTGATAGAAAACATTATTGTTGCACCGGTTCTGGTGAAGGAAACACCCCGAGAGGAAGCCATTGAAGAGGGACGCAGACTGCTGGCACAGATTGGTCTTTCAGACAAAGAAAACAGCTATCCCTATGAGCTGTCCGGCGGACAGCAACAGCGAGTGGCCATTGCACGTGCTTTGGCACTGAAGCCGGATATTCTGTTGTTTGACGAGCCTACATCGGCCCTTGACCCGGAGCTAACCGGCGAGGTGTTGCAGGTTATTCGCAATCTGGCAGAGGAGAACATGACATTGATTATTGTTACTCATGAAATGTCCTTTGCACGAGATGTATCAGACAGGGTTATCTTTATGGACGGTGGTCAGATTGTGGAACAGGGCACGCCCCAGGAGATCTTTGACCATCCCCAAAATCCCAGAACACAACAATTTTTGAGAAAATTTAACGAAGCATAAATATTTTTGGAGACAAAGCGACCTTTACGTTTGTTTTGTCTCTTTTTTGTGTAATTTTATGTAAAAAATCATTGACAAGAGAGTGCATTGGTGATATAATATCATGTAGCCGCGTGTGCAGGGTCTCAAACGGCGTTGAGCCTACCCGAATGTTGCAGCGAGCAAGGATGGAGGAGGTGCAGATGATGTACGCAATTATTAAAACCGGCGGCAAGCAGTATAAGGTCAGCGAAGGCGATACTATTTTCGTTGAAAAGCTGGGCGCAAAAGCTGATGAAGCCGTAACTTTTAACGAGGTTGTCGCAGTTGGCGAAGGCAGTGACCTGAAGGTTGGTGCTCCCTTGGTTGAAGGTGCAAGCGTAAGTGCAAAGGTCCTGAAGGAAGGAAAAGCCAAGAAGGTTATTGTATTTAAGTACAAGCCGAAAAAGGGTTATGCCAAGAAGCAGGGTCACAGACAGCCTTACACAAAAGTAGTCATCGAAAAGATTAACGCGTAAGATGATTCAAGTCAGTTTATTCAGAAACAAAACTAAACATATTGTCCGGTTTACGGTGGAGGGTCATGCGGATTATGGTGTGGCCGGCACAGACATTGTGTGTGCCGCAGTTACCACAGCAGCCATGACAGCGGTAAACGGTTTGACGGACATAGCTAAAATTGATATGGTGCCCACAGTGCGGGAAGGGTTTTTGGATTGCCGCCTGCCAAAAACGCTCACGAAAGAGGAACGAAGTAGTGCAGATTTATTGTTAGAAAGCATGGTGCTTTCCCTGCAGAATTTCGAGGAGCAATACGGGGCGTATATTACAATTTTAAACCAACAGGAATAGACTGTTAATTCGGTTTTCGAACCAGAAGCTGCGAATTTTTTTTGCAGACAAAAAAGGAGGTTTCATCATGATTAAATTTGATATTCAGCTGTTTGCTCATAAAAAGGGTGTTGGTAGCACAAAGAACGGTCGTGACAGCGAGGCAAAACGTCTTGGTGTGAAAAAAGGCGACGGACAGGCTGTGCTTGCCGGTAACATTCTGGTGCGTCAGAGAGGAACAAAGATTCATCCCGGCATCAACGTGGGCAAAGGCGGCGATGATACGCTGTTTGCTTTAATCGACGGTCATGTTAAGTTCGAAAGAAAAGGAAAGAACAAAAAGCAGGTCAGCGTGTATTCTGCGTAAATGAAAAGTAAAAAGCCCATTGCATTTATTTGCTGTGGGCTTTTTTGTTTTAAAGGAGTTACTGTATGGCGATTTACTCCATTTCTGATTTACATTTGGGAATATCTTCTCAAAAGCCGATGGACATTTTTGGTCCCCGTTGGGAAAATTATTTGGAAATTTTAAAAGAGAACTGGCAAAACACGGTGGGACCTGATGACCTTGTGCTGATACCGGGAGACATCTCCTGGGCAATGTATATTTCTGAAGCGGAAGAAGACTTCCGTTTTCTAAATGAATTAAACGGTATAAAGTTGATTTCCAAAGGAAATCATGATTATTGGTGGGAAACTTTGAACAAGCTGAACGGCTACGTTAGTGATAAGGGTTTTTCTTCCATTCGCTTTATGCACAACACCATGTATCGATATGATAACATTGCCATTTGTGCGGCTAAGGGATATCCTGATAACGGAAAAAGCGAGGAGGATATCAAGCTCTATAACCGGGAGGTTAACCGGCTGCAGCTTTCTCTTGAATTAGCCAAAAAGTCTGATGCAAAGGTGATTTACGTTATGTTGCATTATCCGCCTACCTTAGAATCGGATTTTGCTAAGCTGATGGAGGCATATGGCGTTTCACGATGCTTGTATGGTCATCTTCACGGTGCTGGTCATAAAATGGCACTGGAGGGGCTTTATAATGGTGTCAGCTATACGCTTGTTTCTGCAGATTATTTGCAGTTTAAGCCTCTTTTACTAATGAAATAAGGCACTTACTTTTTAAAAAAAGGTGGTGAAACACCGTGTCTGAACAGGAATGGATTAACCGTGCCAAGGAAGGGGACATGGAGGCCTTTTCCCGGTTGGTTGAAACCTATGAAAACAGAATATTAAATTATTGCTACCGCATGCTGGGCAACCGCTTTGATGCAGAGGATGCCACACAGGAGGTTTTTGTTAAGCTATATCGCTTTTTTGGCAGCTATGCAGGCAATTCTGCTTTTTCTACCTGGTTATATAAAATCGCTTCGAATGTCTGTCTGGATATGTTGCGAAAAAGCAAGCGGACACATAAGGATACGGTGAGCATTCACCAGTATAGCACAGAGGGCGAGGAGTTTGCACTGCCGATTGAGGATAGTGGGCCGACACCCTACCAAAGTGCACAGATGAATGAAGCACAGCGTGCTCTTATGGAGGCGCTTGAAAAGCTGAGTGAGGAACAGAAAAAGGTTATCATTCTGCGGGATATTGAAGGACTTTCTTACGAGGAAATTGCCGAGATTACCGGCACGGCAGCCGGCACAGTGAAATCAAGGATTAACCGGGCACGGCAGGCCCTAAAAAAACTTTTAGAAAAAGATAAGGAACTTTTTTTGAACTGATGACGTCTAAACACCAGAACGAAATCTCACGAAGGAAAGGAGGGGTAGCTGTGGATCAGACATGTGAAACGATACAGGAGCAGCTTTTGTCATACATAGACGGTGAACTGCGGGATGAGGACGCTGCAGTTATAGACAAGCATCTGACTGGTTGCGATGTTTGCCGAAAGGAATATGAGTTTTTATGCGGCATTCTCAAAACAGCCAATGAATTGCCGGTGCTTAAAGTGGATGCATCACTTCATGCACGGATTCTGCAAGGGGCAGAGCAGGCGGCTAAGACCCAAAAGCCGTTTAGAAGAACTTTATGGCGCACGGTTTCTGGATTTGCGACGGCAGCGGCGGTGATTGCACTTTCTGTTGTTTCCTTAAACAGCTTACCCGGACATCCTGAACTGCTTCAAGAGGAATTGACAGACCATCAAACAGAAATTAACCAAACCATAGATTCTGCAGTCACATCTAACAAAGAGCCAACTCCGTCGGTAGCTTTGCCTGCAGAAGAGACTCGGGAAAAACAGCCGGCAGTTTCAAAACCGGTACAGAACGAAAAAACATTTGCTCCGGTTGAGAATTCTGCTGTGGCAGAAGCTGAACAAGAGGTGCCGGAGGCACATGTTCCGGCCACAGTTTCCGTTATGCCGGAGAGTGACACAACCCAGGGTCAACCAACAGCTGATGCCATTATTTCAAATGACCCGGCTATCACCGGAGAAACAATGGTGGATGATAAGAATCCTATGCCGGAGGTTGCCTCAGAAAGCCGACGGATTAGCGGTGACGCTGTGACAGCGGTTCATGAACCTGCCTTGCATTATTATATGACTGCAGAAGGTTATGAAGAAGCCGTAAATCTTCTTGCTATCTTCTCCCAAGAGGACGGGACATATTTGATTCCGGTGGAGGAAAAGGATAATATTTGCAATAGTTTACAGGCTCTATCCGGTTATCTGCGGCACATAGAAGATGTGTTGGAGAACGAAGAACAGATCAGAATTGCTTTGTATATGGAATAAAAAAACCTATGCAGGTTAACCTGCATAGGTTTTTTATAAAATTTTTCTGTTTATTCAGCTGTGAAATATCCCTCAAGAGAAAGAGCAAACTCATTATTTTCTTTATGAAAGCGCAGCATGTGGTATAACTTTTCTAGTTGAGGGTTGCTGCCATAAACGGTTTTAATGCCACGTAAATCAGCCATGTTTAAAAGAGCTTTGGCAAGACCGTGTTGCAGCTCAACTGCCTCGCCGGAAACATGAACGAAATTCAGGTAAACCTTGGTGCCCTGCAGGCTGATGCTGCCCAAACCGGCAAGACCGTCAGCGGTGTAGAGTCCCATGAATTGCGCATGCCCCGACTCGTGGCTTAGCTTTTCTTTGTTCAAATATGCCTGCACCTCTTCTGGCGCATGAATTGCTTTAATTGTCAGCATTTGTTCTTCCTCCTAGAGCAACCAGTTCTTTCTGGGTTAAATGCCGCCAACTGCCGGAGGCTAAATCTCCCAGTCGCAGAGGCCCCTCAGCCACCCGACGCAAGCGTAAAACGTCATGTCCCACGGCATGGCACATGTTTCTCACCTGCCGGTTTCGACCTTCATGAATGGTGACAAGTAAAACACTGTGCTCGGCATCCTTTTTCTTTAACATTACCTCAGCAGGTGCTGTTTTCCTTCCCTCCAAAATAATGCCTTTGCGAAGAGTATCTAAAGCCTCGTTTGACGGCGTGCCGCTTACAAGTGCAAGGTAGCTTTTTTTAATTTCGTGACTGGGGTGGGTAAGACGATAGGTAAAATCACCGTCGTTTGTCAGCAACAAAAGTCCTTCACTGTCATAATCCAGCCGCCCCACAGGGTAGAGGCGCCCCAGCTCTTTGGGGATTAAATCCAGCACGGTTTTTCGGTTGAAATTATCTTTTGCTGTGGTTACATAGCCTCGGGGTTTATTCAGCATGATATACACGTGTTTTTGCTGCAACGCAATGGTTTTGCCATCCACCATAATGCGGTCAATCTTAGGATTCACCTTGCTTCCAAGAGTGTTTATTACTTCGCCGTTGACCGTCACCCGTCCGGCAAGAATGAGTTCCTCGGCGCTGCGGCGAGAGGCAACACCGCACAGAGCAATATATTTCTGAAGACGCATTTGTTCTGCCATTCTGTATCCTTTTCCTTTTGCAAAAATAACGTGTTTAGTATATCATTTTTTCAAGAAAAGTTCAACAGCTTTTCAAACATTTTCCTGAAATTTTCGGTCAGCCCCGGCTTTGGCGGTTCCTGATAGGCAATATCAACACCGGTCAGTAAGTCCATCTCGCACACAACTTTTCCGTCATAGCTGATTCTCAATTTTCCCACGGGTGTTCCGGCTGTTACCGGTGCTTCTATTTCAGCAGGCAGCATATAATCAAGTTTCACCTTGCTGAGCCCCTCTTTTCCGTCCAATGCAATGTAGAAGTCTTCTGCGGCTAACAGCTCTACCGTTTTGCTGCTGCCGTTGATAATGGGAATGTTTTTTAGAACCATGTCCTTCATCACCAAGGGTCGGGCAGAAACAGAGGAAAAGGCATAATCTAACATGTTGGTGTGGTCATTCCAGTCATTAGGCGCATTGAGCGTGACACAAATCACGGTCATGTGGTCACGGGTGGCAGCAGACACCAGACACCGGCCTGTTTTTTTTGTAAAACCGGTTTTCACACCAATGCAACCGGCATATAGCGATAAAAGCTTGTTATGGTTGGAAAAGGCACGAGCCTTACTTTCAGCACTTGCCGGAACACTTTTTCGTTTGGTGGATACAATTTCAGAAAAAGTAGGATTCAAAAGAGCCTCACGGGTAATTAAAGCCAGGTCGTAGGCTGTTGTGTAGTGCCCCTCGGCATCGAGACCATTGGGGTTTTGAAAGGCTGTGTTTTTAACACCCAGACGATGGGCACGCTCTGTCATCATTTTTGCAAAGTTATCTACACTGCCGCCTACATGTTCGGCAATGGCAATGGCTGCATCGTTGCCTGATTCCAGCATTAAACCATAAAGCAGGGTCTCCATGGAAAGGGATTCTCCGGCTGAAAGATAAATGCTGGAGCCTTCTGTTCCGGCAGCGTTGGCGCTAACGGTGACCATTTCCTCCGGACTGGCATGCTCCAGTGCCACAAGTGCTGTCATGATTTTGGTGGTGCTTGCCATGGAGTGAGTGCTGTAAGCATTTTTTTCATACAAAACTCTGCCGGTTCTGGCATCAATTGCACAAGCAAACTGTGCCGACACTGAAAGTGCCCTGACTGGTGTTGTCCATAGCGGAATCAGCAGCATGCATAAAACAAGAGAAAAGAATTTTTTCACAAAAAGCGCTCCCTTCAGGGATGGTTTCTTTTAATTATATGAAAAAAATTTAAACAAAATGAAAAAAAGTGTTTAAAGTGGGAAAAAGGCGGGTATATCTTAATTACAGGAGGAAATCCTGTTCTAATACATAAAGGAGTGGATCTTCATGAAAATTACAATGACCGGAAAACAAATCGAATTAACATCTGCCTTAAAAGATCGAATCACCGAGCGCTTTTCTAAGCTGGACCGATATTTTCACAAGGAAACAGAGGCTTCTGTCACCCTTTCTGTTCAACGTGAAAAACAGGTTGTTGAAGCAACGGTCTACTCAAGCAATTTAATGGTTCGTGTGGAAGAAGCAACAGACGATATGTATGTGAGCATTGACAATGCAGTAGATATTTTAGAGCGTCAGCTCAGAAAACATAAAACCAGAATTGAAAAGAAACTGAAGAAAGACACTTTCGATGCTGCAACATTGGAGCAAATTCCTTTTGGCGAGGCTGTGGAGGAGGAAACAGAGTTTAAAATTGTTCGCACCAAGCGATTTGCAACCAAACCCATGAGCCCAGAGGAGGCGATTTTGCAGATGAATTTGCTGGGTCATCAGTTCTATATTTTCAACAATGCTGACACCGGCGAAACCAATCTGGTTTACAAAAGAAAGAACGGCGACTACGGCTTGATTGAATTGATTTAATTATTAAACGGCAACTAAAACGGGACTGTCAAGTAGCTGCAACCAAAAAAACTTTATTTGGTTTTAGCTCAAGTGACGGTCCCTTTTAGGCGGGTAAAAAAATTTGCCCGCCTTAACATAGGAGTGATTTTTTTGTCAAACATTTATACCTCGGTAGAAGAGCTTATCGGCAAAACCCCTTTGCTGGAGCTTGTGCACATAGAAAAATCTCTGGGTTTACATGGGAAAATTCTTGTAAAGCTTGAGTGCTTTAATCCGGCAGGTTCAGTCAAAGACAGGGCGGCGAAAGCCATGCTTGATGAGGCAGAGAAAGCAGGTAAATTGAACTCAAACTCAGTGATTATTGAGCCAACCAGCGGCAACACGGGCATTGGCCTTGCGGCTGTTGCAGCGTCGAGAGGTTACCGGCTTATTATTGTTATGCCTGAAACCATGTCTATAGAGCGCAGACAGTTGATGGGTGCTTATGGAGCTGAGCTGGTGCTTACAGAGGGTGCCAAAGGCATGACGGGTGCCATTGAAAAAGCAGAGGCACTGGCAAAGGAAATTCCAAATAGTTTTATTCCCGGTCAATTTGAAAACCCTGCTAACGCCATGGCACACTTTGAAACAACCGGTCCGGAGATTTATGAAGATACTGATGGTAAGGTTGACATTTTTGTGGCAGGCGTTGGAACTGGAGGCACGATTACAGGGGTTGGAGCTTACCTAAAATCAAAAAATCCTGACGTGAAGATTGTTGCGGTTGAACCGGCAGATTCAGCCGTTTTGTCTGGCGGCACTGCCGGACCGCATAAGTTACAGGGTATTGGTGCCGGATTTGTGCCGGCGGTTTTAGATACAGAGATTTATAATGAAATTATCACAGTAAACAGTGACGATGCTTTCCAATCAGCCAGACTCATTGGAAAAGAGGAAGGTATTTTGGTGGGTATTTCCTCCGGTGCGGCAGCATGGGCGGCCATGGAGCTTGCCAAAAAACCGGAAAACGCAGGGAAAACCATTGTGGCATTGTTGCCGGATACGGGAGACAGATATCTGTCAACAACACTGTTTTCTGACTAAAAGCAATTTATAAAACAGGAATTGATGCAGGTGAGGATGAGCATACTAAGATTAAACCTATTTTGCCAAGGAGTTGCTCATGAAACAATCTGTATGGATGGAAACGGTAGTGTTACCCCGATTTGAAAGCTTACAGCAGGACGCAAAGACCGACGTTTTAATCATAGGCGGCGGTTTGTGCGGCCTGCTTTGTGCTTATTACCTTCAACAATCCGGCGTGGATTATATTTTGTTGGAGGGGAGCCGGATTGCTTCCGGCACAACTGGATATACCACAGCAAAAATTACCTCTCAGCATAGCCTGATTTACGATAAACTGATTCAAAGCTACGGAACAGAAAAGGCCCAGATGTACTTGTGTGCCAATCAGAAGGCGCTGGAGGAATATAAACAGTTATGTCGGCATATTGACTGTGATTTTGAAACAAAAGATGCCTATACCTATTCATTGACTGACAGAGAAAAAATCGAGGCAGAGGTTCGTGCTGCTATCAGTCTGGGCTGTCAGGCAGAATTTACAGAAAATTTGCCTCTGCCTTTCCAAACGAAAGGTGCAGTTTGCTTTCGGGAACAGGCGCAGTTTCATCCGCTAACATTCATTGGAGAAATTACCAAGGGTTTGCATATTTATGAAAACACCCTTGTTCGTGAAATTATGCCCGATGGGGTTCAGGTCAACGGCAAAACTGTGAAAGCAAAGCGCATCATTGTGGCCACGCACTTTCCCTTTCTCAATAAGCACGGCAGCTATTTTTTAAAGCTGTATCAACATCGTTCTTATGTATCTGCTTTTGAAAATGCTCCTGACCTTGGCGGCATGTATGTGGACGAAAATCAGTCTGGACTATCCTTCAGAAATCACCATAATCTTTTGTTGATTGGTGGTAGCAGTCACCGCACAGGTAAGACAAGCAAAGCATGGAAACCCCTTCAGGCATTTGCCGGTGAGCATTATCCTGAGGCAAAGCTTCGGTATGAATGGGCAACCCAGGACTGTATGAGTTTAGATGGGATTCCTTATATTGGCCACTATTCCGGCCGAACACCTAATTTGTTTGTGGCTTCTGGTTTTAACAAGTGGGGCATGACCTCTTCTATGGTGGCAGCGATGATTTTGTGTGACATGGTGCAGGAGAGGAAAAACGAGTTTGCCCAGGTGTTTTCACCTCAAAGAAGCATTTTAAAACCGCAGCTTTTGGTGAATGGCTTTGAATCTGTCACGAATCTTTTAACACCCACATCCAAACGTTGTCCTCATCTTGGTTGTGCCCTAAAATGGAACAAAGCGGAGCATTCCTGGGATTGTCCCTGCCATGGCTCCAGATTCAATGAAGATGGTGAGTTGATTCATAATCCGGCTACGGGAGATGCAAACATCAAAAAGGAATAATAGAAATGCCTTGTGATGTAAGAGAGGGAAGTCTAACGCTGTGATTTAGGCTTCC
This sequence comes from Clostridia bacterium, assembly GCA_045602005.1. Lineage (GTDB taxonomy): Bacteria > Bacillota > Clostridia > UBA1381 > UBA9506 > UMGS755. The sequence continues at coordinate 19,097 of JAZSAS010000043.1, forward strand.
CAGTCTATTTAACTATATCTCTAACCATGACTATAAGAGTATATATTTTTCAGCATAAAGAAACACTCTGCAGCTTTGACTGCAGAGTGCCCTTGTTTTAGGAGGTTTTCTTTTTAAAAGACTTACAATCCGTACACTGCATTTCGGTGGGATTCATTTCGTGGGTACCCACAGTAATGGAATCCAACGTGCAATACTGCTCGCTGCAGTCGTTATAGGTGCACTGTTCAACTGTGCACTTAATGGTTTGTTTTCCGGCGTTCATCCAGATAGCTCCTTTCCCACAGCCTCTTGGGCTGTATGGTCTTTTTTAAGACCTGTTTCTTCTTTTTTCTTTTTCGTGCCTGACATTATTTTGTGCCGGATGCGTGATTTTATACGCCTTTTTGTGCAATTTGATTCATGGCAAAAGCTGCGTGGTCAAGCTCTTGTTTTTTTGTGAAATACCCTAGGCTGAATCGAACACAACCGGTGGCAAGTGTGCCCAGTGAATTGTGTGCTGCAGGCGAGCAGTGCAACCCGGCACGAACGGCAATGCCGTAATTTTGGCTGAGTGCATCAGCAACAGCAATTGCATCCATGTCTTGAATATTCAATGCAAGAACGCCGGTACGGTTGCGGCTTCCATATATTTTAACTTTTGGAATATTCCTTATTTTTTCTTCAAAATAGTCAAGCAGCATGGATTCATGACCAAAAATAGCATTTGTGCCTTCTCTTAAAATAAAGTCCGCAGCAGCTCCCAGTCCTGCAATAGCCGGAACATTCTGGGTGCCGCTTTCCAAACGGTCGGGCAGCTCTTCCGGCTGATATAACAGCTCTGACTGGCTGCCGGTGCCTCCCTCTGTCAGGGTTTTCAGGTTAACTCCCTCCCGCACATATAGTCCGCCTGTGCCCTGAGGTCCGTAGAGTCCCTTATGACCAGGAAAAGCCAATAAGTCAAGACAGTCAGCATCAATGCTTAAAACGCCGGCACTTTGGGCAGCATCCACCATGAAAAAAGTGCCCGGACGGCGAACCAATCGGCCGATAGCGGCAATATCATAGTAATTGCCGCATACATTAGAGGCGTGAGTACAAATAACAAGGCGGGTGTTGGGCCTTAGCGCCCGTTGAAAATCTTCGGGATTCAGATGCCCGTCTGCATCTGTGTGAACAAGGGTATAATCAATGAGACCTCTGCGTTTTAATTCTGCCAAAGGACGCAAAACGGAGTTGTGTTCCATGGAACTGGCCACAACGTGGTCACCCCAGCCAAGAACACCTTTGATGCCGGCGTTTAAGGCACCTGTGGTGTTTGGGAAAAAGGCTAATCTTTCAGGAGAACCAATGTGAAATAGCCGGCACAGCTTTTCTCTTGTTTCATACACCAGTTCGCCTGCCCGCACAGCCAGAGAATGGCCGCCCCGGCCTGGGTTGGCGCTTTGGTGTATCATGGTGTGGTAAACGGTTTGATAGACTTGTGGCGGCTTGATAAATGAGGTTGCCGCATAGTCGAGATAAATCATATTATATCAACCTTTCTGATCATAGGTTTTTTATTTTATATTATGAAGATAAAAACAAAGGGGTGATAGTCATTCTTTTATAGTCAGACGCATATACTGTACTGTAACAAAATATCTGGAAGTGAGGGAATTTTCATGTTCAATAAACAAACGTTTGGTCAACTGGAAAAACTGCTTGGAAAAATGAGTCCGGCTCAAAAGGAAAAGCTGATCGGCATCATGAAAGATGAAGAAAGCTTAAAGAAGGCTATTTCAAGTATTGACCCGCAAAAAGCCAAACAAGCAGTGAAAGACCTTCATATTAATGGTGTTAAAAATGAAGATTTAGAAAAAATGGCGGAGGAAATCACGAAAAATCCTGACAAAATTAAAGATATTCAAAAGTAATAACGAAGGGCAGGGGACATCATGAGTGATGACAGCAGCAAACTGCTTGAAAGCCTGATGGGCGCATTGGGTGACAACCCTTCGGAAACATTGGGACAAATGCTTTCAGCACTATCTGGAGGGACTCAGAAACCGCAAGAGGGAGAGGAAAAACCGCAGGATGCGGGAACCGGCGGTGGATTTGACCTTGATATGCTGATGAAACTGCAGAGCCTGATGGGGCAGCTAAATCAAAATGAGTCAGATGAGCGCAGTGCATTACTCTCAGCGATTAAACCCTTTTTAAGTGAGGAAAGGCGTCCGCAGATTGACCAGGCAATTAAGCTTTTAAAGCTTTCGAAGTTAGCTCAAACCGCACAGGAAATGGACCTGTTTAAGAATCTGTTGTAAGAAAGGCGAAAACCATGGAAATGAAATACTATAACTCCAGCAACAACTTCCGTGCGCCGATTCCCAGAGAGCCGAAGCCTTATCGGCCGCCGGAACCGGTTAAAGAGGTGGTTATTCCCCAGGCACCGGAACCGCAAGAGGAAATATCCGTGTCAGATGTTCCAAAAGCCGAGGATATCATAGCAGAGAAAAACAAAAAAACAGAGTTCAGTCAAGACGATTTGCTGCTTTTGGGCCTGATTTTTCTTTTGTTATTAAATTCTTGTGATGACTACCTTTTGTTATTGATTTTGGGATATCTATTTATATCCGGCAGAAAGGGACTATAGCAAGGTGATTCCGTTGCTATAGTCCCTTAAATATTATGAGCAACATGTAGGTTTGTCAATGATGTGTTACAAAATTGATTAAAAAATTTCACCGTCTTCAAGGAAAGCGTTGATATAATCAATAGGAGTTTTCCAATTGAGCGGTCGCATAGGAAACCTGTTGTATTTATAGTTATGTATTTTTA
>JAZSAS010000044.1:0-30445 GCA_045602005.1 Clostridia bacterium
CTTTTTTTCATATTGCCGTCACCCTCTAATGGAAAATTTTGCCCTTGACAGTTTTTATTATACACTCAAAAACAAAACTCGTCAATCAGATTATTAGTCTGTTAAACAAATCATTAAAATGTTTACACTTTTTTCACATTTAAACCGATTTGATAAAACACTGAGGGTTGCGTCCTTTTCTCTACACAGTTTTTAACACATTGTCTTTCAGGAAATGAGGTGATACAATGAAACGAAGAAATAACCTACCGCGAAAGCAAAAAAGAAAAGACGAAATATAAAGCGTCGCAGGATGGAGAACTGCACCAGTTTGTGCAGACAGCACAAACTGGTGCAGTTCAAAGATTCAGTACGCTTTTTTCCGTAAAGGCCGAATTGCTTAGATGCCACTAGTTATTATAAAAATATGCTTTAATCGGAGCTAAGCCATTTTCCAAATTGAGTCCTTCGGCAAGTTCTCCCAATATGTATTCCTTTGATTGTTGTACCGACTTGGCAAAGTTTTCACTGTAGGTGCTTCGGAGAAATTAGCAAACAAAATTTCAATTAAAATATCTTTGATTTTTCAAAAATTTTAACAAGGATTAAACCTATGATGAGACCGGCTATACCCTGCACTCCGTTTGCCGGAACATTCACAACAGATGGTGCGAAGCCATACATAAATCCCTCAAATACAAAGTATCCAAGAATCATTTCAACCTCGGCCAGAGTTCCGCCTATGATTCTTGAAGGAGTGTTCCCAAACTTATCATGCATTCCCTTAAAGCAAAAATGTGCAATGATTGCCATAATGCCTTTAATTGCAAAGGTTGCAGGAGCATATATAACATAACCTGAGAATACATCAGCAAGAGCAGAACCGATTCCTGCAGCCACAAATCCGTATGCAGGTGATAAAAGCCATCCGGAAAGAAGTACAACACAATCACCCAAATTAAGATATCCTGTAAGCGGTGAAGGTATTTTGATTATCATTGTTGCTACACAGCAAAGCGCTGCTAGCATTGAAGCTGTCACAATTTTTCGTGTGTTTGTTTTCATTTTAAAAAACTCCTTTACAAAATTTTTTATTTATTATATAATTAATCTGAACATATCACAATTACCAAAAAAGGAGATTTTAATATAACCAAATGAAATATTCAATTGATACAAAATCCACCAAAAAAGCATATATGCAACTATATGAACAGCTCAGAACTGACATAATAAATTCCATTTATAAATACGGGGACAAGCTTCCATCCAAACGTATTCTTGCAGATGAAACATTGACAAGTGTTATTACCGTTGAACACGCTTACGGAATTTTATGCGATGAAGGATACATCGAATCCAAAGAACGCAGTGGATACTTTGTTACATACCACAAAAACGATTTTTTGCCTATTGCTGAAAATGAGATGCACGATACACCCTCTAATCATCACCACTATCATACAAGTGAATTTCCGTTTTCTGTACTTGCAAAAACAATGCGTAATGTAATATCAAAATACGGAGAAGATATTTTAATAAAGTCTCCAAATGCAGGCTGCTTCGAACTTAGAAGAGCAATCTCTGATTATCTCGCAAGGTGCAAAGGAATTAATGTTTCATATAACCAGATTATAATCGGTTCCGGTGCTGAATATCTCTACGGACTTATTGTACAGTTTTTAGGACGGAATAAAATATATGCAATTGAAAACCCATCTTACGAAAAGATTCACTCTGTATACAAAGCAAACGGAGCTGAATGTGATTTACTTAAATTAGGTAAGGACGGAATTCTTACATCACAGCTCGCCAAAACTAAAGCATCTGTCCTTCATATAACCCCTTTCAGAAGTTTTCCAAGCGGCATCACTGCAAGTGCATCAAAGAGAAATGAGTATATTAAATGGGCAACAGACCGAAATGCCATAATAATTGAAGATGATTTTAATTCAGAGTTTACCGTATCCACTAAAAATGAGGACACCGTTTTTTCGCTCGAACCTACTCACAGTGTGATATATGTGAATACCTTTACAAAAACAATTGCTCCCTCAATGAGAATCGGATATATGGTATTGCCGGAAGAACTTGTCAATTCATTTTTTAATAAAATGGGATTTTACTCCTGCACCGTTCCTGTGTTCGAGCAATATGTTCTTGCAGAATTTATCGCAAAAGGGGATTTTGAAAGGCATATAAACCGAACCAGGAGAAAACTTCGTCAAATGCTGAAATATAAGAACCTCACGAAATTCTAAAAACCAAAGACTTAAAAATTTCGAAGAACCTTGTTGTGTTAAAGCACAAAAAGCAACGTGTAGATTTATTCTACGCTAAAAAACAGGACGATTTAGATTGTTATCTAAATCGTCCTGTTTTTTTGGAGCTGGAGATGGGACACAGCCGCCTACGGCGTCTTTCCTGCTTGTCCACCCAAATGCTACGCATTTTGGTACCGGACTACGCACCTTTTTGCTAAAAAATATGCCACTGGCATATTTTTTCACGCAAAAACCCTCTTAGGGTTCAAGTCCCTTTAGACAAAAAAACCCAAGAACACCTTGTAAAAGGATGTTCTTGGGTTTGGAGCTGGAGATGGGACTTGAACCCACGACCTGCTGATTACGAATCAGCTGCGCTACCAACTGTGCCACTCCAGCATGGCAATATATTGGGAAAAGAACCGTATTTATTATACTATGCTCCCTGAATTTTGTCAATAGAATTCTGCCAACCAAAGCAACAAAACAGTCTACAAGGCCCCTGCCGATTCATCGTGACAGATTTCCTCCGGTGTTGTAGATACAAAATGCCGAATTGGCTCCCACTTTACCTTTTTAAATAGTGCAACAATTGAAATGGGCACATAAGTCAGCATGAACAAAGGAAAAGTGAACACGTATAAAATTTTCTTCATAGTACTGCAATAAATTTGCTTTCTCTCGGTGATGGTTGTTATAAATCCTAACAAAAAGAAAATTGCATAAAAACTCAAAAAGGTCTGTCCCAGCGTTCTTATAAGCACCGGCAGATAAGCTGACTGATTGATAATACCCACAGGAATCGCAACAATGTTCACCACGATGCTGACAAGCGTAAGCAGCATTGCGGGCATTAAGGTCATAAGCATGTCATAGCAAGCGAACTGACCCTTGAAAATTCCACGAATCAGCCGTTTCCCATAATATCTAAACACTTGGTAAAACCCCTTTGACCAACGGAGGCGTTGCAAATATGATTGATAAAAGCTTGTGGGCTGTTCGTCATATAAAACCGCATCACCGCAATAGCCTATGGTTTCGCCTTGAATAATATGGTCTGTGGTGAACTCAATATCCTCTGTTAAAAGACTATGTACCCAGCCGCCGTTTTTGGCAATAATCTCCTCACTCACCAAAAAGCCTGTGCCGGATATGGCACAGCTTGTGCCAAGCTGCATTCTGGGATTGTTCAAAAATTTTGCTTCTCTTAAAAACCACAAGGAGTAACCTGCGGTAATCCAATTTTCACCATAATTTTTGGAATTGCGGTAGCTGGTAATAATGCGGTAACCATTGTCAAACAAATGGTTCATTTCCTCAATGAAATTCGGGGCTATAACATTATCGGCATCAAAAACGATATATGCCTCATACTTTTGTTCTTTATGTTCCGTGCGAATAATTGAGAACAACCAATCAAGTGCATAGCCTTTTCCGACCTGCTCATTGTTAAACCGTTCATAAACCACAGCACCGGCTTTGCGGGCAACAGCAGCCGTTTCGTCATTGCAGTTATCAGCCACCACAAAAATGTCAATCAATTCGCCAGGATATGTTTGGTTGCGAATGCTATCAATCAGGTTGCCTATCACCGCTTCTTCATTTCGGGCGGAAATCACCACAGCATACCGATGATTCGCCTGTGCCGTAAGCTTGCGAGGTTTTTTAAATAATCCAACTAATACATAAACAAACTGATAAAAATAGCACAAAGTGAAAATCAACGATATGGTAAAATTTAAGTACACAACGATTTTCATACAATCTTCCCCAATTATATCAATAACGCCGACTGAGCCGGTATATTCTCTAATTTTTTACATTTCTTAGTTTCAAAAAACCTTCTAGCCAAAAGACCACTCAAGTATTGTATCACATTCAAAACAAAAAAGCAATACAAATATTTTTAATGTAAAACTTGTTTTTTTCGTCCTGAAAATTTCTAAAAAAAGATTGACAACAGATTCAATCCATGATAGTATAATATATTAGATAGAGGTGCGTTTTTTAATTAGTAGCTGCGAAAGAGAATGCGGAGATTCGCTGACAGCGCAGAGAAAGGGAAAAAGCGCCGAAGGTCATGCGGATCCGCCCGCATTAGCCTGGGGGTGCGGTTAACAGCCGCATCACTGTCATCTGCACCCGTGCGGATGGGGAGCTATCATTGCTTTTTAGCATTTTTTGTATGCAAAAGCCAAACTCTCCCTTTCCGGAGATTTGGCTTTTTTCTATGGTTAATTAAAAATGTACAAAATAAAAAAGGCTGTGCAAAAGGCACAGCAGAAACGGAGTTGGAGACATTATGAAAAAGTATAACATCGCAGTGGTGGGCGCTACCGGCATGGTAGGCAGAACCTTCTTGAAGGTTTTGGAGGAAATGAATCTCCCCGTTGAAAACTACTATCTCTTTGCATCAAGCCGTTCTGCAGGCAAAACCGTGAACTTCATGGGAAAAGACCATGTAATTGAAGAGCTGAACGAAAACTCTTTTGACAGAGATATTGACATCGCTCTTTTTTCTGCCGGCGGCAGCACCAGTGAAAAATATTCTCCCATTGCAGCCAGCAAAGGTTGTGTGGTAATTGACAATTCAAGCGCTTTTAGAATGGACCCCAAAGTGCCCCTGGTTGTGCCCGAAGTGAATCCCGAAGACATTAAATGGCATAACGGCATCATTGCCAACCCCAACTGCTCCACCATTCAGGCTATGGTTGCTTTGCGTCCCCTGCAGCTTGCTTATGGCATCCGCCGTATCATTTATTCCACATATCAGGCAGTTTCCGGCGCCGGCATGGGTGGATACTCTGATTTGGAAAACGGCATTAAGGGCGAGGCACCCAAGAAATTTAATCATCCCATTTTCAACAACTGTCTGCCACAGATTGACGTGTTCTTAGACAACGGCTACACCAAAGAAGAAATGAAAATGGTGAACGAAACCAAGAAAATTCTGGGAGATGACTCCCTTAGAATCACAGCAACCACGGTTCGTGTGCCGGTTTTTGATTGTCATAGCGAATCCATCAATGTTGAACTGGAAAAATCCTTTGATTTAGATGAATTGAAAAATGTTTTATCCGCCGCACCGGGACTTGTGGTGCAGGATGACCCGGCTAACGCGCTCTATCCCATGGCAATTACCGCTAAGGGCAAGAACGAAACCTTCGTAGGCAGAATTCGCCGTGACGAGAGCATTGAAAACGGCGTGAACCTGTGGGTTGTTGCCGATAACATTAGAAAAGGTGCGGCAACCAATGCTGTACAGATTGCAAGCAAACTGATTGAAATGTGGGAATCCGGTGAAATCACCCGGTAAACACAGAAAGGAAAGAAGTTATGAGCAAGCATACAATTTTTACAGGCTCCGGCGTTGCATTGGTCACACCTTTTAATGAAAAGGGTGTGAATTTTGATGCACTGGCAAAACTGATAGATTTTCAAATAGAGCATAAAACCGATGCTATCATCATTTGCGGAACCACCGGTGAAGCTTCCACCATGCCAGATGCAGAGCACCTCTCTGCTATTGAGTTCACTGTAAAGCATACTGCAGGCCGTGTTCCGGTTATTGCAGGAGCCGGCAGTAACGATACGGCACACGGCGTTCAGCTTTGTAAAGACGCTGCCAAGTGCGGAGCCGACGGTTTACTGCTGGTTACACCATATTATAACAAAGCAAGCCAAAAGGGTTTGATTCAGCATTATAATGCCCTCGCTACTGCAACTGATTTGCCGGTTATTCTTTACAACGTCCCCGGACGTACCGGTATGAAGATTGACGTTGCAACAGCAAAAGAGCTGGCCAAAACCGAACAGATTGTAGCAATTAAAGAAGCCAGCGGCGACATAGCCTACACGGCTCATTTGGCTGCAGAATGTCCTGAGCTGGATATTTATTCCGGTAACGATGACATGATTATTCCGGTTATGAGCTTAGGCGGCAAGGGTGTTATCTCCGTTCTGGCCAATGTTGTGCCGGAAGAAACCCATGACATGTGCCAGAAATATTTAGACGGCGACACAGCCGGCGCCCTCAAGCTGCAGCTTGAGTATCTGGATTTGGTTAAGGCACTGTTTATTGAAGTGAATCCCATTCCCGTGAAAACGGCGTTGAACCTAATGGGCATGGAGGCCGGTCCTCTGCGTCTGCCTCTTTGTGACATGAGCGAAAACACGCTGGCTGTTTTGAAGCAGTCTCTGACAGCTCACGGACTCATTTGACCTTGAAAGGACGATACCTATGACAAAGATTCTCCTCTGTGGTGCAAACGGCAGAATGGGAAAGGCCATCTCCCGACTGGTTTCTGAAACCGAGGGTGCTGAAATTCTCTGCGGTGTAGATTTAAACACCGAAAGCGGCGAAGGCTTTCCTGTGTATCCTGATTTTCTGTCGGTTCAGGAACACCCTGATGTGATAATTGACTTTTCCAATCCGGCAAACTTTGAAAATCTCATGGATTATGTCGAAAAGGAAAACATTCCCGTTGTGGTTGCCACAACAGGCCTTAACAAAGAGCAAAAGGCACGATTAGAAGAGGCTTCTGGAGCAATTCCTGTCTTCTTCTCTGCCAATATGTCATTAGGCGTGAATCTGCTTTGTGAACTGGCAAAAAAAGCCACAGCTTTTTTAGGCGACAGCTTTGACATTGAAATTGTTGAGCGACACCATAACCAAAAGCTGGATGCTCCCAGCGGCACTGCTCTGGCAATTGCCGATGCAGTGAATGAGGAGCTTTCCGGTGCTGGCCGTTATGTGTATGACCGTCACAGTGTTCGCAAAAAGCGCGAAAAGAATGAAATTGGTATTCATGCTGTTCGTGGTGGCACCATTGTGGGGGAACACACGGTGATTTTCGCCGGCAATAACGAAGTGATTGAACTGCATCATAGTGCAAGCTCCCGTGAGGTGTTTGCCTCAGGTGCCGTAAAAGCCGCTATGTTTATGGCAGGTAAACCGGCAGGATTTTACAACATGACAAATTTGATTAACGAAGCATAACAAACTATAGAAAAATAACTATCATAGAAAAACTCTCCTTTTCAATGGAAAAGGAGAGTTTTTCTATATTGTCCGGCATCAATCGCCGCTATGCACATTTCATAACTTTCATTTCTCAAGCTCTAAAAACTCCTCACAGGTCAGGCTATAACACACATCGTCTACTACCCTGCCGTCATATAAAAGGCGTGCCTGGCGAATCATTCCGTCATAGCAAAAGCCACACTTTTCAATGACACGCTTCGACCGGTTGTTAAAACTGAAATGATATACACTGATTAAATCCAGATGCATCTGCAAAAAACCAAAAGCAACCAGTGCTTTAGCCACCTCTGTCATATAGCCTCTGCCCCAATAGGTCTCATCCAGCACATAACCCAGCATTCTCACCCGCTCATTCATTCGCTTGTGGTCACGGTGAAGGCCACAAGAGCCGATGAGTCTGCCGCTTTCCTTTTCTTCAATGGCCCAAACCTCATCACCCTCCATGAATTCCTTCAGCACACGCTTAGAATCCTCAATGGTTTCATGGGGTTTCCAGCCGGCATTAGAACCCACATTGGGATTGATGCAATAGCTATGCATCATCTCAAGGTCTGTTTCTTTAAAGCTCCGCAAAATTAACCGGTTTGTTTCAATTCGCTCCATGTGTTTCTCCTCACTAAAAACTGCGCCAGGGGCTATTCTCATGCAATGCCACTTGAACCTTCAACCGCCCTGCAAAAACCGTCTCCAGCTTCTCCTTCAGTTGCCGGCAAAAACCAATTTCAGCATCATAATGGTCAATCTCAATTAAATTAATTTTGTTTTCATAAGCAAACCGTGCATGGTGATGCTTAAAATCTCCTGAGATATACACTTGTGCCCCCAATTCATGGGCATCATAAAGCAAATCACTGCCGCCTCCGTTGCAAACTGCCACTATTTCCACCATGGCCTTGTCATCGCCCACATAACGAATGGGATGCAACGGCGAAAATGCCTGTCTGCCCTTTTCCAAAAGCGTTGCCATGGTGCAGGGTGTTTTCAGCTTACCGATTCTGCCAATACCATCAGCCGTTCCGGAAAAAGAGGTTCTTTCTGAAAACTCGCCAAAAGCATCTAAAAAAGCATCACACAGGCCGTTTTCAGCCGAATCATAGTTGGTGTGCATGGCAAACAGGCCAATTCCCTTTTGCAATAAACGACGCAAAGTCCGTTGACCGCCCTCTGCCTCGGTCAGGCGATTAACAGGACGGAACATCACGGGATGATGGGTCAGAATCAGCTGTGCTCCAAGCTTTGCTGCATCTTCTACCGTCTGCTCATCAGCATCTAAGGCAAGCACCAGCGTTTCAATTTCTTCGGTCGCGGCCTCCACCAAAAGGCCCACGTTGTCATAGTCCTCCGCTAGTGTTTTGGGGGCAATTCCCTCAAAAAAATCCATCAGCTCGCTAATGGTTACCATGCTTCACACTCCTTTTTCAGCCGCAAAAGCGACTGGATTCTATCAGAATAAAGCTGTTCCTTTTCCTTTGCGTCCTCTCTACCAGACCGCTTGAGTCCCTCATGGGCCGCTGTATATTTCTTCAATAATGCATCAATCAATTCCGGCGTTAAAGGGTCGTGATTTTCCATGAGCCGCTGTCCCACAAGATAATACACCGGGTCAGTTATCTCCATGTTTCCCCGACGGACAGTCAGCACGGCATAAAGCTTTTCCTCTTCTCGTGCCAGCCGCTCATTTTCAATGACATAGCCGTTATCTGCCAGATACTGTCGAAGCTCTGCCACTGCAGTCATTGGCTGAAGAATGTAGCTGTCAAGAGTTACATCAGCAGCCTCTAAAATATCTGCGATTAACAAACCGCCCATGCCGGCAATCACCGCCACATCTGCCTCTTCAGGAGAAAGAGCCTGCAAGCCGTCAGAAAGACGAGTTTTGATTCGTTCCTCCAGATGATACCGCCGAATGTTTTCCTCAGCACGGCTTAAAGGCCCCGGCCGCAAATCCATGGCCAGGGCACTTTCAATTCTGTTCTTTTTGCAAAGATAAATAGGAATATAGGCGTGGTCTGTTCCCACATCGCATAGCCTTGTTCCCTCCGGTACCTCAGCCGCAATGGCCAAAAGCCGCGGAGTCATAACTGATTCAATTCCCATAATTAACTGTTCTTTCTGATTTCGGCACGTTTGATTTTACCACCCAGAGTTTTGGGGAGCTCTTCCACAAACTCCACAATACGGGGATATTTATAAGGTGCCGTAACATGCTTAACGTGGTCCTGCAGTTCTTTAACCAAGGCATCTGACGGCTCATAGCCTTTAGCCAGCACTATCGTTGCCTTAACCACCTGACCACGAACCGGGTCGGGTGCCGCTGTGATGGCACATTCCACTACAGACGGATGCTCAAGCAAAGCACTTTCCACTTCAAAAGGACCAATGCGATAGCCGGAACACTTAATAACATCATCATTTCTGCCCACAAACCAGTAATATCCTTCCGAATCACGCCATGCCATGTCACGAAGGTCATAATTGCCACTGCCCAAATTCTCCTTGGTCAGTGCCTCATCACGATAATATCCTGTAAACAGGCCTACCGGCGGGTTTTTATCAATTCCCATAATCACAATGCTGCCCTCGTCACCATCCTCGCAGACGTTGCCCTCACTATCTAGCAGTTGAATGTTATATAAGGGTGAAGGCTTGCCCATGGAGCCGGGCTTTGGCTCAAACCAGGGGAAGTTGGCAACTAAAACAGAACCTTCTGTCTGGCCGAAGCCCTCGCAGAGCTTCAAGCCGGTTAAATCATACCATTTTTTAAATACTTCAGGGTTTAAAGGTTCCCCTGCAATGCAGCAATGTTTAATGCAGGAAAGGTCAAATTTTGTTACATCCTCCTGAAGCATGAACCGAAACATGGTGGGCGGCGCACAGAAAGTGGTTACCTTATATTCCGTAATTTTTTTTAACAAATTAAGGGGCACAAACTTGTCCATATCATAGGCGAAAATAGTGGCACCGCAAATCCACTGACCATAAATTTTGCCCCAGCCGAATTTAGCCCAACCGGAGTCTGACACGCTCATGTGCAGTTTGTCCTCTTGCACCTGCTGCCAATATTTCGCTGTTACAATATGACCCAAGGGATAAGAAAAATTGTGGCGCACCATTTTGGGCATGCCGGTTGTGCCGGAGGTGAAATACACCAGCATGGTATCATCCCACCGGGTTCCCTCCTCACCACCGGGACGGGGAAAGCTTTCGCTTTGAGCGGCAATGTTCTCTCCAAAATCCAGCCAGCCATCACGGGGAGCACCCACCAGAATTTTGTGCTTAAGTGTTGTTGCCTCAGGCTGCGCCAACTCCACCTGTTCTATAACAAAGGGGTCATCCACGCAAACCACTGCAGAAATGCCGGCAGCATTGGCACGATAGGCAATATCCTTCTTAGTCAACTGCAAAGAGCCGGGGATTAAAATAGCACCCAGTTTGTGCAGCGCTGTAGCACAAATCCAGTACTCCCAACGACGGCGCAAAATAAGAAGCACCACTGAGCCTTTGCCAATGCCCAGAGTTTTAAAATAATTGGCAGTCTGATTGGAAAGACGGCTCACGTCAGCAAAGGTGAGTTTCTTTTCATCACCATGGTCATCACACCAAACCAGTGCCATTTTCTTATCGTCCTGTTCTGCCCAGGCATCAACAATATCATAACCAAAGTTAAAATCCTCGGGCACACGAACGGTATAATTCTCTTTAAAATCCTCATAGGAATCAAAATCTATTCTCGGTAAAAATCGATCAAGCAGCATGTCTGTCTCCCTCTTTTATTCAGAAATTACAGTCAAAAACACAGCCGGCGCATCACCCACACAACGCTGTCCATGGGGATGATTGGGGTTAAAGTAAATGGAATCGCCCTTTTCCAGAACCAGTGCTTTGCCGTTAAAATTCACTTCCACTGTTCCGGAGAGCACATAGTTAAACTCCTGACCGGGGTGTGTTACCAGTGCTGCAGGGGTATCGGAGGGGTCCAGAGTTACTAAAAGAGGCTGCATGATTTTTCCGCCATAGCGAAAAGCCAAATCCTCAAAGCTATAGCCGGGGTATCGGTCAATGGCACGACCATGGCCGTTTCGCACCACATGATAAGTATCAAGCTTTGCTTTCACACCGGTCATAATCTCTGTGAAATCCACACCGCACTTGTTGGCAAGTTCATATATCACACTAATGGGAATGTTTTCCCCGTTTTCTTCATAATCCTGATACACTGCAAGGTCAAGTTTCAGTTCAGCTGCCATTTCCTCCTGCGTATAACCGCAGGCATCACGCAGGCCACTGATTCGCTGACCCAGTTCCTTAAAAACGCTGTTATCCATTCTTATGCCTCCTTAGCACTTAAATAAGAACGTCCGTCCCGGATTTCTTCCCGAACACGCTCCGGCGCAGGACCACCCTTTAGCTTTCTGTCGCCCACACAGGTTTCCATGCTGATAGCCTCATAAATGTCTTCTTCAATCAAAGGCGAGCAGTCCTTAAACTCTTCAAGCGTAAATTCATCCAAACTTTTGTTCAGGCTAATGGCCTTTGCTACCATGTTTCCCACAATGCTGTGAGAATCCCTGAAGGGAACCCCTTTTTTCACCAGATAGTCTGCCACATCTGTTGCATTGGCAAAACCGCCCTTGGCACCTTTTAACATCACATCACGGCGCACACGCATGGTGGCAATCATTTTTTCAAACACAGGCAAGCACAGCTGCACCGTATCCACAGCATCGAACACAGCCTCTTTATCCTCCTGCATATCTTTATTATAAGCAAGAGGCAGACCCTTCATCATGGTGAGCAGGGTTGTCAAATCGCCGTATACACGTCCTGTCTTTCCTCGAATCAGTTCAGCAACATCCGGATTTTTCTTCTGGGGCATGATAGAAGAACCGGTGGAATAGGCATCATCCATTTCCACAAAGGAAAATTCATGACTTGACCATAAAATCAGTTCTTCGGAAAAGCGGGACAGATGCATCATCAGCATGGATAGCACACTGCACATTTCAATGGCAAAATCCCTGTCGCTGACCCCGTCTAAGGAATTGTTGGTCACAGCATCAAAACCAAGCTGCTCTGCCACATAAGCCCTGTCAAGGGGATATGTGGTGCCGGCTAAGGCCCCTGAGCCAAGAGGCATGACGTTTAAGCGGGTGCGGCACTCTGACAAACGCTGAGCATCACGCTTTAACATTTCAAAATATGCCAAAAGGTGATGGGCAAATGTCACAGGCTGCGCTTTTTGCAAATGGGTGTAACCCGGCATAATGGTGCCGGTGTGCTCCTCCGCTAAATCTAAAAGAGTGCCCATTAAAGCACACAGCTTGCCGGAAATTTCATCACACTGACGGCGGAGATAAAGTCTGAGGTCCAGCGCCACCTGGTCGTTCCGGCTTCTGCCGGTGTGGAGCCGTTTTCCCACATCGCCAATTCGGCCAATGAGCAACGTTTCCACGTTCATGTGGATATCCTCTGCATCCACCAAAAAGGTCACCTTGCCTGCCTCAATGTCTGCAAGAATCTCCTGCAGGGTCTTTTGAATCAGCTCAGCGTCTTCTTTTGGAATAATCCCGCAGCGGCCTAGCATTCCGGCGTGGGCGATGGAGCCCTCAATATCCTCCCGATACATCCGGCTGTCAAAGCGGATGGAGGAATTAAAATCATCTACCATTGCGTCAGTTTCCTTGGAAAATCTGCCGCCCCAAAGCTTCTTTTTCGTCATGAGATGGGGTCCTTTCTATTACAAAATTGAGATAAGAGCGGAGTTCCCCCTGCTCTTATCTCTTGCTTTTAACCGGTCTTTTTTACAGCAACTTTTCGCCGTTTTTCTTCTTCATCATAGCACGAACCTGCAGAGGCAGACCGAAGAGGTTGATAAAGCCCTCTGCATCTTTCTGGTTATACACTTCATCTTCACTGAAGGTTGCAATTTCTTCATTATACAGTGAGTAGGGAGAGGTGGTGCCTGCCGGTGTGCAGCAGCCCTTGTAAAGCTTCATTTTCACAGAGCCGGTAACCGTTTCCTGTGTGGAATCTACAAAGGCACTCATGGCCTCACGCAGAGGTGTGTACCACAAACCGTCATAAACCAAATCAGCAAATTTGTTAGCCAGTTCTAATTTATAATGGAGTGTTTGCTTATCAAGGCACAAATATTCCAGTTCCTTATGAGCGGCATATAAAAGCGTGCCGCCGGGAGTTTCATATACGCCACGGCTCTTCATGCCAACCAGACGGTTTTCTACGATATCGTCAATACCCACGCCGTTAGCACCTGCCAATTCATTGGCTTTCTTTAAAAGCTCAACAGCACTGTCATATTTCACACCGTCAATGGCAACAGGAACACCCTTTTCAAAATCAATGGTCACATATGTAGGTGTGTCAGGTGCTTTTTCAGGAGAAACCATAAGCTTTAAGATTTTGTCAAGCTGCGGTTCGTTGGCAGGATCTTCAAGGTCCATACCCTCATGGCTTAAGTGCCAGATGTTTCTGTCCATGGAGTAGTTATCCTCCTTGGTAACAGGAACAGGAATGCCCCGTGCCTCAGCATATTCAATTTCCTCTTCGCGGGATTTGATATCCCAGATTCTCCAGGGAGCAATAATTTTCAGGTGAGGTGCCAGTGCCTTAATTGTCAATTCAAAACGCACCTGGTCATTACCCTTACCGGTGCAACCATGACAAATTGCTGTTGCGCCCTCCTGCTCTGCAATTTCAACCAACCGCTTTGCAATACAAGGTCTTGCATGAGATGTACCCAACAGATATTTTCCCTCATAAACCGCACCGGCTTTTAAGGTCGGCCAGATGAAATCTGTTACATATTCCTCCTGCAGATTTTCAATATAAAGCTTAGAAGCACCGGTCTTCAGCGCTTTTTCTTCAAGACCTTCGGTCTCCTTGCCCTGACCCACATCGCCGCACACAGCAATGACCTCATAATCATAATTCTCTTTCAGCCAAGGAATGATAATTGATGTGTCCAGTCCGCCTGAATAGGCAAGAATAACTTTTTCTTTCGTTGCCATTTGCAATTCCTCCAAAATTATGTTAAAATAATAATATCATACTTTTTCTATTATATCGCAGAACAGGAAAAATCTCAATATCTTTTTGAAAAAAATGCAAAAAAAGTGAATTTTAACACAATTTGAGGTACAAAGCATGATTATTATGGGAATTGACCCCGGCATTGCCACCATTGGCTACGGTGTTGTGGACTACACTGCCGGCCGTTTTACCGTGATTGACTACGGTGCCGTAACAACAAAGGCGGGGCAAAAGCTTTCTGACCGATTGCGGAACATTTTTGAGGATATAAACGTTTTAATTGAACGATTCCACCCCGATGCCTTTGCTGTTGAGGAATTGTTTTTTAACACAAACATCACCACAGGCATTTCCGTTGCCCACGGGCGAGGCGTGATCATGTTGGCTGCATCTGTGCAGAATGTTCCCATTTTTGAATACACCCCTTTGCAAGTCAAGCAAGGTGTGGCTGGATATGGCCGGGCCGATAAAGCGCAAGTGCAGCGCATGGTAAAGTCACTTTTAGGACTTTCGGCAGTGCCAAAGCCTGACGACACGGCAGACGCACTGGCTATTGCCATTTGCCATGCCCATGCATCCGGCTATCAGGCCTTGACGCACGCAGAAGGAGTTTAAAGGAGGAAGGTTATGATTGCATTCATCAGCGGAACGGTGGCATCACTGGAAGAAAACGCCGCAGTGATTGATACCGGTGCCATTGGCTACCGTGTTTACATGTCGCCCTATGGTCTTGCAGCACTCACAGCCGGCAGCCAGGTCAAAATACATACTTATTTAAAAGTGGCAGAAGATGCCATGGATTTATACGGCTTTTTAACCACAGAGGAACTTTCCATGTTCCGTCGCATCATCTCCGTTTCCGGTGCCGGACCGAAGGCCGGTCTTTCCATCTTATCTGTGCTGCGTCCGGCAGAATTTGCCCTGGCGGTTGTGACCGGTGATTTCAAAGCCATCACCCGTGCTCAGGGTGTTGGACCCAAACTGGCACAAAAAATTGTGTTGGAACTAAAAGACAAGTTAGACAACAGCGACTTCATTAAGTCCCCTGACCTTGGAGGGGAATTTGTGCCTGTTTCCGCCGTCAGCGGCAACGAGGCCATTGAGGCTCTCTGCTCCTTGGGATACACCCAGACAGAAGCCGCCCGTGCCGTATCAGCTGCTGAGGGTGCAAACACCTCAGAAATTATCACAAACGCTCTGAAAATTCTGGCAAAAAGTTTGTAATAGAAAGGAGTCGATACCATGCCTTTTGAAGAAACCCATGAGGACAGAATTATTTCCTCCCGCACCTTAGGCGAGGATTCAGATGTAGAATACAGTCTGCGACCCCGACACCTGAATGAATATATCGGTCAAAGCAAGGTCAAGGAGAATATGAAAATTTTTATCCGTGCAGCAAAGGAGCGAAACGACCCCTTAGACCATGTTTTGCTTTACGGTCCGCCGGGATTGGGAAAAACCACATTAGCCGGCATCATTGCCAACGAAATGGGTGTGAACATTCGTGTAACCTCCGGCCCCTCCATTGAGCGTGCCGGTGATTTGGCAGCCATTCTCACCGGCCTTTCTCAACATGATATTCTGTTTATTGATGAAATTCATCGACTGAGCCGAAATGTGGAGGAAATTCTCTATCCTGCCATGGAGGACTTTTCACTGGATATTATTCTGGGCAAAGGCCCCGGTGCCCATTCGGTGCGCCTTGACCTGCCCAGATTCACCTTAATCGGCGCCACAACAAGAACAGGACTTTTAAGTGCCCCTCTGCGTGACCGCTTTGGTGTGATTTCCCGATTGGAACTATATTCTCCGGAGGAGCTGGATGAAATCATTCGTCGTTCGGCGGATATTTTGGGAACAAAGATTGACCCTGCCGGTTCACTGGAAATCGGCAAACGCTCACGGGGCACGCCGAGAATCGCCAACCGTCTCTTAAAACGTGTGCGGGATTTTGCACAAGTGAAAGGCCGTGGCACCATCACCCGTGAAATTGCCGATTCGGCACTGACCGCCTTGGAAATTGACCCCATTGGTCTTGATGCCATTGACCGCCGAATGCTTATGTTCATTATTGAAAACTTTGGCGGCGGTCCCGTTGGTCTTGAAACTCTGGCCGCCTCCATCGGTGAGGACGCCGGCACCATTGAGGATGTGTATGAACCATATCTGTTGCAAATCGGCTTTTTAAACCGCACTCCCAGAGGTCGCATGGCAACTGCCAAGGCCTATGCTCATTTCAAAATTCCCTATACAACTGAATTGCGGTTTGATGATTTGAATTAAACAAAAATATCTTCCTGCCCTGTCATGCATTCCATCATGATTTTCACCTTCGGTTCATATATTGTAACCGGAGGTGTTTTTTCTTGATTATAACCGCTATAAAGAAAAAAACCATTCTACTGCTTGTGCTGGTTCTGTTTACCGCTGTTGCAGCAGCACTAACCCCTGCTGTTATTTACACTGCTACAGAAAATGCCACAGAGGAAGAAAAAAAGTTTATTAAATGGGTTGATTTCAGCGTTACCTACGAAGCACTGTCTGCCGCCCTTGCTTTGGATATCAAATCCCACACAGAAGAAAATGCCACACCTCTTAGCTGGGTGGATATGCTGGCATACTTAGGCTCCAAATATGGCGGCGATTTTTCTCGATTTAAAAAAAGCGATTTGGAAAAACTGGCTGAAAGGGTGGCCGGAGAAAAGACCACCATTGATGAATTGGGCACAGACCTGAAAACCTATGCTTATTTTAAAGAAGCCTACGGTGCCGTTTTAAACGGTTTCGTGGGGAATTATACCATTGAAATACCCAATCCGGATAATCCAGAGGAAACAATCATGGCCGACCGCTACGGACTTCGTGTTTTCTCGCCCATCGCCAAAGGCTACAGCTACAGCCACTTCGATGATTTCGGCGTCTCCCGTTCCTATGGCTACAAGCGAAAGCATTTGGGGCATGACATGATGGGCGGCGTGGGAACACCGATTATCGCCATTGAGTCCGGCATTGTGGAGTGCGTGGGTTGGAATCAATACGGCGGCTGGCGCATTGGCATCCGCAGTTTTGACAAAAAAAGATATTACTACTATGCACACCTTCGAAAAGACCATCCCTACAACGATATGTATGAGGGAAAAATCGTCACCGCCGGCGATGTAATTGGTTATTTGGGTATGACCGGCTACAGTTCCAAAGAAAATGTGAATAACATTAACACCCCTCACCTGCACTACGGCCTACAGCTAATTTTCGACGAGGAAACACAGAAAGACGGCGTCAATCAAATATGGATTGACCTGTATGCCATTACAAGGTTGTTAGAAAAAAACCGCTCCGCCGTCTATCACGACGGGGAGCAGAAGGAATACTACCGCAAGTATGAGATGTTTATTGATGAAACCTTAGAATAGCGTTATGATACATAAGCCTCAATATCTTCAAAGGTTATATTTTTGTGCAAAGCCAGATTGATGCCGTTGGCAACGACCTTAGAAACACGGTCTAAAAGCAGGTCAACCTCTTTGGGCGTAACAATAAAGCCGGAAAGCGTTTCGGGCAGCGCCTCGCGGAGCATGGCATACTGCTGCTCAGAATCAAGACCGGACAACGCTTCATAAAGCTTGCTATTTCCCTTGGCCATTTCCGTATCTGCCGCCATCTGCAGGGTGTCTGCCGTGATGGTTGCGGCATCAATCACTGTTGGCACACCCACTGCAATCACCGGCACACCCAGCGTGCTCTTGTCCAGTGCCTTGCGTTGGTTGCCCACCCCTGCACCGGGGCTGATGCCGGTATCACAAATCTGAATGGTGGTGCTGACTCTGTCCATGCTTCTGGCTGCCAGTGCATCAATAACAACCACCGCCTCAGGACGGATTTTATCTGTCACCCCTCGCACCACCTCTCCGGTTTCCATGCCGGTGATGCCTAAAACGCCGGGAGAAATGGCACACACGGGGCGAATTCCCTCATCAATCTGGTCGGGAATGTATTCTAAAAGATGCCTGGTTACCATGAGCTGAGAAACCACCTTCGGCCCCAGAGCGTCCGGTGTGATGTTCCAGTTGCCCAGGCCCACCACTAAAACGTTGCTTTTATCTTTAATGGGAAGCAACGCTGCAATTTCCTTTGCCACAATGCGGCAAAGGTTTTCATAGTCTGCCCCTTCAGCGATGTTTAGCCCCGGAAATTCTATGGTGATATAATTGCCCACAGGTTTGCCCATTTGCCTTTGGGCGGTGAGATTTTCTATTTTCACACGAGAGATATGCACGTTTTCTTTGTCCTCCCGATGCACCGTGACACCGGAAATTTCGTTTGCCGCTTCCATGAGCATTTCATGAACCTCAATGGCTAAATCTGTACGTATCTGTTTCATAGCATCCTCCTTTTTTCTTTAGTATCGTAAAAAAATTTTTAAATTATGCGGAACTTTTTTGAAACACCGGCGTCTAAACAGTGAAAACAAAATACATAAAGGAGGATTTTTCAATGAAAAATCAAAGATTACTCGCTGCCCTGATGGCAGTTTCCATGACCCTGTGCTCCGGTGCAGCATTTGCAGAAGGAGCCGCAGAGACCCTGACCACACAACCTGTTGCCGAAATGGCTATGCCCAGCTCCGTTATGGTTGATGGCATTGTTTCCCAAGTGCAGACAGAAGAAGAGGTGCCCTACATTCTGTTGGGCGAAGACAGAGCCGACCAGCTCCATCTTCACATTAGCCAGGAAACCGTTCTCATTAAGGCTGACGGCACACCCATTTCTTTAGCAGACATCAAGGCCGGCGACACCCTGCGTGTTTATCATTCCGCTATGACCACCAGAAGTCTGCCGCCCCAAACCACAGCTCTGGCAGTGATTCTGATGGAAGATGATGCTGTAATCCCGCCGCTGTATCTGGTAGCCGGTGATATTACCAAAACAGAAGAAGGTCTTGAAATCAGCAGTGATGACGGTTCTTATCTGGTTCGTCCCACTAAAGATACTGAAGTTGTTCCCTACAAAACAAGAAACATTGTTACAGCTGCCGATATTAAAAAAGGCAATGCATTCCTGGCATGGGCCGAGGTTGTAACCCTGAGCCTGCCTGGCATTGCAGTACCTGAAAAAATCATGGTGCTCCCCGCTGCTGCAGAAGTCGGTGAAACCGAAGAAGCCCTGCAAGGACTTTATGTGAACGGCGAAGCACTGGCTGTCGATATGATAACCGATGGTGAAACCACTCTGGTTCCCCTTCGTGCTGTCAGCGAAAAGCTGGGCTACACCGTTACTTGGAATGGTGCCGAAAGAAGCGTTGTAGTGGGTGATTTGAAAGTTGTTTTAAATGATGTTAATGTCACTACTCAAACTGCACGTTCTACAAATCAATTGGAAAAGGCGCCTGTTTTAGTTAACGAGTTGACCTATGTACCCGTTTCCTTCTTTGAACTGCTCACCGGCAACGCCCCGGTGACCGGCGATGGTCTGGTACAGATTCAGGCATAAACACATTAAACCATAATAAATATCCCCCGTATAAGTACACTGTACCCACCACTATCTTCACCGGTGGTAATCGCGGTGGCGGCGGAACATCGACACCTGTAATTATTACATGCCGATTGAGCAAAAACAAGCTGATTGAAAAGAGGAAAGTGTACTGAAGTTTTCAACACGCTTTCTTTCTGGCTTTCGGGCACGGAATAGATGCAGAATACTTTAATAAAATATCTCACTTCATTCGATGTGAAATAATTTACTTCGTAAATTGTGAAATAGAAAGTTGACGCTTTCTGTGAAATGAAATACGCCTCTAACATTTGCGAAGCAAATATTTCACAGCAAAGCTATTTCACATTGAGTATCAATATTTCACACGCCGCATCGGCGTATTTCGTTGAAAAGACCGCAGATTTTGATACAAAATCTGCGGTCTTTTCTGGCGTCCCCAAGAGGATTCGAACCTCCGGCCTACCGCTTAGGAGTACAAAACATAGTTTTTCATCTATAATTTGCAATACTTAAAGCAATCCCGATAATCCTTGCTATTTCAAGGTTTTATCGGGATTTTCTTGTTGTTTTATATTTTTTGCTTTTAAGCAATTTTAACGCTTCATTTTTTGTTTGTAGGCAAAAATGTTGGTAAATTCACTACGGTATTTTAAGAATTATATAGATTTTAAATCTGTTTAAGGAATACTTTTTTCAGGTGAACACAAAAGATATGGGTCTGAATACTCGCTATTAATATATTCACTTTTGTAATTTTGGAAAGATATATTTGTTTTTTTGATATCTAAAATACAAGAATGTATAACGCAGATAATGCCGTAACAGCATTTCTATATGTAGCCAAAGAAAATTCATTGCCTCTGTTATGCTTCATCTCCTGATAGGCATCCCACCACAAAAACTTTTTACAGTCCCACTCTGCGAATGGTTTAAGGTTTTTATTAAGTCGACTGATATTTGCTTCAGCTTCTATAATTCTATCTCCGCTGTTTCCGCTTGTTGCATTTCTAACTGTGGGTTTACATGTGGTCAAGAAATATATTTTTTAATTAAATATTAATATCACTAAAACCACGATATTTTATCTCGGCATCACGTCTTGCACGAACAGCATCTTCATATTTTTCAAAATAACCGATATATACGGATTTATTCTTACCAATCGTAATTTCAACCTTCCACTTTCTGTTTCGAAGAATCCATTTTACCCCTGGTACCTTCTTTCCATTATGAGTTTTATTTTTTTCTGCAATTTCAGAGAAGTAGATTGTACCATTTGGATTTTTTAAAAACTCATATTCACAATCCCTTACAAAGCGGCAAACATTCACGAATTTGTTTATGATAACTCCAACCATACATGGACTTAATCCAAATAGCTTACCAAGCTCGGTAAAGCCCATTTCTTTTCCGCTATTCACACTCTTAAGCCAAGTATGAATCAACTCTTTATCTCTGTTATTTTTTACCCCATACATAGCCGAACCAATAATATAGTTGATGTATGACTGCTCTGTGTAGCGTTTTATCTCCTTGTCCTTATAGGTAATAAAATTGTATGTATCTGTATCGTTGTCATCGCTCATTGTAATATCTAAAGAAGCAGGACATATCATTTCTTTTGCTTTTAAATACCAGTCATACCTGAGACCTGCATTAGTTATAATACTTTTATGTTGCTCCTCTGTTGCATTAGGATTTGCAGTTACAAGTTTATTTGCCTTTAAAAAATTACGCCACTGATTGTAACTTATCCGAATTACTTTTGATTTATGGAGCAAATCTGACATTTCACGGCGAATGTATGTACAAATAGTATTAACAAATTCCTTGTGAACAAAAATCTCAGGTTCTTTTTTGTAATAAGCCAAAATCCCTTTCCATAGGCCAATTAACCCCACGTGGCACAATTCATCCTTAACCGCAGGGGAGGCAAAGGAATAAAAACAATTAACAATTTTTTTTGTATACACCTGATATTCTTTAATTAGCTTTTCTATTTGTTCGTTTGAGATTTCCATATTTTAAACACCGCCTATTACTCGCTTCATATATTCTTTTGCCACATACTGTCCAAAAGAAAGGTGCTGCAATTTTGCCTCTTTTTTTACTTCTTTTATAGACATGGGGACCATAACAAATGAGGATTTTATAGCATTTTCGTTTTGTAAACACCGCCCGCAGGATTTTGTATATCCACCTTTTAACGCATCACCACGAATTGTTTTTTTGTTTCCACAATCGCACAGACAATTCCATGTGGTCCGTCCCGGACCTTTGCTTTCACCTTTACCTAACACAACCAGTTTTCCAAATCGTTGTCCTGTCAGATCATAGCCATGATTTTTAGCCATGTTTTTCACTCCTTTAAATCTATAGCGAAAAAGGTCCTGCAAAAAACAGGACCTTACACTGCATAACTTTTATTCTTTTACATCTTCAAATATAGGTTCTTCTCCAATATTTCCAGGTTCATACCAAAGGCTTACACCTGTAATGCGCTTGCGAGCTCGTTTTTTATAATTTCCGCTTTGCCATTCTACATATACAACATCTCCAAGTGTGTAATCACACTTATTTAGTTGGTATTCTTCCTCGCTTCCAAAATGCACGCCAACTGTTTTACCTTGTATTGCATTGGAAATTTTCATATTATAAAGTTCCAAAAGCGCGTCCTCATCTCTTTTGCTGGACAGGATGCTTTCCCACCTTAACATACCGTTATTTGTTGAATTCCCTGAAACCTTTGCCCAAAACGAATCTGCTTTGGCTGATTTTTTCAATATACCATCCTTGTTGTCGCACACAACAAAATCACCAGGATATAGACGCATACCAAATTTGACACAAGATGTATAACTTGAATCTTGCATAAACTGCACTTTCCAGCACTTTCCAAAATTTTCTTCAATATTATTTGAAATTCCGGTTCCTGATATAGTATTGCCTTCGGAATCCAAAAGAGCATTTGCCTGAGGATCCCATTCCCCCATGTTTTGATATTGTTGTTTGTACCATCCTTCGGTGCATAATTTGAGTGAATCACTTTCCATAGTAATGTCATAAGCATTTCTGTTTACGGTAGATATAACAAGCGGGTTATTTTCATTTCCTTTTAGTATTCTGAAAATCCATCGTGAATAAACAGGATCAAATTTCAGTTTATGTCCCAAATTTGCCAGTTGTAAGCTTTCCTGTACGAAGGAGAATGTTTCGCATTTGTCATCACGGTTTGTTGTAATTGTCGGAAGATTATAGATGGTATCTTCCGCAATGAGGGGAGAGTCCGAAAACGCCTCTTTAATTTTAGCGTTTACCAAAACATCAACCGTATGAGTTGAAGCAGGAAAAGCATCTGTAACACGCTTTGTAAGCAGCCAATTGCAAGTACGGCCGTATATTACCAGTTCATCTCCCAACTTTTTCCCAACAATAATCGCCGATAAGTTACCTTGTGTTACCACAAGGTAATCGTTGTCCATTACAACAGGCAACGTATCGCTTCTCAAATCAAAATGTGCTTCAAATGTGCCGATATCATTATAGTAAACCGTCCAATTACTGCTCAAAAATTCATTCTCGGTATGGAGCAGTTTAAAATCAAAGTCGTAAAAAAGGATATCAGGTACTGTGTTTCTCATCCAATCACCGCCTCCACATACTTATTAGAAAATTCGCACTCTACCAAACAGGATGCGGATATGTAATTGTCCACGCTGATGAGATTATTACCTGTTTGAAACCAAAAATCGCTTAAAAAGCTGGTAGGGGAGAGATAGTGTATCAAATTTTTATGATCAAGACTATATATTTTGCGGTTAGGAATATCAATGATAACTTTTTTTGTCTCTTCGGCCTCTTGCAGGTTCAACTCAATCTTCTGATTTGTAGATTTGTTATTGATAATAAGCATTCCAAGCTTGTCAGTTTCCCAGTTATATTTTTCGCCGCTTAAGCTTATTTTGATAATAGGCTCTGTGTCAACATCTCCAATGTTAATAACATTTGCCTCGGATGTTTTTCTGGTGAACATACAAGGAAGTATAAACTTACCCTTTTCAACACTATCTAATGTTAATTGATTTTTTTTTAAATACCATCTAGTGGTGGTACCAATAAGCTTTTCAACTTTAAATAGGTGCATAGTATTTGTATCTAAATCTTCAAAATACGGATAATCGCATACAAACTGCATTGCAAATACGATGTACCCGCCATGACGTTCGCCTTGTACGGCCTCTACGCAACGAGCATTGATTTTTCGTGTTCTTACTCCGTCAGAAATAATCAGTGTACCTGGCACATTTAAAATTTTTAATGCTTTTGATATTTCCCAATGATTGCTTGATGCTCTGCAGTATTGACTCTTGATAGAATTTACATCACACTGAATGGTAATAGTTCTTGCATCTATTGTTTCAGATAATGTACGCTGACCAATGGTAGCAGGGTAGTGGACGGTGTTGAAGCTTTTAGGGGCAATGCCAAGCCCGTCAATCTCAAGAATTCGCCAAGCATGGTGTCCGCAACCACCATTAAAATTGAGTGTTCCGATATCGTTTTGATATGTAATATGTAACATAATATTCCTCCTTATCTTGTAGCAAACAACATCCGCTGCATTGTCATTTGGTTTTTAATGGCATCTGCTGTTGCTTTTGGTGAATTGTTTGCTGCTGTAATCGTGTAGTGATTGTTAAATGTGTTTCCGTTATTATAAGTGTTGTTAGCACTCGCTCCAACCATCACACCTGCAAGCTGCAGAGAGGCTACAAACTGCGTGTTTAAAACATCCTGTGCTCGTGAAATCTGCGACTTTACAAAATCCAAAGATGGTCTTATTTTTTCTTTAAAGGTCTCAAAGTCAATGGTTTTTGCCGTTACTTCAGGCTCGATGCTGAGGTCAGAGTCGGTAACTACATCTGCCATTTCAGACATGGCATCAGAAACCGCATCTTTATTTTTGGCAATACCCTCTGCCACGCCTAAAGCAAGGTTTTTACCCACCTCATCACGCATAATAGCGGACGGAGAATGAATTCCAAACAATCTTTTAATGTATGAAATAACATTGCTAACCCATCCTTTAAGCATTCCATATAGCCACTGAACGGAATTTGATATACCGTTAAATATGCCTTTCACCAAATCTAATCCAATTGTGCCCAGCGTAGATGCCATCTGACCAAACGCATCTACTAATGCAGAAATAATTTGTGGCACAGCTTTTACAATCTCAATAATGATTGTCGGCAAGTTCTCAATCAGCGCCATAAATAGTTGCACACCTGCCAATATAATTTGGTCAATGTTTCCGACGATTGCGCCAACAAGGCTTTCGATTATCTGCGGTATTGCCTCAACTAAAGTTTCAATAATTTCGGGCAGATTTTGAATAAGTGAAATAAACAAATCAATTCCCGCTTGTATAATCTGGGGAAGAGCATCTAAAATTGCCGTAATTAGTCCATCTATAATTTCCGGAATAGCAAGTACTATCGTTTCAATAATTTGCGGCAAAGCCTCAACTAATGCTACAAAAAGCTGAATACCCGCATCTATAATGAGCGGAACGGAGGTGATAATAAAGTTTATAATGCCCTCAATCAATACAGGTAACTGCTCTAAAAGCATCGGTATTGATTGTATAATGGCATTTGCCAATCCCATAATCAATTGTAGGCCTGCCTCCAGCAGTTGCGGTAAATTTGCTACCAACTCTATTAAAAGCTCCATCGCCATATCAAGAATCGGTGGTATAATGTCGGGCAATACAGCACCTATTCCCGTAAGCAGTGATGTGACGCCGTCTATCAGCTGTGTCAGATAGTCTGGTAGTGAGGATAAGAATGTATTTAATGCCTGTGGCAGAGCCTTGAGTAATCCGTCCAATCCGTCTGCTGCTGCGGCTTCTGTTAATGAGGTAGAAAAGGTTGAAATTCCGTTTGAAACGCCGCTGATTGCAGGTGCTAAATCAGTGCCAAGTGCTTTGCCGACATTTAATATAGATTCCTTTGCAATATCAAATTGGTCAGAAAATGTAAGATTTGCCCACTTTGATATTCCTGTTCCTACCGCACCTACACCTGCACCTATTATACCCAGAGTTTTACCCATACTACTTTCTAATTTTTGAGCAGGTTCTTCGGTATTCATTTCAACTGGTATTTTAACGGCAGTTGACTTTGGAACTTCTGGAAGAGAGATTTTATCTGTAGTTATATCCTTAACTGCAGTGCCCAATCCATTTACCCACTTTGTTGCCTCTTGCAATCCTGTAACCATCTTTCCCATAGACCATTGGGAAACATCGTGTCCCATCTGCTTGATGTTAGGTCCTATTTCTGCCAAAGATTTTTTGATTTGTGATATATCAATTTTTGGCACAAGGTCTTTTATTTTAAAATTCTTTATAGCGTTTACAAGTTTTGATGAATCGACTTCGGTTTTTACTTTTTTTACCGTTGTATTAAAAAATATGTCTAATTCTTTTTTTACATCGTTCATATTAAGCTCTGCGTTAACTGAAACGCTTGCTTCGTTATTTTTCATATAAACATTCCTTTCTGTTTTAAATATTGCAACAAAAAAAGACACTCGCTAGAGTGTCTTTTTTGTTATGATTTTCAAAATTTATATAGCATTATTGATAGGCTTTCTGGAGTTTTATGGTATTACCTACACGTGCGGATACTACATGACGTATATAGTATTTATTCTGGGCCTCCACTACGCCCTCAGGGCGCACCCAAACGCTAAGATAATTATATTTATATAATCCACCGTAAGAATCTCCTGTAGATGGTGCGATTGTTTCGTCAACCTTTCGTGCGTTTTCGTTTAACAAATGCACAGCATATTCTGCATAGGCAAGCACCTCTTTAGCGTCTGTCCCTGGTTTCACATCTGTAATAAATTTCATATTATCAGAGCTTAACACGGTTCCTTCTTTTCCTGTTCTTTCAACGCTAAATTCAATGTTTTTAACAAAAGAATACTTTTTAAGAAGCTCTGCCTTTGTTTCTTCAAAAACGGGCGCCATATCGATAGATAAATACAATGGGTTCTCCCACGCAGAATGTTCAATCAGCTTAGTATGTTCAATTTCAAGGTAAAACGGTTTGGCGTATGTTTTCTCCGGCTGTCTCAATATACCTTCTACGACTACATTTTCGCCATACGAAAAGTTCATTATTTCATCAGTTTTATCTTCTTCATCGATGAAAAAGCGAGCTGAACCATATCTGCCATCTCCACCTTGGCCGATATCCAAGTAGTTCATATAATCATCTAAGTGGTTGTATGTTACCTTTGCGTCCTTAAACACAAGCACTTTATCTTTATATCTTTCATAAAAAGCCTGCCAGTTACCCTCTTTTTTATCTTTTTTCCACTCGTCTTCAAAGTCAGGCAGATAAATCTCTATTCTTTCCATATCTTCACGCAAAATCTGCTGTTCCGACTGTGATGCATTATTTACTGAATTTGTACCGCAGGCTGCGAAAACAGCAAGACATAAAACCAAAATCAAAAATAAGCACATTATTTTCTTCATCCCATCTTTGCTCCTTTACATATTATTACTTTGCTAATATATTATCATGATATGCCAAAAATAGCAAGGTTTTTATGTAAAAGAAACATTTATTTTTTTCTGCTATTCCCAGTAGAACCGTTAGCAGCCTTTGGCAGTAATTCTAACGTTTTGCTGTAGTCATTCATGGCGGTTGCTAATTGCTGAAACGCTTTCACGCATAAATCAACGCTGTTTGTCTTGCCAAACATTTTTTTGCTTGAACCCTTGCCAAAAATGCCATCAAAAACATTATAAAAGATATTGCAAAGGCGCATCATCACTTCTGATGCCTTGCCCTCTTTTGAGACGGTAGTAATGCGTTCTTGATATTCTGCGACTGCTGCCTCATACTTCTCCACAAAATCAACATCTGTGGGGTCAAACTCAACTTCAAAACTTCCAAATTTGTATAAACTCATTTTTAAAACCTCTTTCTTTTATTTTGTTAAAACATAACCGACAGTGCATGAATCATGTCTGATTCCTGTTCCTCCTCAGTTCGAGGGTCCGGCAAACGATAAATGCGTTTTAATTGTCTGTAATGTGCTTTTTGCTCCTTATCCTTTATTTTTGATAAATCAATACTTCTTATTTCCATAACCTTGCAGATTTTGTTTTCATCGACAAGACCCTCAAAGAGAGCTCGAAACAGCCACCAGTGCAAATTGTCTTTCGTAAGATCAATGCCGTATTGTGCCAAAAAAGCAGAACAAATAAGCGATGCATCATGTGTAAAGCTGTATATATGCTTACTGTGGAAAAAAACTCCCTGTTCTGTTTGTTTTTTTTCTTTGAGTTCTTTTATTTGTTCGTCTTTTGGTGCATAAAACCCAATAGCATCTTGCATTTGTTTGCTCGACGGATTGGTTTCCATTTCGAGATTATTAATCCAGTCATTCCAATTTTCGTCAAATGGATTTTCCGACCCTCTAAAAGAAACAACGCCATCTTTCGATGACGTTGTTTCTGCGAACGCATATCCGACAAAGCCGGATTTTGTTCCTGTTTTATTATTGTTTGTATAACCGACGATTTCTAGATTACGTAAGTATGAATCCTTTTTTACAATTTGTATTGCTTTTTCAAATTTATGTCGTTCCTGTTCCTTTTCAGGGAGTTCTTCCGGGTGTTTTATGTAATGTTCAACAAATTCACCCAAAGTAGTAACTTCATCTGGTCTATCCAAGTAGGCCAGCGTGCTTAGTGCGGCCGCTTGTTTTTTATTCATAGTTTTCCTCCTTTGTCTTTAAGTTTCAAATTTGCTTTTTGCATATTTAATAAACTCTTCTTTTGAGTCCAAAATTCGCTCTAAGTCCTCTACATTATTAAAATCGTCAATAAAGATGGTGTAATATCCTATTTCATCTAAAATATGCGGAATATCAAAGTACTCAAATCCTTCTAAATAGCCAAGGTAGCTACTCCTGTTGACTTTGCCAAAAAAATAATTGTTTCTGGGAATAGTTATTTCGGGACAATCTCCTTCATAATAACGAACAGAAATCCCCTTGAAATCCAGTCCTAGGTTTTCCATTAGTTGCTTATAAAAGAGTAGCATCTCATAGTCAATAGCCATTTCGGAATCAATATCGTTATTACCAATGGCAACCTCATAATCTAATATTCCAGCGAAAGCGACGCCACCTTGTTGTACAGTTTCATAATTGGTTCCATGTGGCGCAAAGTTTATATAGCTATTGAGTGGTTTGTTATATGGTCTTAATTCATTGAGCTTTTCAACTATGCTGATTCTAGCTTCGTATATTGAATTATCAAAATTAACTTTGTATGCACCATTATCGCAATAAACCTCGTAACCGTGGCCCTTATCTATAACAGAATACACATAAGCATACCAAATATTACGGCTTTTAGATTTAGACACAAAACATTCTTCTGGATTTGCCTGAAAACCAGGGTTTATTTCTTGTATTTTTTTAATAGCAATTTCTGCAAGGGGTAAATATTCGTCAGGGCTTAATGTTTGTTTTTTGCTTTCTCTGTCAAAAAGAATATCAAATAACGGTATGCTATAGCAACCGCTTAAACCCAAACACATCACGCCGATTAAAATAAGACAAAGTATCTTTTTCATTGAAATCACTCCAAAATCTAATACTGTTACAAACATAATACCATAAAAAAGTATTGTTATCAAGCAAATATTATGTCACAATCATATATTCCACCACCACCTTTCGACTTTATATTTATTAAGGGTTTATCAAGAGAGTAACAAATCGCCTTCTTGACAAACCCTTAATAAATATTTGATATAATGTGCTTTTTAAATTCCTTTTCCGTTTTCCATTGTTGTAGGTATTGCCAGCGCCTGCCATTGCGCCTGCAAGCTGCAGAGAGGCTGCAAACTGTGTATTTAAAACATCCTGTGCTCGTGAAATCAGCGACTTTACAAAATCCAAAGATGGTCTTATTTTTTCTTTAAAGGTCTCAAAGTCAATGGTTTTTGCCGTTACTTCAGGCTCGATTTTAAGGTCAGAGTCGGTAACTACGTCTGCCATTTCGGCCATTGCATCCGATACCACATCTTTATTTTTGGTAATACCCTCTGCCACGCCTAAAGCAAGGTTTTTACCCACCTCATCACGCATAATAGCGGACGGAGAATGAATTCCAAACAATCTTTTAATGTATGAAATAACACTGCTATACTGAGAAATCTTATTATTAAAGCATACGAAGAGAATGTACATACGCTCATAGCTTTGACGAGGATAGAAAGCTTATTGCACAAGAAATGGATGCGGGCTTTTTTGCAAAGGTAGATAGCGGAATGGAAACCCATTCGCTTGATAGTGATACATTAGAAAAGCTGAAACTATTACTAAAACAACATCCTGAACTGGTAAATGATTTACTTAAAACAAATTAAATAAAAACTGTTGACAAAAAACAAAAATAATAATATAATAAATATAGGATATATCCTATATAGTGAGGTGTACAAAAGATTGGAAAATTTTAATATCGACTTTTTTAAGTTGGATAACGGCGATTGCCCTATAAAGGATTATC
>JAZSAS010000045.1:0-17114 GCA_045602005.1 Clostridia bacterium
AAACGTGGCTATGAATATTGTGTTGGTGGAGCCGGAGATTCCCCAGAACACGGGCAACATTGCCCGTACCTGCCGAGCCACCGGCAGTGTTTTGCATATTGTGAAACCCATGGGTTTTTCCATTGATGATAAAAAGCTGAAACGTGCCGGCTTGGATTACTGGCATGAACTGGATATTCGTTATTACGAGAATCTGGAGGATTTTTTTGCAAAGTGCAAGGGAACCTATTATTTCTGTTCAACCAAAGCAAAAAAAAGACATTCCGATGCTCAATATCAAGACGGGGATTATCTGGTGTTTGGTAAGGAAACAAAGGGTTTGCCGGAGGCACTGTTACATGAGCGGTATGAATCCTGTGTGCGAATTCCCATGCTTGAGGACATCCGGTCGCTAAACCTTTCCAATGCTGTGGCAATTGTGCTGTATGAGGCTTTGCGACAGCTGGAATTTACAGATTTAGAAAGCCGGGGGCAGTTGACCCAATATGCAGAATAGTCTGCAACTATAAGGAGGGTGCAATGGCAGAAAAGAAAAGCTTTGAAAAGACCATGCTGGAGCTTGAGCAGGTGGTGGAAGAACTGGAAAAAGGTCAGCCGGATCTGGACCAGGCTCTTTTACTCTTTGAAAAGGGCATTAAGCTCACCAAAACCTGTCAGCGTATTCTGGATCAGGCAGAACAAAAGGTTACACGTTTGATGCAGGAAGATGGCGAACTCAAGGAAACGACTTTCTCATAAAATAGGAGGTTACTATGGATTTTTTTACAGAATTTGAAGAGAAAATAAATCTGGTGAACCAATCACTGCAAAAATATTTTGTAAAACAGGAGAATTATCAGCGCACGATTTATGATGCAATGGAATATAGCCTGTTTTCCGGCGGGAAACGGATTCGTCCTGTGCTTTGCGCAGCCTGTGCGGAACTGTTTGGAAATGCAGAGGATGCAATGCCCTTTGCTTGTGCCATTGAAATGATACATACCTATTCGCTGATTCATGATGATTTACCCTGTATGGATGATGATGATTTGCGACGGGGCAAGCCTACCAATCATATTGTTTATGGTGAAGCTATGGCGGTTTTAGCCGGGGATGGTTTGCTGAACCTGGCATTTGAAACTGTTGTGAACCATGCAAAGGTTTTGCCGGCACTGACAGTGGAAGCCTTGAAAATTATTGGTGCCTGTGCAGGATGCGAGGGAATGATTGGCGGACAGGTGATTGATTTAGAATCTGAGGGCAGCAGCGTTGATACGGTGACGCTGATGGCAATGCATATCTGCAAGACCGGTGCGCTGATGATGGCGGCTGCCAAAATAGGTGCGTTGGTGGGCGGCGGCACAAAAGACGATGTTTTAAACATGGAAAAGTTTGCCCGCTATCTGGGCGTTGCTTTCCAGATTAAGGATGACATTTTAGACGTGGAAAGCACAACCGACGTGCTGGGTAAACCGGTGGGTAGTGACAGCGAAAATGAGAAAACCACTTTTGTGACTCTCTATGGTTTGGAACAATCAAAGAAAATGTTGGAGGACTATACCCAGAAGGCAACAGAAGTGTTGGAGGAATATGGCGAACGTGCTGCATTTCTGCGTGGTCTTTCTGAATTTCTGTTACAGCGGGATCGGTAAACATGGTTCTTAAAAAAAGAAGACGGTGATAAATTTGGGATATTTCAGTGAAGTAATTTTAAACAAAGCGCTGTTGACGGCGCTACTGGGTTGGTTTGTAGCTCAGGTTTTAAAGGTGATTCTGGTGCGTATCAAAGAGAAACGCTTTGATTTTCGTCGCATGGTGGGTTCCGGTGGCATGCCTAGTTCTCATTCTTCTTTCGTGACGGCACTGACCACAGCTGTTGCCTTTGAGGAGGGGCTTGCTTCGCCTTTGTTTGCAGTTTGTGCAGTGCTCTCTTTTGTGGTAATGTATGATGCTTCGGGTGTGCGCCGTGAAACCGGACGGCAAGCCGAAATATTAAATGATATTATAGAAAATTTTGCAACAGATGACCCCGAAATGTTTGGTAAGCGCCTGAAAGAACTCATTGGACATTCACCTCTTGAGGTGGCTGCCGGTGCTGTTTTGGGTGTGGCTATTGGTGTTTTGTTGTATGTGATTTTGTAAGCAGTTGTGAAAAAACAGGAGATTTGAAGTGAAACAGAAGAAAAAACACCTGTTTGGAATGTTTTTTTGTTCTTTTGGATAACCTAACCTGAGAAATCGCCTTTGCAAAGTGAAAAACATTGTGATACAATATTAAACACATTGAAAAGTAATTTGATGGTGGTGCAGTATTCTAGTCAGCTCTGCTCATTCCCAGGACGGGCCTAAAAATCCGTTGAAGGGCACATCGATGAAGTTTCTGGTGCTTGCTTTCGACGCCCAGTCGGGGGTTGGTGCTGGGAGTTAAGGCTTAGGGGCGTTCCGCAATGGCATGTGGAGTCCGACCCCTTTGCCGTGGAGACCTGTTCTTGTGCCTCAACGTGCTCCAAAACCGGTGTTCTCCGGCTTGGACGCTGAGAGGTACGAAACAGGATTAAACCTGCCATGCGGTGTGGATTTGTCGATTAGGCAATGAAGTGCTGCGGGCAGCGTAGCCTGCCTTGAGTGGTATTGGCGGATAGCGGATCAGACCCGGGTCCTTTGGCCAAGGGATTTGGGTTATTGCTGCTTGAAACTTCTATTGCAAAAGAGGCCAAGAATGAGTTTGACTGTTTGGGAAAACCTCTAGACTGTTCTTTTGAGATGCATTGAGGATTGCAGTGTGGACTTAAGTGGCGATCCGGTGCTGCGTGGGGCAACCCGGCAGATGGGGCATGAAAGGGAAACCGCTGATTTGGCGACATTTCAGCTGTCCTTTGGGAAATCCTACCGGACCTAAACCGCAAAATTTACTCAAAGCATTACCACTATCAAATACTTGATATATGACAAAAAAGGTGGTTAACGTGACAGACGGCGATAAGCGAAAAAAGTCAATAAAAATTAGAAGTAATAATGTCGGAAACAGAAAGGTAAGCTATAAATGGGTAGTCACCATTCTAATCTGGACCTTTTTCATCTCTTCTTTTATGCAGATGGTGCAGAAGGGCCTGATGAGTCGGGTGAACCTTTTAGTAGCGTGCGTGATTCTGTTTTCTTTTATTTTAATTGGTATTTTGTTTGATATTGTAGGTGTGGCGGTTACAGCTGCCAGTGAGGTGCCGTTTCATTCTCTGGCGTCACGCAAAGTGCGAGGCGCCAAAGAGGCGATTCGACTGATTCGGAATGCGGATAAAGTGGGTAGTTTTTGTAATGATGTTATCGGTGACATTTCCGGCATTATTTCTGGTAGTGCCACCACGGCTATTGTGTTAATGCTGAATGCCTTTTCCTCAGGTAACTATGAATTTATTCTTTCTATTTTATTAGCAGGCTTGGTGGCAGCACTAACCGTTGGCGGCAAAGCACTGGGAAAAGGAGTTGCGATTTTAAACTGTAACTCCATTATTTTCATGGTGGGAAAACTGGTCAGCTTTATCAAACCGATACGCAATAAAAGTAAGAAAAAGGGGGCAAAATGATTGATGAAAGGGAGCACGGCACAAACCAAACTGGCCGGCGTGATTGGAAAACCTGTTGCCCATAGTTTGTCACCCCGGCTTCATAGCTTTTTAATAGAACAAACAGGGCTGGATATGGCATATCTGGCTTTTGATATTGAAGATGCAGAAAAATTGAGGACCGTGCTAGAAGGTGCCCGGCACATGGGCATTTCCGGCTTTAACATTACCTCTCCCTATAAAATAGATGCTTTTCATCTGGCTGATGAGGTTGATGAGGAGGCTCTTCGTGTTGGTAACATCAACACGCTGGTAAACCGGGAGGGCCGATGGTGCGGCAGCAACACAGATGGAGAAGGTTTTATCCGCACGCTGAAGCGACATGGAATTTCTGTGGCCGGAAAGCACATTTTAATTGCCGGCACCGGCGGAACAGCACGGACATTATCTTATCGTTTTTCTAAATATGGTGCTGCTTCGATTACCATTTTGTCCCGTAAGGATGATGCCGTGGCGGAAATCAGCCAGGTGACGGTGGATTTTCCCGACGTGAAGTTATATCAGGGACTAGACAGCAGCCGGCAATATGACATTGTTGTGAATTGTACACCCATGGGCATGGGAAGTTTAAAGGACAAAAATCCTATGCCGGCAGATTTTCCTTACCATGAACGCATGCTCTGTTGTGATTTGATTTATAATCCGGCCAAAACACTGTTTTTGCAAACAGCAGAGGTGGCAGGTGCACAAATTCTAAACGGCCTTTCCATGCTTTTATATCAGGGTGTTCTTGCTTTCGAGAAATTCACAAACGTGACAATTACCGAAGAAATATGCAACGGTTTATTCCGGCATTTTGAATTGGAGTAGTTTTTTATGGTGGAACGCAAGGAAATTACAATGGAAGCTCGGCCGGTGTTTTTGCGGCACATACACAATCAGGTGAATTCAACCTATAATTTCACCAACATGTTTATGTGGGGCGGAGGCGGCATTACCTATGGTGAAGTGGAGGGTTGTCTGGTTCTGTTTTTTCAAACGGGGCGGCAGCCGGTTTCTGCTTCTTATCCTGTAGGAGAAGGCGACAGGCGGGCGGCGATTCGTGCCCTTTCTGCCTATATCCGTCAGCAGGGGTTGACACCTGTATTCCGGAATCTGTCAGACGAAATGGTTTTGGAACTGGAAACGATGTTCCCCGGTTGCTTTGCCTATGTTGAAGATCGAAATGCGGCAGATTATATTTATGAAACTGAAAAAATGATTTACTTGCCCGGAAAAAAACTTCATGCCAAGCGCAATCATTTGAATTATTTTAAGAATCATTATGCTTATACCTACAAAACTTTGACAGCAGAGGACATGCCGGACTGCATGGACCTATTTGACCGCTGGGTGGAGGATAAAGATGATATGCGCTGGTTAGGTGGTTCACGGGAGGCAACGGCACGGGTGCTTCAGAACTTTGACCGGCTTCCTGTTCGGGGCGGCGGCATTTATATAGATGGTGAGTTGGCGGCGTTTTCTGTGGGCGAGGCGGTATCGGAAGATACTGTGTTAGTGCATCTGGAGTACGGAGCCGATATTCGTGGTATTTTCAATGCCATTAACAGTGAGTTTTGTGCCTGTGAATGGGCGACTTTCCCCTATGTTAACCGTGAGGAGGATATGGGTTTGCCTGGGCTCAGACAAGCGAAACTGGCCTACAGGCCGGTTAGACTCCTGAAAAAAACAAATGCAGTGCAGGTGTGTTCTGTTTCTTAGTAACGAGGGAGTGGTTAACCATTTTAACTCTTGAAGAATATAATATAACAGAACCATATTCATTGAGGAGTTTATCATGGGTAAGCATGGACTTTTTGGAAGCATTTGTAAAAGTCTTGACCGCATGGAAGAGGAAATGTGTGGTTTGTGTCGGTTGTTCCGCAAGGAAAAAGGGCACAAGCACGGACCTTGTTCGCCTTGCCATGAAGAGTACAAACCAAAGAAACCGCCTTGCGAGCTGCCGCCGGATTTTCGTCCGCCCTGTGGATGGGAACGGTGTTGCTGCGAAGAAAAGCGAGGAATGTGTAAATAAAATAAGGATAATTTTAAGAGAAAATTCAAACAGTGGTTGTAACAAAGCATTCGTTTTGTTACAGCTGCTTTTTATTTTACCTGAAAAATCCTTGATAAAAAGATAAATTAACAGAAATAAGACTTGACCTGGAGGGAAAAATGTTATATAATAACACATGTATGATAAAAATTCACATTTTCGTGTTAGGAGGTGACACATGGTGCAGGATAGACGGAAATCAATTTTTGAGTTAATTGAGCAGAAGGGTGAAGTCAGCATTCACGAGCTGGAGGCCTTATTTCCCGTGGTTTCGTCTATGACACTTCGTCGTGATTTAGACTTTCTGGAACATGATCATAAAATTGTGAAAATCAAGGGCGGTGCCAAATCCCTGAGCCATTTGTCACGAAGCATGCTGCAAGATGTGGAAGGGGATTACGGCCAGCGTGAGATTTTAAATGCTGATGCAAAGCGGGTGATTGCCGAAAAGGCGGTGCCGCTGGCGGAGTCAGGCAGGAGCATTTTTATTGATGCCGGCTCTACCATGATGCAGTTGGCACGTCGGTTGCGCAACGGTCGTTTTTCCGTGATTACCAATGCAGTGAATGCGGCTTTAGAGCTTTCCCAAAACAAGAGTGCAACGGTGAATTTGGTGGGTGGAGAGCTGAATCGAAACAACCTGTGTGTTTCAGGAGCCGGTGCACTGGAGCATTTACGGAATATCAACATTGATGTTGCATTTATTGCTGCCAGCGGCTTTAGTCTGGAAAACGGGTTTACAAACGGCAGCTTTGATGAATATGAACTGAAGCGACATGTCATTAGTAAAGCGAAAAAGACTGTGGTTTTAATGGACGTGACCAAGCTGGGAAAAACCATGCCCTATACCTTTTGCAGGCTGGAAGATGTGGACGTTTTAATTATGGACCAACCGCCGGAGCCAGAGCTTTTAGAAGCGGCTGAGCAGGCGGGTATAAAAATTATGTAAATTAGTAAATACTATATCATAGCCGCATCAAAGCGGCAGAAATGGAGAGGAAATATGAAAACAAAGGCAGTTAGACTGTATGGAAAAAATGACTTGCGGTTAGAGGAGTTTGAATTGCCGGAAATTAAGGACGATGAAATTCTGGCGCATGTTATATCCGACAGCATTTGTATGTCTTCTTACAAGGCAGCAATTCAAGGTGCCGACCACAAGCGTGTGCCGGACGATGTTGCTGAGAACCCCATCATCATTGGCCATGAGTTCTGCGGTGAAATTGTTCAGGTGGGCAGCAAGTGGCAGGATCAGTATAAGCCGGGGGAGAGATTTGCTATTCAGCCGGCTATTAACTATAAGGGTTCCCTAGCAGCACCAGGTTATTCTTATTCCTATATTGGTGGCGGCTCCACCTATGTGATTATCCCTCATGAAGTTATGGAAACGGGAAGTCTTCTGCCTTATAAAGGCGAGGCGTTTTTCTACGGTTCTGTGGCTGAGCCTATGAGCTGTATTGTTGGCGGTTTCCATGCCAACTATCACACAAAAGCCGGCTCCTATGTGCATGATATGGGCACTGTCATTGGCGGTAACATGGCAATTTTAGCCGGTGTTGGCCCTATGGGTTTGGGTGCCATTGACTATGCAATTCATAATGAAAGAAAGCCGAAGCTTTTGGTTGTTACTGACATTGACCAGGCTCGTCTTGACCGTGCCGCTTCTATTTTAACAGTAGAAGAAGCCAAGAAAAACGGTGTTGAGCTGGTTTACCTGAACACAGGCAACATGGAAAATCCAGTTGAGGAAATGATGAAGATGACCGGTGGCAAGGGCTATGACGACGTTTTTGTTTTTGCTCCTGTTAAACCGGTTGTAGAAATGGGCGATAAAATTCTGGGCAAAGATGGCTGCTTAAACTTCTTTGCAGGTCCTACTAACACAGAATTTACTGCTGAATTTAACTTCTATAATGTTCACTATGCATCCACTCACATTGTTGGCACCAGCGGCGGCAACACCGACGATATGTTGGAATCTATCAAGATGATGGAAGAGGGCAAACTGAATCCCGCCATGATGATTACTCATGTGGGCGGTATTGATTCTATCGTAGATACCACTTTGAACCTGCCGAAAATTCCCGGCGGTAAAAAACTGGTATATATGAATATTGACATGCCCATGACAGCAATTAGCGATTTTGCAACTTCTGATGACCCTGTGCTTGTGGAGATTGCCAAAATTGTAGAGAAAAATAACGGTATCTGGTGCAAGGAAGCAGAGGATTATTTGTTAGCTAATAAGTGATATTGTTTGAGAGCTGAGGTTACATGCGGCATCAGCTCTTGAGATGTTATGAGGAGGATAGCATGAAGCTGTACAAAATCGTCCCCGCACTTCGTGCGGCGATGGACGCAGCCGTCCTGACATATACTCAGGACGGGACAGCAGAGGTAACGCTTTCCGGTGTGACAGAAGAGAATATCATTGAAAAAATAAAAGAAGCAGATGTTGCCGGAAAAACATCCGTGAAAATTGAAGGCCCCGGTGTGTTCACCAAAGAGGAGCCGACCGCGGGTCGTTTATCCGGCAAGACAGCCATTGTCACCGGCTCTGCCCAGGGCTTTGGTTTGGGCGTGGCTGAGGCCATGCTGGCTGAGGGCGCCCGGGTTGTGATTGCAGACTTAAATTATGAGCTGGCAGCATCTGTGGCAGAGACCTTGTGTGAAAAGAACGGTGCGGGTTGCGCCGTTGCCAGCAGGGTGGATGTTTCTGACGAAACATCTGTGGAAAACATGATTGAAGACACCGTCAAGAGTTTTGGTGGACTGGATATTTTTATTAATAACGCCGGTGTGCTGAAAGCTGGCAGCTTGGAAGAAATGGACGCTAAGAGTTTTGAGTTTGTGAGCAAGGTCAATTATTCTGCGTACTATATCTGCACCAAGTATGCGTCCCGTGTGATGAAGCTGCAGCATGCTATTCGACCTGATGCATTTTACGATATCATTCAAATCAACTCAAAGTCGGGTTTAGAAGGTTCAAACAAGAATTTTGCCTATGCGGGAAGTAAATTCGGCGGCATAGGGTTAACCCAGAGCTTTGCGCTGGAACTGGTGGACTATCATATTAAAGTGAACTCCATCTGCCCCGGCAACTTCTTTGATGGTCCTCTGTGGTCTGACCCTGAAAAGGGCTTGTTCACACAGTATTTGCAGGCGGGCAAGGTGCCCGGTGCCAAGACTGTTGAAGATGTTAAACAATTTTATGAATCCAAGGTTCCTATGGGAAGAGGCTGCGACACCATGGATGTGGCACGGGCTATTTTCTACCTTGTGGAACAGGAATATGAAACAGGCCAGGCTGTTCCGGTTACCGGCGGTCAGGTTATGCTCAATTAGTTTAAACAATCTAAAAAAGGAGAGGATTTTATGGCAACACCGGTTATTATGCCCAGACAGGGACAGTCTGTTGAAAGCTGTATTATTGCAAAGTGGCATAAACAAAAAGGCGATCAGGTAAACGTGGGCGACCAGCTGTTTACCTACGAAACCGACAAGGCAACCTTTGATGAGGAAGCAACTGTCGCAGGTACTCTTTTGGAGATTTTCTTTGAAGAGGGCGACGATGTTGAATGCTTGTTGAACGTTTGCGTTATTGGTGAAGCAGGAGAAGATGTTTCTGCTTTCCGTCCTGAAGGCGATGGGGCAGAAGCACCTGCAGAGAGTGGAAAAGAGGAGGCTCCCGCAGCGGCAGCACCCAGTGCAGCAGCTGCACCGGTAGCACAGCTTTCCGCCACCGCACAGGACAATGTTTTCATTTCTCCCAGAGCAAAGAACCACGCTGACAAATTGGGCGTTGATGTTCGCTTCGCACAGGGCACAGGCCCTAACGGCAGAATCATTGAACGTGATGTTGAAGCTCTGTCTCAAAGCGGCGTAGCCTTCACAAAGGCAGCACAGGCAGCAGCAGCCGGCAGCAGCGATCAGTTCGAAGGCACCGGCATTGGCGGCCGTGTAACCACCGGCGATCTGAAGAAACCGGTTGCACAGGCTGTTTCTGAAGCAATGGCAGCTCAGGAGGGCGTGGCCTATACTGATACACCTCTGACCAACATCAGAAAGGTGATTTCCAAGTCCATGCACAATTCGCTGTCTACAACAGCACAGCTGACGCTTAACACCAGCTTCGATGCCACC
Source organism: Clostridia bacterium (assembly GCA_045602005.1). Taxonomy (GTDB): domain Bacteria; phylum Bacillota; class Clostridia; order UBA1381; family UBA9506; genus UMGS755. The sequence continues at coordinate 9,778 of JAZSAS010000045.1, forward strand.
GAAATCATGGCATACCGCAAGAAGCTGAAAGCCAATGCTGAAAAATTGGGCCTGGGTAATATTACATTAAATGATATCGTTCTGTATGCTGTTTCAAGAACTCTCTTAGCACATCAGGACTTAAACGCACATATGCTGGATGACAAACTCCGTCACTTCAGCCATGTTAACCTGGGCGTTGCTGTTGACACTCCCCGTGGCTTGATGGTTCCCACCATTTTCTGTGCAGAGCTGAAATCTCTGGCTGAAATCAGTGCAGAGACCAAAGACCTTGCCGGCTCCTGTCAGGGTGGCACAATCAGCCCCGACCTGCTCACCGGCGGTAGCTTCACAGTTACCAATCTGGGCTCTTTTGGCATCGAGTCCTTCACACCGGTATTGAATGCTCCTCAGACCGGTATCTTAGGTGTTGACACCATTGTTCAGCGTGCAAAAGAGGTTGATGGAGAGATTAAGTACTATCCTGCAATGGGTCTGTCCTTAACCTTCGACCACAGAGCCGTTGATGGTGCTCCCGCTGCTAAGTTCCTGAAGGATCTGAAGAACAATCTGGAAAACTTTAGCGTACTTTTGGCTAAATAATTTGACTAATATAGAAAGAAGGCAACGATTATGGCTTATGATTTAATCGTATTGGGTGGCGGTCCCGGTGGCTATCTGGCAGCAGAGCGTGCTGGCCATGCCGGTCTTAACACCCTGTTAATTGAAAAGCGGTTTTTAGGCGGCGTGTGCCTCAATGAGGGTTGCGTTCCCTCTAAGGCACTTCTGTATTCCGCTAAAATTTATGATTATGCCCGGTTCTCTGACCACTATGGTGTAACCTGCGAGGGTGTATCCTTTGACCACAAGGCAGTTTTGGCTCGCAAGAAAAAGGTTGTTGACACCCTGGTTGGCGGTATTCGTGCACAGATGAAGGCAAATAAGGTTACCGTTGTTGAGGGCGAAGGCATCATTGAAGGCAAAGAGGGCAACGAAATTGTTGTCAAGGTCGGCGATGAGAAATACACAGCATCCCGTCTGATTATTGCAACCGGTTCCATGCCGGTTATGCCCCCGATTCCCGGTGTGAAGGAAAACTTCGAGGCCGGCACAGTTTTAACTAACCGTGAAATTCTGGACATGGAAGAGATTCCTAAAGAGCTGGTTATCGTTGGCGGCGGTGTTATCGGTCTTGAAATGGCATCTTATTTCAATTCTGCAGGTTCTAACGTAACAGTTGTTGAAATGATGAACAAAATTGCTGGACCTACAGATGCTGACATTTCCAAGATTCTCATGAAGAACTATGAGAAGAAGGGCATTACCTTCAAACTGGGCGCAAAAGTGACAGAAGTTAAGAGCAATGCAGTTGTCTTTGAAAAAGACGGCAAAACAGAGGAAATTCCTGCAGACAAGGTGCTCCTGTCTATTGGACGTCGTGCTGTTACTCAGGGCATTGGCATTGAATCCTTAGGCGTTCTGACCGAGCGTGGCGCCATTGTAACTGACCGTTTCATGAAAACCAACATTCCCAACGTGTATGCTGTTGGTGATGTTAACGGCAAATCCATGCTGGCGCATACTGCATACCGCGAAGCTGAGGTTGCTGTTAATAACATTCTGGGCAAAAAGGACATTATGCGTTACAATGCGATTCCTGCTGTTATCTACACTAACCCCGAAGTGGGCAGCGTGGGTGAAACAGAGGAAACCGCAAAGGCTAAGGGCATGGATGTTGAGGTTGCAAACCTGACCATGAAATACAGCGGCCGTTATGTGGCTGAAAATGAGGGCGGCGATGGTATTTGCAAGGTTATCGTTGACAAGGCAACTCGCCGTTTGGTTGGATGTCATATGTTGGCAAACTATGCATCTGAAATCATTGTTTCTGCCGGCATCATGATTGAAACCGAAATGCGTGTGGATGACATTAAGGAAATTGTATTCCCCCATCCCACTGTTTGTGAAATTGTCAGAGAAGGTATTTTTCAACTGTAATTAACTGAAAATAAAAACAAAACGAAAGGAAGTTTATTATGCCGAAGTCACAATTTATGGATCCTGATGTGCTGAGAAAGCCCGGATTTGTTGAATTTGAGCCTATCCCGGTGAATCAGTATAACAAGACAATTAAAGAGGAGAGCAAGAATTTTTCTAAAGACGATTTTCTGCGGATTTACAGAGACATGGCAATCATCCGTGAATTTGAGCAGATGCTTCTTGATATTAAGACCAAGAGTGAATATCAGGGCATTGCTTATAACAACCCCGGTCCTGCCCATCTGTCCTTAGGTCAAGAGGCATCTGCCGTTGGTCAGGCTTATCTGTTAGATAAAAACGACTACATCTTTGGTTCTCACAGAAGCCATGGCGAAATTCTGGCAAAGGGTCTTTCCTGTATCCACAAGCTGGATGATAAAGAGCTGCTGGCTGATATGGAAGGTTTCTTTGATGGCCGTACTTACAAAGTAGTAGAAGGCAAGGAAAAAGATAAGGGCAATGTAAAAGATTTAGCCATCGACTTCTTGCTCTATGGTGCACTGGCCGAAATTTTTGCTCGTGAAACCGGTTTTAACAAGGGTCTGGGCGGCTCCATGCACGCATTCTTCACTCCCTTTGGTATTTACCCCAACAACGCTATCGTTGGTGGTAGCGCAACCATCGCTATGGGTGCTTCTATGTTCAAGAGAATCAATGGAAAACCCGGCATTGTTGTGTCTAACATTGGTGACGCTTCTATGGGTCGTGGTCCCGTTTGGGAAGCACTGAACATGGGTTCTATGGATCAGATTACCCAGCTGTGGGAAGAGGGTCATAACAAGGGTCTGCCGATTATCTTTAACTTCTTCAACAACCTGTATGGCATGGGCGGCCAGACCGTGGGTGAAACCATGGCATATAACATTCTGGCTCGTGTCGGTGCCGGTGTCAGCCCCACTCAGCTCCATGCTGAACGTGTTGACGGTTATAATCCGCTGGCAGTTATTGATGCTATGAGAAGAAAACTGGAAATTCTGAATACTCAGGGCGGTCCTGTGCTGATGGATACTCTGACCTACAGAATGACCGGTCACTCTCCCTCTGATGCATCTACCTACAGAACCAAGGAAGAGGTTGAGAAGTGGGCAGAGCATGACGTTCTCGTTAACTACGAGAAGCAGCTGGTTGAAGCTAAGGTTGCCAAGGCTGACGATTTTGCTGCTATGCGTGAGGACATTAGAGAGCGTATGATGAAAATCGTGAAACTGGCAATTGATGACAGCGTTTCTCCCAGAATGGATCTGGCAAAGAACCCCAACATCATTGCTGATCTTATGTTCTCCAACCAGAAGATTGCTAAGATGGAAGACCGCACTCCGGACGTTCTGATGCCGAAGGAAGAGAACCCCAGAGTACAGAAAATTGCTAAGAAAGAGCGTTTCGGCTTTGATAAGAACGGCAAGCCGGTTTCTAAAAACAAGGTTTACCAGCTGCGTGACGGTTTGTTTGAAGCCATTATTGATAAGTTCTATGAAGATCCCACATTGGTTGCTTATGGTGAAGATAACCGTGACTGGGGCGGCGCTTATGCTGTTTACCAGGGTCTGACAGAGTCTCTGCCTTACCATCGTTTCTTCAATGCACCGATTTCTGAGTCTGCTATTGCAGGTTCTGCTGTTGGTTATGCTATGAGCGGCGGTCGTGTTATCGCTGAAATCATGTACTGTGACTTTATCGGCTGCTGTGGTGATGAAATCTTCAACCAGCTGGCAAAATGGCAGTCCATGAGTGCCGGTGTTCTGAAAATGCCGGTTATCATTCGTGTATCTGTTGGTTCTAAGTATGGTGCTCAGCACTCTCAGGACTGGAGCAGCATGTGTGCACACGTTCCTGGCCTGAAGGTTGTGTTCCCTGTAACACCTTATGACGCTAAGGGTATCATGAATGCCGCATTAAACGGCACTGATCCTGTTGTTGTATTTGAGAGCCAGAGAATCTATGATGTTGGCGAGCAGTTCCATGAGGGTGGCGTTCCCGAAGGCTACTATGAAGTAGAAATCGGCGAACCCGATATTAAGAAGGAAGGTAAAGACGTTACCATTCTGACCATCGGTGCAACTCTTTACAGAGCTTTAGATGCTGCAAAAGAGCTGGAAGAGAAATATGGTATTTCCTGCGAAGTCATCGACGCAAGAACCATTGTTCCTTTCAACTACGAAAAGGTGCTTGAGTCTGTTAAGAAGACCGGCAGAATCGTTCTGGCAAGTGATGCTTGCACCAGAGGTTCTGTACTGAACACCATCGCACAGAACATCACAGAAATGGCATTTGATTATTTAGATGCTCCGCCGGTTGTTGTTGGTGCACAGAACTGGATCACCCCGGCTCATGAGCTGGAAGGCGCATTCTTCCCCCAGAAGGAATGGATCATTGATGCAATTCATGAGAAAATTCTGCCTCTGCCGGGTCATGTTGCAACCACCAACTTTACAGAAACAGAACAAATCAGAAAGAACAAGATGGGCGTTTAATTTTCCATCATGGTTCTATGTGGGATGTACCTGTAAAAGAACAATACAAGGTCGCAGTGAATTTCACTGCGACCTTTTTTCTGCTTTTCGTGGTCAAAGCAGGAGGCTACACACAATGTTTTCTGGAGCCAAACCCTTGACTATTTGATGCAAATGTTTTATAATAATTAGTATATCATTTTTTTGTTTGATTTTAAATTTAAACTGATTTTAAGAGATAATTTTAGGAGTGAAATTATGAAAAGCCGGGATGGAGCAGAGAAGAGCGTCTCACTGAAAGGCAAAATGGAAGATTTTTGGTATTATCATAAAATGCCTGTCATTTTGGGGTTGGTTGCCCTGTTGATTGGAATGGTTTGTTTTTCAGATATGTTTTATAAGGTTCCGACGGACTTGAATCTGTATATGGTGACAGCAGAGCCTGTTTCAGAGGGAACGATTAACTTTGACGAAGTGCTGTCTGATGTGGTTCAGGATATTGATGGTAACGGTGAATCTGATATTACCATCAGCCGAGTGTTCCTCAGTGCTGATTTAGCGGAGGAAAACGCATCATATTACCAACAGTCACTGGAGACAGAGCTGGCAAACCAAGGGGCTGTTATGTATATTTTTGACCGGGTGAACTATGAACGAATGGTCAAAAAAGATGCGTTCTGTCCACTGGATGCATATCTGGATGTTGCCGCTTACGGTGATCGGATTCTTTATAGGGATAATGTGCCGGTGGCAGTCAGCTTGGCAGGCAGCAAGGTGCTTAAAGAGATGGAATTTACCAATGATGATTTATATGCTCTTTTGCTGTTTCAACGTCCTGAGGATTTTGAAGATACAAATCGCATGGCGGAATATGAAAATGCAGCAGCAGTGTTAGAAGCATTGTTGCAACAGCCTGAATAAAGCATAACTTCCGGCGCAGGCAGCCTGTGCCGGATTTTTTGTCAGAGAGGAGGGTCTCAGGTGGGTTTATCTTATGAAGAAGAAAGAGATTTGTTTATTCGTTTAAAAGAAACAAAAGATAATGCCTTGCTCAACGAAATCGTGAAAGAATATAACAGCATTGCTGTTGTTCTGGCACGGCGTTTTGCTGGCAAGGGTTTGGAATATGACGATATTTATCAATGCGCCTGTCTGGGGCTTATGAATGCGGCAAAGCGGTTTGAACCGGAAAGGGGATATCGTTTTTCTTCCTATGCCGTCCCCAGTGTTATGGGGGAAATCAGGCGGCTGTTTCGGGATAAGGGCAACTGCATTCGTGTGCCACGTCGCATGTATGAAATTTTCTCTAAAGCCAATAAAATTCGAAACGAGGAATTGGTGCAAACCGGAACAATGCCAAGCTATCAGGAGCTCTCTGAAACGTTGGGAGTGAAAGAAGAACAGCTTGCACAGGCCATGACATGGGGCGAAAACCAGAATGTTCGTTCTCTGGACCAACCCCTCAATGATGAGGACTTACTCCTTGCCGATTGCATTGGTGTGGAAGATAATGAATTTTTAATGATTGAAAATAAGGATTTTATCCAGCGGTTTATTGGAACCTTGCCGGAACGGGAAAAACAATTTATTCACTACCGGTTTTATGATGAGTTGACTCAGGCAAAAATCAGTCAGTTGATGCACACCAGTCAAATGAATATTTCCCGGCTCGAAAAGAAGGTTTTAGAGCACTTGCGGCGGTTTTATCAGAAATCGGTGAACGCCTGAGGCTGGCACGCATTTTATTCTTTACAAAAATCAGATTTCATGGTACAATGATAAACATGTGAGTTATGTGTCCCCATAGCTCAGCTGGATAGAGCGACCCCCTCCTAAGCGGAAGATACAACGCTTCCCGCTTTATGTATAACTTAATATATTTATTGCATATTATGCAAATCCGCCCCTGTAGTTAAATGGATATAACAAGGTCCTCCTAAGACTTAGTTATCAGTTCGATTCTGGTCAGGGGTGCCAAAAAACCGCCGAAAGTAAAAGCTTTCGGCGGTTAATTTTTTCCATAATAAAATTCTATAAATATACAATCTTCGTGAATAATTTGCCTACAAAACAAGCTTGTTTTACAGACAGAAAAGTTCGTTTTGCTTACATTTGCCAACAAAACAGGTTAAATCTATATAAAATTAATTAACTCGTTTCGGTACAAATTCAAGCTTAACAGTCATATTCATTCCCTCTGCCAAACGCTTTAGCATTCCTAAAGTCGGGTTACTGTTTCCATTTTCAAGCTTGCTTATATCAGATTGTGCTATTCCTGTTCTTTCGGATAATTCTTTCTGTGTAAGGTTACTTTTCTTTCTTGCATCAATGACTGCCTGAATAATAGAAAATTCCGGCGCAAGTCTTTCGTATTCTTCTCTAAATTCTTCATCCTTTAACTGCTCATTTAAATAATTTCTGAAATCAGACATAATCATTCTCCTTTCTGTCTGCTTAAATAAACATCTCTATACTTTTTAGCGGTTTCAATTTCACCTTTAGGTACTTTATTTGTCTTTTTTGTAAAGCCGTGTGTTAATATTATTTTTCGCCCAATACAGAAGAAATATAACACTCTTGAAATATCGCTGCCTTGTTTTGTTCTGAGTTCAAATATTCCATCATCCAAATGCTCTGAGTATGGCATACCAAGCATATTGCCGTTTGTTTCAAGCAAGCCTATTGTCCATAATATCTTTGCTCGCAGCTTTTTGTCTACGGAATTAAGATAATCCTTTATAGGGCAATCGCCGTTATCCAACTTAAAAAAGTCGATATTAAAATTTTCCAATCTTTTGTACACCTCACTATATAGGATATATCCTATATTTATTATATTATTATTTTTGTTTTTTGTCAACAGTTTTT
>JAZSAS010000046.1:0-2994 GCA_045602005.1 Clostridia bacterium
AAGGTACAGTTGCCGACTCTCGGAAAGGGAAAAACAGTCATAGAAGTGCATCGCATCATGGATAAGCACGACCTTTTGGAATGGATGTATCTCCTCGGCAATTTCGGTGTCACCGTATGCGGTACGTGCCGCACGCTCGTGCCCATGGCGAAAAAGATTGGCTTTGCCTCCCTTACCAATCAAGGATTTGCACATTACGGCGGTAACATCCGATATAAAGCAGAATTTGCAGTACAGGAGGAAGGCGATGCCACACTAAGTTGTACCCATTTTGAAGGTGCAGCAGTCCGCGTTTATGTAGATGGCAAAGAAAACGGCATCATTGCGTATCCGCCTTACCGTGTGCCCATCGGAAAAGTGGCGGCAGGAAAGCATACCATCGAAGCGGAGCTTTTAGGTACAAGAGAAAATACATGCGGCCCAATGCACCGCGCGGAAGAAAAGGTCATCTGTGATCCAATGGCATGGCGCACAAAGGAAGCGGCATGGTGCGAAGAATATCGGCTTCGTCCGTTTGGCATACTGTCTGCGCCCAAAGTGGAAATTCGGTAAATTAATTTAAAAGGTTGCAAACGTATCGTTTGCAACCTTCAGCGTGTCGATAAAGTCGACACGCTGGCAGATGTCGAAAAACGAAGGTATATTTTACGAAATCGTTTTCGTCGGCGTACGATGGTACGTCAGAGAACGATTTCGTAAAAAGCAAGAAAAAACGGGGATTCTCGATGAACCCATCCCTGTCAAGTAGACAGTGTAAATAACAAAAATTTTATGATATACATCCCACAATCTTGTGGGGTGTATATTTTTATGCAGCCATTAACTCATGATACTCCATTGGTGATAAACAACCGAGTTTTTCTTGATAACGATTGTTGTTGTAGTAATAAATATATTTTTCAATTGCTTCTTTAAGTTCTTCGTAAGTGTTGAATTTATTTAGATAGTACATCTCTGTTTTGAGAATGCCCCAAAAGCCTTCCATTGGTCCATTATCTATACATTTACCAACTCTTGACATACTTTGTATCATATGAGCCTGTTGGAGTTTGTTTTTAAAAGCAGGACTTGTATATTGAAATCCTCTGTCGCTATGAAACAAAGGTGTTGCACCTGGGTTTTCTGCAATTGCAATATCAAAAGTTTCAAAAACAAGTTCGTTATTGTTTTTATGTCCTAATACGAAAGATACAATTCTTCTGTCACATAAATCAAGAATGGCACTTAAATATGCTTTTTCATCCATACCATACTTAAATTCAGTAACATCTGTAAGCCATTTCTGGTTGATTTGACTTGCACTAAAATCTCTGTTTAAAATATTTTCTGCGGCCTGTTCTTTGGGTGAACGAATAGTGCATGAATTGCTTTTTCGTCTGATTACAGAGTATAACCCTAAAGCACGCATAATTCTTCGTATCTTTTTATGACTATGTTTTGTTTCATATTTTCGGTTAATATGTATTTTCATCATCTTGCTGCCATAAACGCCATTGCTATCGTTATACATATCTATTATCTGCTCTGCAAGCTGCTCATTTGCTATCTGTCTGTTGCTTGGATTACGGTTAATCCATTTGTAGTATGCAGATCTGGAAACTTCTAATTTATCACACAGATAAGATATTGAATATGATTTTTCTTTATTTAACTCTTTGATAGCAGTAAATTTCACTTCGAATCTAACTCCGCTTAACGATATCTCCTTTCCACCTCTTTCAATTTTTTTATGACATCAATCTCCATTTGAAGCTCTTGATTTTTTGCCGCAAGCATTTTGTTTTCTGCCTTTAATCTGTCAAGTTCTGTTAACTCATTTTCAGGTTTTGCTTTTCCGCGTCTGTCAAGCAATCCATCAACACCTTTTTCTTCATATTTGCGAACCCAAAGATATATTTGCTGATATGAAACATTGAATTTGTCCATTGTCATTCCATAGTTTTTACTATTTGCAATACAAAATTGTACAATTTCAATTCTTTCTTCAAATGTTGTTTTTCTCGCTTTAGTCATAGGTTTTCTTCCTCCCGAACCGGTAGATTTTAATTCCTTATGACTATCATTATACACCTTTATCCATTGTCTGAGAATACTGTCTGATGAAATTTTGTACTTTTGGCAAATATTGTTCATTGAACCTTTACCCAAAAGATAATCTTGTACAGCAAGCATTTTAATATCTTTATTCCAACCTTTGTTTGTATGACTTGGCAACAATCCGTCAATTCCTTGGGAATGATAAATTGTTAACCATCGGATAAAATTACTTTTGTTAATATTAAATCGTTCTGATATTGTTTTGACACTTCCTTCTCCACGCTCGTACGCTTCTATTGCCAGTAATTTAGTTTCAAATGCTGTTGTTGATTTTCTTCCCATAGAAAAACCCCCTTAGAATAGTCTTGAAATATTTTTGTTATTTCAAGTGTCTACTCTAAGGGGATTATATCAGATGAATCTCCGTTTTTAAAATTTAAAATACTTAAGACTTATAATTGAATAAAAAATGTTTATAAAAATATTCTTGCGGTAGAGCAAGTTTTTCGACAGTCTGAGGCGGCTGTTTGCCGCCTGTTATGTTCTATGAACGGTACATGTTTTCGGTAGCTTCTTTCAGAGCAGAAGTGAGCGACGAAAGCGTGGGCCGTTTTTCTATATATTCTGTATACGTTTTAATGCGCCAATCTTCAAGCGGTTCAGTAAGCTTTTCCTTCAGTCAATGCTGAATAAATGGTTGTAGGGTTCGTCGCAAGCGCCGAACCAAATTTAAATGATAAATCTTTCGTTTTTTCGCCTACGCGGCGGGCGCTTACTTTCTGACGAAAGAAAGTAAGCAAAGTTCGGCAAAGAGACACCACTCTCTGGTCGTGGTTTCTCTTTGGAATCTCTTCCCCCATGGAAAAGTTCTCAGCCATTCATTTTCTGCCATCAAAACCGATTGAAGCAGACCTTTATTGACTGTGCCTCACCATCGCTTAGACGCTCTTTGCGGTG
>JAZSAS010000047.1:0-5384 GCA_045602005.1 Clostridia bacterium
AACAGGCGTCGATTAGTGGTGCCCGTGCGTGCGCAAAGCTTTGAGCGCACCACGCATAATGAAGCTACCAAGTCCCTGAGTGTGACGGCTCACGCCCGGACGAGGGAATGTAAATAACCGTCTGCGCCCGGAGAAGTTCCCGTGGAAGGGTTTTCGGACAGGGGTTCGACTCCCCTCGCCTCCACCAAAAAAGGCGGCGATCCCATTTGGGGTCGCCGCCTTTTTCTGCGCGTGGGGAGTCGAAGCCTGAGAGGGCTGCGTGCGACAAGGAAAATAGTCCGGGGGACTGTTTTCCCGCACGCAGGTGCGCAGGCAGGTACCGAAATGCGAAGCATTTGGGTCGCCAAGCACTGCAAGCGCGAAGCGATTGCCTCCCCTCGCCTCCACCATTCATTCTCACGTCCGGTGAGAAATACCAAGAATACGCCTCATGGCCAACCTTTCCTGGCCATGAGGCGTATTTGTTTGTGATGCCCAGTATCAGCATAAATGGCAAACTTTTTGGTTTTTCGTAAAATTCCAAAGTTGCGCTTATCCAGTATCGACTGGCTATATCGGGCGCGGAAAGCTTTTGCCGACGCTCGGCATTTTAGCTGGTTTTTGAAATTAAGATTACCTGCTTAGCCAATCGTTCCTTTGCACATGCTGGAGGGCTAAGATTTCTCTAATTGATCCAAAATAACAGTTATCCCGGGAATGGGATTTTGTTATATAGGTTGGATATAGGCACGATGAGATATTTAGAAGAAAAATTAATGGGGTAAAAGACGGCTTCTTTAATAAGTTGATCTAAAACGATAAACCTGTATTCCTGCTGCATCGAAAAGAAAGTATCCTTGCAAAGAAGATGTCTGTGCCTGTTATCATATGTAACAGCGATTTCAGCGCTTTTTTTATATGCCTCTGCTCCGCTCGAAAGAAACGCAAACATTTGGAGGGAGTTATATTCGTAATCATAATATCGAATGGAATCACCAACTACACTGTGCCCATTAATTTTTAATATATCGCCTATAAACTTTTCAGGTTCGAAAATTATCAGCGCATGAGTTGCATCTCTAAAATCGTTTCTGATGCGATCTATTTTGTGTTTTCTGATGTTGACATATAAGTTTTCATTTTCTGCAAAAATATCCGTCTCATCATATTTAGACAAACAAAATACGGGCATATTATTTACATCTTGAATCGAAACCACAAACTCACATTTTGGAAAATTCCATAATAATTCATCGGTTTCAGGATGATACAATCGAACGCTTTCGGCTTTGATTTTCATTTTTCCATCAAGCAAGTCGCCTTGCCCTTTGTTGTGTAACGCTTTTTCCATCAAGACATAATTTTGTGATGGGGCGAAACGAATTGAACCATCTACAATTTGCTGTAGATGCTCTTGTTTTCCGTATTTTACAAATATGTTGCTCACCAGTAATTCCCTCTTCATGTGTGCCGTGTGTGTCATGTGGTTTTGTTGGGCGCAATTTTTGTTTTTCACAAAAAATACAAGTGTTTTCCTTTTGACTTACATTCTTTTCAATATATCCGTCTTTTTTGCGTCATATTCATTTTGTGTAATAAGTCCCTCGTCAAGCATAGCTTTTAGCTTGCGCAAAGCATCAAGCGAATTTTCTGTCTTAGACCGATTATCAGCATTTTTGTTTGCTCTTTGAGTCTGTACAACAGAGAATTCCTTGTCAGGGATTAGCTTCATGAACACATCATAGTCTTCTGGTGCAAATTCAAGTCTCCCTTTGTTATATACAAGAATTGTTCTGCGTTCATCATGCCGAATAATTTCGGACTTAATAGATTCATTTTGGGGACGAGCGGCGATTAGTGCCCCAGTTGAACCCGCTATTGCCCCTGCTATAGCCACATCGACCATGTTGCAAGATTTGGTGCCGCCACCCGAAATCTTAGTCTCTGTATATTTTTGGCCTTCTCTGGAAAAGTAATTAATATTATCCAGGTGGATGGCTTGTTTCTGCCAGTTTGGAGTTTTTGACATATCAATATCCCAATTTTGGGGCTGGCAAATGAATAATTTTAAATGATTGTCGGAAATAAATGCGTACCATTTTTTGCTTTTTAGTGTAACAATTCCATTGTGACCTTTGGTGTAACCATACTCTCTGCGAGCTGCTTCATAGGTTTCTTTGAGTTTTTCTTTTTGCTTTTTTTCAGCTTCTCTTTTTAATCTTTGGGCATTTTCTTGTTCTTGGATTTGCTTTTGTCGTGCAGCTTCTTCGGCTAATCTTTCTTCCTTGCTTTTAAATAATCTAAACATAGTTTCTCGCCTCCGTTTTAATGGTTGTAGCATAATTCAAGCAAAATAGCAAAAAGGGAATAAGTGGGATGCCATTACTTTGCTACTTGCTATTTTAGCATAGGACAGTTGGATTGTGAACAATAATTACTATAACCTGTTTTTATCCAAAATCATGCCGTCCACCGCCGGAACTGCCCAGCGTTTCAAAAACGCACACAATCTCCTCGATTTTTCGAAAGCAACTCTCGTCATCAAGGCTGCAATCTTCGATGATGGACTTGATTTTTTGCAGGGCCTTGTAGCACTCCGCTTCTACAATCTGTTCTGCATCTAAATGCAAATTAGGAAATATGATCTGCGCATTTTGCTGAGACAAGATTTGCGCCAGAATTTCTTTGTGTAATTCCAAACTGCCCATCTCCTTGTGCCTTTTTCTTACGAGTTGTAAATCTTTATTACAGAATAATCCAAAAACGGTGCTATTGTCAAGGTGAACAGGAGGTGACACCTTGAAGATTTACGATTTCGATGGGAAAAAGAATATCTCCGGTGACCGTATCCACCAAGCCAGAACAGCAATGAGACTGTCTCAGGCAGACCTCGCCGCCCGTATGCAGGTCAACGGTGTCACCATTGAACGTGAAGCCATCAGCAAAATCGAAACCGGAGATCGTTTCATCACCGACTACGAACTGATGGTGTTTGCAAAAGTTCTCGGTGTTTCTTTGGAGTGGCTTACCGAGCAAGAATGACCCTCCACCAACGGAGCGGAAATCTTGCTTTCGGCGTTTCCGCAACCTCGAAATGCCAAGCCGATGGACGGCAAAACGAACAACAAAAATGTTGCCTGAATGAAAGGTGGTGCGGTACCTCGACCATCCATTCAGGCAACATTTTTTTACTGTGAAATGAGTCTTTCGCTAGCTGCCTCCCGGAAGCACCTCAAAAGCGCTCCTGCCGAGCCGTCAAAACCGTGTTTTTGCCCTTAAAATCACGAATGGATTTCCTTGCCATCCACCCCTCCGGCACCCGGGATAGCCTCCATATCCATATAGGTTTGGGCGTGAGAATGGAGGGTCACGCGCCGCCTCCACCATTCATTCTCACGTCACGTGGGAAATAACAAAAATACGCCTCATGGTCAACCTTTACTGACCATGAGGCGTATTTGTTTGTGATACCCAGTACCGCCATAAAAAACAAACTTTTTGAGTTTGCGCAAACTTACAAAATTGCTCCTGTCCAGTATCGACTGGCTATATCGGGTCCAACAACCTTTTCCCGACCTTCGGCATAAAACACCGTTTCACTCCACAGCGTCACTCATCGTATTCAACACAGTAAAATATTCCAGTTTCCAAATCATAAACAGCCGCAAAGAAATCAGAGAATGCTTCCTCTATCAAGGCAAGCGCTTCGTCTTGGTATGTCCACAATACACATTCTTCTTTCAATGCAGACTCCGCTTCGGGAATTAACTCCAGTTTCTGCCGCGCTTCGTCATAAGGATAGGAATTCCAAAACCCCTCTCCCGCCAAATAAGCTTCAAACGCGTATCTCTGTTCTGTGGGAATCTGTGCCACAGTCATAGCTATACCCCTTCGGCGGAAGAACCCTTGGTGAGTATCTGTTTCCCGAAGAAACTGTGTTTCTTCGGGAAACAGAATTTTCACACGGGCAGGTGCATTTGTGTACCAGATTCCATACACCAAAAACGCACACACCAAAAACGCACACACCAATGTCACGCATAAGGCTATAATTGCATATGCATATAAAAAGATACGTGTTTTTCTCATAGACCTGCACTCCTTAACTCAGTTCAATCGCTTCCTCAAACTCGATGCAAATATCGTATACCGATATAACATCGCTTCTCTGTGAAAAGAACCCCAAATCATTTGCTAAACTTCCTATGCCAAATTGAGTAACGAAAGCTTTCTTTACCTTATCCCAGTGAACGGTGCGAATTTCATCGAAGTTATATGTGTCCTTTGATGAAAACTTTACTCTCACCGATGAGGGAGTCCGTGTGTACGTGCACACAAACTTGCATTTCCCAATGCCATAATACAAATCTGTGTCACCACTTTCTTGGAAGTCAAGTGTTATAGTTTCATCCAAGACATATGTTTCAGGATTTTCTTGTATTTCTTTTTTTAGTCTAGAAAACTCTTTGCAAAAACCTTTACTCCCCATAATTTTCTCCGTTACCCAGTGCGTTTGTGAAAAGTGAAGATCACTTGGTTCCCATTCCAAAGAGTGTTGCAACAGCAGAGCTGCCACATGGCATCCCCGCGGACGCAAATAGTGTTCCGCACCCCAATTCCAAATCATATTCCAAATAAGCTGCCCGCTCTTTTTGATAGCTGCATCTATTTTTCTGCTTTCGGTGGCGGCCACACTCACTGCAGCACCCCACTCAACCACCAAAGAAAGGGTGCGAAGCTTATTTGGGTCTTTCAAAAATTCCGGTATTTTATCAATAAGCTTTTCAATGGCATCCTTTGTTTTTTCACCATACACACCATCTTCTTTTAATCTTTGTCCGACACCCGTTGCATTAAGCGCCTCTTGTAACTTTCGTATCTTGGCCGGATCTCCCCCAACAAACCACGCCAGTTTTTCGATTTTGCTGTCCAAAAATCCAGTGCTGACTCCGCAGCGGTCCAGTTCGCTCACCACTGCTTTCAGCTTTGCCGCCGTTTCGTCGGTAATGTAATCATTTTCCCGTGCGGCGTTATCCAAGTCCCGTTCCAGCTGCTCCGCCACAGACTTCAGCGCATCCCGCAGCACCCGTTCATAGTCCGCGTCCCCAAACCCGGGCAGAACGTATCCAAACACCTGTTTCTCTATATGATTTCGATAAGAGCTGCTGCCAACGGTATAGCCGCAGCGGCCCTCATAGCGCTGAAAACTGCTGCGGGACTGATATTCCTCCGCCACATCCTGCAGAAAGCGACTGCTGATGCTGCCTTGGGACACCGCTTCCAAAAAGGCCCGCTTTTTCGGGTCTCGCTCGGCGGCGGAGGTGATACCCCACCGTGCCGCCTCTTTCAGCAGCTTGACCGCATCACTGCCGGAGTAGCGGGATTTCTCGATGATGGCGATGGCC
>JAZSAS010000048.1:0-28549 GCA_045602005.1 Clostridia bacterium
TTCAGCTTATGCCTTATGGTCACGTGGTGGTTGAATTTGAAACTTCCTTTACCGAAACAGGCATTAACCAGACCCTTCTCACCGTGAATTTGACTGCCACCACACAGATAGGAATCATTTTGCCCAGCGTGAATATGACAACTAAAGTTGCCACAACCATGCCAGTTACACAAACTGTTATAGTAGGAAAAATACCGGATAATTATGTACACATCGGTGAGCTTGGGGAAAACTACGAAAGCGATGTGCTGGATATCATCGGGTAATAATCGAAGTAATAGAAGAAAACAAAATCCCCCGTTATGCGGGGGATTTAGATTAAACATTAAAGCGAAAGAGAACCACGTCACCGTCAGCCATGACGTATTCCTTGCCCTCTGACCGGACTAAACCCTTCTCCTTGGCTGCTGTCATGCTGCCGCACTCCATCAAGTCATGATAAGCCACAACCTCAGCACGGATAAAACCTTTTTCAAAATCGGTATGGATTTTTCCGGCCGCACCGGGTGCCTTGGTGCCCTGGGTAATGGTCCAAGCACGAACCTCCGGCTCGCCGGCGGTTAAGTAGCTGATGAGACCCAAAAGCTTATAGCTTTTTTTCACCAACCGGTCAAGGCCAGATTCGGAAATGCCCAGCTCGTTTAAAAACTCTAATTTTTCCTCCGGCTCCAGTGCTGACACATCCTCTTCTATTTTGGCGGAAATCGGCATAACCTCAGAGCCTTCTTTTGCTGCCATTTCTGTGAGTTCTTTAACCATTTCATTATTTTCAATGCCACCTAAAAAATCATCTTCAGAAACATTGGCTGCATATAAAACCGGTTTTAAGGTCAAAAGGGGTAAATCCCGCAAAAGCTCCGCTTCCTCTTCAGAAAAACCTCTGGCACGAGCAGGCTGTCCACCCTCTAAGAGCGTTTTTAATTCTTCTAACAAGGAAAGCTCCTGCTGATATTTCTTCTCGCCGGATTTCATCATTTTCTTGGTTCTGTCAATGCGTTTTTCCAGCATTTCCAAATCAGCAAAAATCAGCTCCAGTTGAATGGTCTCCACATCCCGCAGCGGCGACACAGAGCCTTCTACATGGACAATATTATCATCCTGAAAGCAACGCACCACGTGCACAATGGCATCAACCTCACGGATGTGGGACAAAAATTTATTACCAAGACCCTCACCCCGGCTGGCGCCCTTAACCAAACCTGCAATATCCACAAACTCAATAACTGCATGGGTCACTTTTTGAGGATGATACATCTCAGCCAGTGCATCTAGGCGTTCATCCGGCACCGGCACCACGCCCACGTTGGGTTCAATGGTGCAAAAAGGATAATTGGCTGATTCCGCACCTGCCTGTGTGATTGCATTAAATAAGGTGGACTTACCTACGTTAGGCAGTCCCACTATACCTAATTTCATTATATATCACATCTCCTTGATTTATCAGTATTTTCAGAGTTTTTTATGTAGTTACTTCGCCATTGTTACACCATAAACTGTAATTATTCTTCGTTTACATTGAAAACAAATAAGAAGGCAAAGCAACTTGAAATATTATATCACATCGCCCCAACTTTATCAAGTCTGAAATATTTAAGAATTTCATAAAACTTATCCTGACAGGAAAGAACTGTATCGCGCAAAAAACCTTTTTCTGTGTTCCATTCTTTTAAACCTCTGTAATAAAACACTTTATGTTGTTCGTCAATTATAAAAGGGGTGATATTATGTTTAAGGCATTCCTTGAACATAATCAGTCTGCCGACACGTCCGTTGCCATCCTGGAAGGGGTGTATGCGTTCAAACTGAACGTGGAAATCAATAATATCATCTAAAGTTACTTGTTTTTTGGAATTATACACATCTAAAAGCTTTCTAATTTCGGTGTGAACATTTTCGGGGAGTACCGTTTCCATTCCGCCGACTTCATTGGGAAGCTTTTTATAATCACCAACTTTGAACCAATCTTTTCTGCTGTCGCCTGTGCCGCTTTTTAATATGCGATGTAATTCCTTTATATATTTTTCCGAAAGCTCATATTTAGCATTGTCAATAACAGAGTCTATGCATCTAAAATGGTTTGTGGTTTCTACAATGTCGTCCACATTCACACTTTCATTTGTTATGCCAATGGTGTTGGTTTCGAAAATATACCTTGTCTGGTCGTGGGTGAGGCGACTGCCTTCGATATGGTTTGAATTATATGTCAAATCGATTTGTATACGATGATAGATTCCGCCTGAAAGCTTGCTGTCTTTTTGCTCTTTTAATATATCAAGAAGTGTCTGAGGCTTACTTGACTTTCTTTTTGCCCGCTTAGGTTTTTCGCTATCCTCAGGAATGTTCCATGTTTTGCCCGTTAAAAAAGCTCCGGGAATTTTACCGTCTGCACAATATTTTCGCACGCTTCTGTCTGTTAAATTCCATTTTTTTGCCATCTCTGCAACTGATAAATACTTCATCATAATTGTCTCCTTGTCACTATCTGTATATAGTATAACACATTACAGGAAAAATATCAATATTTTTATATCGTAAAATTCTATCTTATTTTTCCTATAAGAGAATTTTATTTTCCTCGAAAATACAAAAACTGCAACTTTGAAAGTCACAGTTTTTATGAAAAATTATTTAGTTGCATTTGGCTCTTTTTCTGAATTAAATATTGATTCTTTACACCACGTTTACACCATTTCTGCCGCTCCCACGGCTCGACTTTAGTAAAAAGGGGCTTTCACTAAAACTAGCAAAAACCCTCTTTATGTTCTATTGAATTTTTTCTCTTACAGGCTTGCCTTGGCTTTTTCAACCAGTGCTGCAAAAGCTTCTTTATCGCTAACTGCGATTTCTGCCAACATCTTTCTGTTCATTTCAATGCCGGCCTTTTTCAAACCATTCATAAAGGTTGAATAGTTCATTCCGTTCATCTTAGCCTGTGCGCTGATTCTGGAAATCCACAGACGGCGGAAATCACGTTTCTTCTGCTTTCTGCCAACATAAGCATAAGAAAGAGACTTCATAACGGCCTGTTTTGCTGTTCTAAACAGCTTGCTCTTGCCGCCTCTGTAGCCCTTTGCCAGCTTCAGGACTCTTTTATGTCTTTTGCGTGTATTTAAAGCGCCTTTCACTCTTGCCATTTTTTATACCTCCTGAATTTTCTCTCAATCGTAATTGCTTATTTGTAGGGAATCAGCTTTTTGATGACCTTGGCATTTGCATCACAAGCATAGGCGCCCTTTCTCAAAAGACGCTTTCTCTTTGTAGACTTCTTTGTCAAAATGTGGCTCTTAAATGCGTGCTTCATCTTAATTTTACCGCTCTTTGTCACCTTGAACCGTTTTGCTGAAGCCCTGTGTGTTTTAATCTTAGGCATAATTTGGTACTCCTTCCACTCTGTAAATATTAAATAATGTACTGATTCAGTCCTTTTTTGTCACGGGGGAAATCATCAGGCTCATGCTTCTACCTTCCAGCTTGGGGGGCTTGTCGGAAGAACCATACTCCGACAGGGCATCCCGAAAACGCTCCAAGGTTTTAGCGCCCAGTGCCGAATGGTGAATTTCTCTTCCCCGGAACCGGATTGAAACCTTAACCTTATCTCCATCCTGCAAAAACTTTTTAGCATGATTAATCTTTGTATCAAAATCATGGTCATCAATGGAGGGAGAAATACGAAGCTCCTTCACACTCATGGTTTTCTGATTCTTTTTCGCTTCTTTATCACGCTTTGCCAGCTCGAATTTATACTTTCCGTAATCCATGATTTTACAAACCGGTGGCTCTGCCTTGGGTGCGATTAAAACCAAATCCAGATTTTTTTGATACGCAAGATCAAGGGCTGCTGCGCTGTCCATAATGCCCAGCTGTTCTCCTTCTGGGCCAACCAGACGGACCTGTGCGGCTCTGATCTCTTCATTAATCCTCATTTCTTGCTTACTAATGTTTGAAGCACCTCCATAAAAGTTTTTCAGGTTTTATCCCGTAGGACAAAAAAAGCGGACAGGCAAACCCGTCCGCAAATACACTTACAAAAAGCATATTGACCATTGAGGCTTTGCCTGATGGTGGAAAACAAATGTTTCCGCTTACTAATTCCATTGTATTATATCACACAGATTTCTTTTTGTCAAGAGGTATTTAAAAAAATTATAATTTCAAAAAAATAATGTTGTATAACCACTCTTCTGCAGAGCACAACAGAACCGACCCTTATGTCCACTTAGTCCAAGTCTGCTTATGACAAAAAATGTACGTCCCCTTTTGTAGAAATATTATACCAATTATTTACTTATACTTCAATATTTTAAAGAAAATCATACTAATTTGTTAAATCCACTATATATACGCTGAATTATTTATAGATTTCCTGATCACCTATATATTTATCAACAAATCTCCATCTTGCTTTTCCTGCACATAACCATGTTCCTTCATACTGTTCTCTTTGTGTTTCAAACAAATCTGAATCACTCCAATAAATTTTCCCGTTTTCAAAAAACATAGACGCATCAAGTATTTCACAAGTATATGCTTGATTAACTGGCTTTAGATTTAATGATTCTAAACATGAAAATTCCAGTTCTACAACAGGATTATCTTCACTTTGTCTTTGAAATAAAATCAATAACTTTCTTTGAGTATTTATAGGATTCATTGATAAATCTTTGTTGACAAAAGCCCCACTAATGTATCTCAACTCTTTCAAACAACAGTCATGAAATCCATCATATAATTCAACAAAATAAGTTAAATCCTTATCTGTAATAATTTCATTCCATACTGACATTTTATAAACCTCCAATTCAAATTTAATTTCCCGGAAGATCAACCGGAACCCCATAATAATATCCAGCAAGTTCAACTATGGTAATTAATCCTCCTAACAATGCTGCTCCCCAAGAAAACTCACTCGGAACAGGTTGTGCCGGACCTCGCACTCCATCTTTCCATTCATGTTCATGTGGAAATTCGTGGTTAGCACCACCATGATTATAATCTCTATCCTTAACAGGTTGACCATCAGGTCCATATTCTCTTTCTTGTTTTACACTTCCATCAGGATTATATATTTTTCCTGTCGAATTAGGTTTCCCTGACAAAGGTAAACTATTTGCCAAAGCAATTGATATTGGATGTGCTTTATCATATGACACAAGGGGACGGACACAAGGGGACGTACATTTTTTGTCAACATTTGTGTATCACCCCTCTTGATATTCCTGTCAATCTCTCTAATTGTCGAATTGAATATTCCTTCTTTAATTCATTAAGAACACTATTCCTCTCACTTTTTTCTAATTTGCATATGTCTTTCACATCTATATTATGTGTTTTAAGTATCTTTCTCCTAACCTCATCATCCGTTATTTTTAACTTGTCGTCAACTATAAAAATTGAATTTTCATTTTGCTGATGAAATTCTTCAAACTCTTTTTTGCTAATCATTTGTAATACAAAATCTTTATCTGTAAGTCCTTCTTTATCAGATGTGTAATCTCTATAACTTGACCATTCGTAATTTGCAACATCGGCCACCAAATTAGCCTTGACAGGGTTTTGATGTATATATCTTACTACAGACAAAAAATATTCATCTACTTCAATCGGCTTACTCTTATACCTGTTTGCAATTAGTGCACCACTTCTCTTATATTTTACATTATACCATCTTGCATATTTTGTTAATACCCGTTTCATAATTAATGATATATCACCCATATTATGTTCTCTTAATAAGATGTGAACGTGGTTGCTCATAAAACAGTATACATATATATTATAATCCATTTCCTTTTTTAAGTCTAACAATATACTCTTCAGTTTTATGTAATCTTCCTGCTCTTCAAATATATTTTGTCTATTTACTCCTCGAAAAACAATGTGATATAATCCGTTTTCGCTGATTTCTCTGGCTAACCTTGCCATTTAAATCACCTCTTTTATCAGATTATATCACATTTTTCTCTGTTATTCAAGTCTGTTTATGACAAAAAATGTACGTCCCCTTTTGTCCCCTTTTGTCCCCTTTTGTCCCCTTTTGTCCCCTTTTGTTCCACGGGGAATAATCTAAAAGAAACCATAAAAAGCACTCATTTATCTAAGAATGCAAGTATTATATAATACTTTTTCTGTTATGTCAAGTTTTTTTAAAAGATAGTACAATTCAAGGATTTTAATTGTGCTCAATCTCCCATTCTCCCGTTTTATCATGTCTTGAAAATAAAATTTCCATTAATGTCACCGGCAAAAAATGATTGACTTCTTTTATACCGCATTGTATAATATATGTAGAAATAAAATGGATAGATATGTTTGGGCTAAGCACCCGAAATAAATGATAAGGAGAACTGTTTATGAGAAAAATCAAATGGGGCGTTATCGGCTGCGGCGGTATTGCCGACAGAAGAACTCTGCCCGGAATGATGCTGGCAGATAATGCCGAGCTGGTTGCTGTTATGGACACCAACGCTGAATTTGCTGAAAACGTTAAGGCAAAATATAATGCAAAATATGCTTTTACATCAGCTGAAGAGCTGCTGGCTCTCCCTGAAATTGAAGCTGTTTATATTGCTTCTCCTGTGGCTTTCCACAAAGCACAGGCTTTTGCTGCGGCTGATGCCAAAAAGCACATTCTCATTGAAAAACCCGTTGCTCTCACCTCCGGCGAGGCTGAAGAAATTGCAGTATATTGCAAAAAGGCAGGTGTTAAGCTGGGCGTTGGCTTTATGATGCGTTTCCACGCTTACCATCAGGCAATTAAAAACTTAATTGACGAGGGCAGACTGGGACAGATTGTTTCCATGCGTGGTCAGTTCACCTGTTGGTATCCCGAAATTCCGGGAGCATGGCGTCAGAAGAAGAGTTCTTCCGGTGGCGGTGCTATGGTGGATATGGGTGTGCACGCTATTGATGTTCTGCAATATGTTTCCGGTTTAAAGGCTGAAACTGTTACAGGCTTTGCTTCTAATTTGGTGTTTAATTATGAAGTGGAGGACTCTTGCAATGCGGTTATTAAAATGGACAATGGCGCCGCTATGTACATTGAAGCAAACTTCAACATTCCCGATGCAGCTGCAAGCTGCCGTTTGGAGCTTTACGGCACCCGTGGCAGTATTTTAGCCGAGGGAACGCTGAGCCAGGTAGAGGCCGGCAAGGTTGAGGTTCGTTTGGCTGATGATTCTCTGGGCTACAATGCTCAGCAGGATATTGCTGAACTGAACACCGAAGAACTGGAAGTGACCTTTGGCAATATGTATACCAAAGAAATTGAAGGCTTCGGCAATGCTATTATTAATGACACTGAGGTTCCTGTTCCGGCTGATGAAGCCATTTTCAACCAGAAGGTTGTAGAGGCGGTTTACGAATCAAGCAAAACCGGAAAGTTCATTAACCTCTAATCTCAATGCATAAAAGATACGCCCCGGCGAACGTTTCGCCGGGGCGCTTTTAATTTCTTATAAACAATATTTCTCAATGGCCACTGCTGCTCCGTCCTCATCGTTGGACAGTGTCAGCACATCGGCCGCTTCTTTTGCTTCCGGTACTGCATTTGCCACAGCAACACCCAAGCCGGCCCAGGAGAGCATGCAGGCATCATTGGCTCCGTCACCAATAGCCATAATTTCACTTTGATGAATGCCCAGATGATCTGCCAACGCCTGAAGGCCTGTTGCCTTATTCACAGATTTTCCTGGTAATTCTAAATTATTAATAAACGCTGCCGTATAGGCAAAATCCGGATGGTGTAAAAACGGCGTTTGACGCTGATGCTTATCCGGCACATCTTTAAAAATCACATGAAGCTTTTCCGCCGCACCTAAAGTCCGGATGGTTTCATATAAATCCGGCACAACTGTCCGGGTTGCCTTAAACATTGGTATTAGGTCCTCGGGCATGCCCAATTCTGCCATGTTATTATAGCTGTTAGGGTCGGTATAAACGCCGTTACAATATACCTCCGTGTAAATGCCCATGTCAAGTGCCAGCCTGAGTTTCTCCAAAAACGGCTCTTGAGGCGGCAATTCTTTATAGAGTACCTCTTTTTTGGTTACATCACGCACCACGGCACCATTCACCGACACTAAATATTGCGGCGAAAGACTTTCCATTAACGTTCCCATTTCACACAGGTCACGTCCTGTGGAGGGCACCAGCAAAATTCCACTCTCTTTTGCCTTTTTAAGCACTGCTGCCGTTCGCTCTGACACAATGCCGCCGGTTTTCAGCATAGTATAGTCCAGGTCGAAGGCTATCATTCTTATCTTCATATTTTTCTCCTTAATCGTGGCTCAAAATCACCATTAAAACCCCGGATTCTACTGTTATTTTCGCAGTATCTGCCACAAACTCATTGCTGACACCGTAGGGGTTTCCCCAGCTCATGTTCTGCCCATTTAAGGGGTAATACACGCCCTCTGCATGAATACCCGTCACCGGTGTCACCGGCAGAAGAGATAGCTT
The DNA here is from genome assembly GCA_045602005.1 of Clostridia bacterium. GTDB lineage: Bacteria > Bacillota > Clostridia > UBA1381 > UBA9506 > UMGS755. The sequence goes on from JAZSAS010000048.1 coordinate 8,458, forward strand.
GCAGCCTTCTTTTCGGGGAATTTCCACGCTGCCGGAAAACATGAACAATTCATTGTGTTCATCAATCAAACGAATGGTGACACCCTGAGAAAGACCCATATACACTAAAGACACCGCCGCTAAGCTGTGGTCTAGCCGGGTGCCCCGTGCACCAAACAACAGAATTTCATCGGCTCCTTCAGCAATGACATGATTGATGCAGGCATGCAAATCGGTTTCATCCTTTTCCACCGGCAACTGCTTAACGGGAATGTCTAATGGCACCACGAGCCTATCGCAAGAATCAAAATCGCCGATGACCAGATGAGGACGAATCCCCATGGCCTCACAATTTAAATAACCGCTATCGGCACAAACAATTAAGTCAGTTTCCCTCACAAACGGCTTATAAAAAGCGGGCGCAGAAATAGCTCCGCCCGCTATGACAATCGCTCTCATTGGTGATTCCCCCGCTTTTAATACCTTGCCTTAAAATCACGAACAGCCTGTGCCGGGTCCTCACTGCCAAACACTGCACTGCCTGCCACAATCACATTGGCACCGGCCTCAACCGGCAACTGCAGATTGTGCAGATATACACCGCCATCCACCTGAATATCAAAGTCAGGTCCCAGCAGCTTTCTTGCCTCACGGATCTTCGGATTAACATCCTCAATATAGCTTTGCCCGCCAAAGCCGGCATATACACTCATAATCAAAAGCATATCAATCTTATCAAAATAGGGAATGGCACGGGATAACTCCGCATCGGGATTCAAAGCCAGACCGGCACGTTTACCCAAAGACCGAATCTGGTCAAGTGTTTCGCCGATATTGCTGTCGCACTCTACATGAATGGTGATAATATCGGCACCGGCTTTTGCAAATGCCTCAACATATTTATGGGGCTCACTAATCATTAAATGAGTATCAAACACCATGTTGCTGGTTTTGCGCAAAGATTGAAGCACCGGCATACCAAACGAAAGATTCGGCACTAAGTGACCATCCATGACATCCAGATGCAGGTAATCTGCTCCCGCCTTTTCAATGTTTTGTACCTCTTCTCCCAGCTTGCTGAAATCTGCAGCCAAAAGAGAGGGTGCTAATTTAATTGACATGTTTCTCAAAACCTTTCCTTATAAAACTTCTGTATTATTTCCACTGCTTAATTGCCTTTAACTCTTGATAAATGGCACAATAGCTTTCATAGCGTTCTTTAAAAATCTTACCTTTATACACAGCATCCTTTACCTCGCACCCCGGCTCTGCTATGTGGGCACAGCCTGCAAAACGGCACTGCTGACCAAGACCGGCCATTTCGGGGAACAGGTTCTGCAATTCCTCCGGTGTTATGCCCTCTGAGGCATAGGAAGAAAAACCCGGCGTATCAAAAACAAAGCCGCCAAAAGGCAATTCTAAAAGCTCTGTGTGTCTGGTGGTGTGTCTGCCCCGTCTGGTTTTTTCACTAACCGAGCCGGTCTCTAATGCAAACGTGCCGCAAAGACGGTTTAACAGGCTGGATTTTCCCACACCGGAATTTCCGGCAAGAGCCGTGATTTTATCTTTGAGGATAACCTTTAAATCTTCAATGCCCTGCTCCGCCTTAGCGCTGGCAAGCACCACGGGATAGCCGGCTGATTGATAGATGCTGCCGATATAAGCCGCCCTTTCATCATCTAAATCCCGCTTGTTAATGCAAATCACGGGGGTGACTCCGGCAGCCTCCGCCGTCACCGTTAGTTGGTCGGCAAGGAGAAGACTCGATTCCGGATTTTTTACAGAAATGGTAATCACCATTTGGTCAATGTTGACCACAGGCGGGCGAATAAAGGCATTTTTCCGAGGCAGAATTTCATCCACACTGCCCTTGTCTGCCGCCTCAGCCGTTCGTTTAACACGCACCAAATCGCCCACCATCGGCGTTTCTCCTTCTTTGCGAAAACGGCCTCTGGCACGGCACTCAATGAGTCCCTCAGCAGTTTTTACATAATAGAAACCGCCGATTCCCTTAATAATTGTTCCTGTTAACATAGCTACCCCTACTGTGCACCGCCGGCATTAGGCGGACCTATAACAATACCGGGTGATGAGGGTGCAGGTGTTGCTGTTGACGGTGCCTGGCTTGGCTCGCTGATGGCAGGTGCCTGTGTGGGCTCGCTGTGTTCACCGGAACCGGAGGATATTTTAATATCAATGGCTGTCTTTTCTTTAACCTCTATTCCGGGGCGGATAGATTGAGAAATAACGGTTCCCTTTGCTTTTGAGCTGCTGCCCTTCACAATATTGCCCCAGGTTAAACCGGCATCTAAAAGTGCTGCTTTTGCCTCGTTTTCGGAAAGTCCCAACAGATTCGGCACCTCAACGGTGCTCTCCTCCTTGCCCGCACTGACATACACTGTCACAGAAGTTGCCGCATCCACATAAGTTCCGGCGGAGGGCACCTGACGGACTACAAAATCTTCAGGAATGGTTTCACTGGGTTCATCCACAATGGAGAATCGCAGATTTTTATTTCTTAAAATATCCTGAGCATCAGAGCTCCTGCGGTTTATAAGATCAGGCATGGGGAATTCGCCTTCACCCAGGCTGACAACCACCTTAATTTCAGCGCCATCTTTAACCATCGTGCCGGCGGCAGGGCTTTGAGAAATAATCAACCCCGGGTCTACGGCATCGTTCTTTTCTTCCTTCTCAACCACAATTTTCAGTTGACTGTTCACCACCATTTGCTCTGCTTCTTCAATGGTTTTATTGTAGAAATCCGGCAGTTCAAGCTCAGCTTTTCCGCTGTTGCCTGTCAAATGATAGCCAAGGAGAAACAAAATAACAACCAAAGCAAGACCTGTGAGGGTTCCGGCAATCACACCCAAAAGATCTTTTTTGTTCATGGATTTTTTCTTTTTCTTGCCGGTGTCAGCCTTATGAGGAATCGGCGGCGTGATTCTTGTGTCATCGGATGACAGCTTGTAATCCACTGTGTTGCCTGTGTAAACCTTTTTCAGGTCTATTAGCATCTGTGTCACAGAATCATATCGCAGGCTTTGCTCTTTGCACATGGCACGGCGAATCACGTTATCCAGCGATTCCGGCACCTCTGGGTTTAACGCCCGTGATGATGGTGCTTCTTTCTCAATATGCTGCATGGCAATGGCGATGGCCGTGTCGCCCTCAAAGGGCAGCTTGCCTGTCACCATTTCATAAAGCACAACACCCAGAGAGTAAATATCGGTTTTATGGTCTGTGTAGCCTCCTCTGGCCTGCTCCGGTGAGAAATAATGTACACTGCCCATGGTGGCACTGCCTGTGGTGATGGTGCTGGAGCTCATGACCTTGGCAATACCAAAATCGGTAATTTTAATGGTTCCCTCACGGGTGATAATAATGTTGTGCGGCTTAATGTCTTTATGAACAATCCCGTTTTTATGTGCATGGTCAAGACCCGCACAAATTTGTCCGGCATAATCCACTGCCTCACGCCAGGGCAGCACGCCTTTTGCTTCTACATACTGCTTTAAGGTTACACCCTCTACGTATTCCATAACGATGTAGTCTAAATCGCCGTCTTGTCCCACATCGTAAATAGATACAACGTTGGGATGAGACAGACTGCCTGCGGACTGCGCCTCAACCTTAAAGCGGCTGATAAAGTCTTTATCCTCCCGGAATTCGGGGCGTAGCACCTTAATGGCAACATACCGGTTGAGCATCAGGCACTTTGCCTTATACACAATGGCCATGCCACCTTTTCCAATAGTTTCAACTATTTCATATCGGTTTCCGATAAGTGTTCCGTTTACCATATCTCTCATTCCTTTCAGCACAATCCTGATTCTTTTAACAAGAGTACTGCCGTAATATTATCATGGCCGCCCTGTTGGTTGGCACTTTCCACCAACCGCCCTGCAAGGTATGCCATGGTTCCGCCCTGTTCTTCCGCTAACAGTGATGCTATCTCCTCGTCTGACAGCATGTTGGTTAAACCGTCAGTACAAAGGAGCAACACATCATCGGGCATTATCCTGAATTCATAGAGATCAATTTCTACACCGGGGTCTGTTCCCAACGCCCTTGTAATCACATTTTTTTGAGGATGACGGGCCGCTTCCTCGGCTGTAATCTGGCCGCTGTGCATCAATTCCTGAACCAGCGAATGGTCTGTTGTGATTTGATGCATAACGCCGTTTCTTATCATATAGGCACGGGAATCGCCCACATGAGCAACCACAGCCTGTTCACCGCACACGAAGCACAATGTTAGTGTTGTGCCCATGCCGCCGTAATCCCGCTCCTTTTTACTCGTTTCATAAATTGCCCTGTTGGCCTGCTTGATTGCTGAAACCAAAAGCTTCTTTATCTCAGAAGGCATCATGCCGTTGCAAACACCTTGGTTAATGGTTTCGCTAATCTGCCGAATCGCCATAGCGCTGGCAACCTCTCCGGCCTGATGACCGCCCATGCCGTCTGCCACGATGGCATATAAAGCGTCCATCTTCTGACTGTATTCGGATATGTAGTAGCCGTCCTCATTAATTGGACGGGTGCGCCCCAAATCCGTACAGCCTCCCCATTGTAACATAGAATCACCTCAATTTCTAACCTTCTGCTTGCTTAATCTGGTGTTTCAGCTGACCGCAAGCCGCACTGATATCGGCTCCTAATTCACGACGCACCGTGGCTGAAACGCCCTTTTGTGTTAAATATTCAACAAACTGCCGAACGGCCTCTTTTCCGCTTTTGTAAAAGCCCTCACGTGCAGCATTAACAGGAATTACATTCACATGATACTGCAATCCGGAAAACAGCCGCATCAGCTCTTTTGCATGCTCACGGCTATCATTTTCGCCCTTAATCAGTGCATATTCCAGCGTGATCCGCCGTCCGGTTGCCGCCTGATACCGGGTCAGCGCTTTCACAAGTGCTCCTAAAGGATATTTTTTATTCACCGGCATCATGCTGCTTCGCTGCTCATCATAAGGCGAGTGAACCGACACTGCCAGTGTGATGGGAAGCTTTTTTTCTGCCAATAATATAATTTTATCACATAATCCGCAAGTTGACAAGGTAAAATGTCGATATCCAATATTCAAACCTTCTCCGCAAGAGGCAATTTCCATAAATTGTAGTACCTGCTCCAGATTATCAAGAGGCTCTCCCATACCCATAAAAACAATATTGCCGATTCTAATGGATAAATCCCGCTGTGCCGCCAATAACTGCCCCATCATTTCTCCGGCAGTCAGGTCACGGCTTTTGCCACCGATGGCCGATGCACAAAACCGACAGCCCATGTTGCAGCCTGCCTGAGTGGAAAGGCAAATGGTGTTGCCGTGATGATATCGCATCACAACGCTTTCAATCACCTCTCCGTCATTCAGGCGAAAGGCATATTTCACCGTGCCATCAGCCGATTCCTGCCGACTGGCAATTTCCGGCAGCTCCATAGTGCAGCCGGATGCTAAAAGCCTTCTGAAATCTTTAGACAGGTTCGTCATATCATCAAAGCTTTTTGCATCTCCATAAAGCCACGAAAACAGCTGTTTGCCCCGAAAAGGCTTTTCACCCAGTTGTTCTGCCAGCAGGCAAAGTTCTTCCCGTGTTTTACTATATAAATCAATCCGCTCAGCCATGATTTCTCCTTCTCAGTTTGGCAATGAAAAAGCCATCGCCGCTTTCCTCTTCAGGATAAAATGTTCCCATGCCCCCCGCCAATATTTCGGCAGCAGCACCGGTGATGTGAAGGTTTTCTATGGGCATCAGTTCAAATTCACCATGTTGTTTTAAAAAGGCCTGCACCTGCTTTTCGTTTTCCTCAGGATTCACGGTGCATGTGCTATATACCAAATCACCGCCGGGTTTTACATACTCCGCACAGTGGTTTAAAATTCTCTTCTGTATGTTAGCCAGTTCATCAAATTCCATCAATTCAGCTTTATATTTAATATCCGGCCGACGGCGAATCACACCCAAACCGGAACAAGGTGCATCAATTAAAATTTTATCCGCCTGGCAGGGAAAAGCATAGTCCGCCGCATCAGCCCTTTGGGTGTTAATGATGGTGATGCCCAGTCTTTCCGCCGTTCGATTAACAGACAGAAGCCGTTTTTCATAGAAATCAAGTGCCAGAATTTTTCCCTGATTGTTCATGAGTTCTGCCAAATGCGTGGTTTTGCCTCCCGGTGCGGCACAAACATCAAAAACCGTTTCCCCCGGCAGCGGCGCAAGGGCAAGTGCCGCCAATTGCGCACTCTGGTCCTGAATGGTGAAAAGACCCTCCTGATAAGCCGACAATGTTTGCACACCGCCGCTCTCAAACAACAAAGCACAATCAGACAGCCGTCCCCTACAGACGGTTACCCCTTCGGTTGCCAATCTCTCTATGAGGGCCTCCGGCGTGATTTTCAAAATATTTGTGCGAACACACAGCGCCGGTGTTCGATTGTTTTCCTCCATGAGTGCCTCTGCCCTTTCTGCACCAAGCTGTTCTGTCAGCCAATGCACCAAGGGCACAGGGTGGGAATAACGAACGGAAAGTGCTGTTTCACTACTATCCTCCGGCAGCTTGAGCCCCTCTGCTGCCGCTTTTCGCAAAATAGCATTAACGAATCCCCTGGAACGGGCCGCATATTTGCCTGTCAATTTAACCGATTCGTTCACAGCAGCACTGGGTGGAATCTTGTCCATGTAGAACAGTTGATAAAGTCCCATCCGCAAAAGGCAAAGCACATAAGGTGCAATTTTTTTCAATTTAACGGAGGCATATCGGCTAATGGTATCATCTAACGTCAGCTTCCGCTTAACCACACCATAGGAAAGCTCCTTAACCAAAGCGGCATCACGGGCTGAAAGTTCCACCTGTTCTGTATGGTTTTGAAAGCTGATGTTTAGATAGGCGCCGTTTTTTTCTATATCATATAAAATTTTCAGGGCAAGCTCTCTGGGTTGTATCATATAAAACCTCATTAAAGTCTATTTTAAGTATCACTGGAATTATGGGAATCGAGATAACTGTTTACAGGGAACGGATTTATCCGGTTCACAGCTGGAACGTGTAAATGCATTCCCCGCAAATTCCACCTCATCCACCGCAAGCGGTCCCCCTTCCCCTCAAGGGGAAGGCTTTTTTATCCCTTTCATATCAAACCTTTAAAATCACCAAACGATTTAGATGCCATTCTTTTTTGCTTGATTCGCATTTTGCATACGAAGCACATTTAGTTCATCGTCACACGAATTCAACCGAATAAATTTAACTTTGTTAAATTTATTCTACCACAAAATCACAGATAATTCAACATTTGCACAGGATTTTATTCATTGTCGAAAAATTTTGCTTAAATTTTGAAATTATTTTCAAAAACTACTTTATTATTAAAGAAAAATCTGGTATACTATATAGTAGGTGATTTATTAGCATTTTTAGTGCTTTAAAATATAGTGCGGATATGCAAAATTCATGAGCAGAATTTTGTGTTTAAATAAAAAATGGAGGTTTAATTGTGGCAAAAAATCTAAAATTGAAAATCATCCCGCTGGGAGGGCTCAATGAGATCGGAAAGAATTTGACTGTCTTTGAGTATGGAAACGACATTGTCGTGCTCGATTGCGGCATGGCCTTCCCTGATGATAACATGCCCGGCATTGATATGGTGATTCCGGACATTTCCTATTTGGAAAAAAACCGGGATAAAATCAGGGGCATTGTGCTAACCCATGGTCATGAGGACCATATTGGCGGCATCCCCTATTTTTTGAAGAAAATCAACGTTCCCATTTACGGAACCCGCCTGACCCTGGGCTTGGTGGAATTAAAGCTCAAGGAGCATCACCTGCTCTCCAAAACCAAGTTGATGCGGGTAAAAGCAGGAGACACTGTGAAACTGGGTGCCTTTCGGGTGGAATTCATTCACACCAACCATTCCATTGCAGATGCAGTGGCAATTGCAATTCACACACCCTTAGGTGTTGTGGTTCACTCTGGTGACTTTAAGATTGACTCTACCCCCATTGAAGGCAGCATGATGGATGTGGCCCGTTTTGGCGAGCTAGGCAGAAAAGGCGTTTTGGCGCTATTGTCTGACAGCACCAATGTAGAGCGGCCGGGCTATACCATGTCTGAATCCACTGTGGGACAAACCTTTGATGATTTGTTTAGAAACTGTGACGGGCGTATTCTGGTGGCAACCTTTGCCTCTAATATTCATCGTGTTCAGCAAATTATCAACGCTGCTTACCGTTATGGCAGAAAGGTGGCAGTTTCCGGCAGGAGTATGGAAAACGTGCTGGAGGTGGCCATGATCTTGGGGTACATGGCTGTGCCGGAGGGCGTGTTAATAAGCATTGACGATATTAAAAAATACCGACCCAATCAGCTGTGCATCATTACAACAGGAAGTCAGGGAGAGGCTATGTCAGCACTATCTCGCATGGCATATTCCGACCACAAAAAGGTGGAAATCGTTCGGGGTGATATGGTAATTGTGTCAGCAAGTCCCATTCCCGGCAATGAGCGTGCCATTTCCAATGTGATTAATGAGCTGTTTAAAAAAGGTGCCCAGGTGATTTACAAATCCTTGGAGCACACCCACGTTTCCGGTCACGCCTGCCAGGAAGAGCTCAAGCTGTTGCTCTCCTTAGTGAAGCCTAAATTCTTTATTCCGGTTCATGGAGAATACCGGCACTTAAAACTGCATGCTTCCCTTGCCGAGGGGGCAGGCATTAATCCAAAAAACATTGTGATATCTGACATCGGCAAGGTCATTGAAATCGGACCAAACAGCATCCGGCAGACCGCCACAGTGCCCTCCGGCATTGTGTTGATTGACGGTTTGGGTGTGGGCGATGTAGGCAATATCGTTCTTCGGGACAGAAAACATCTGGCAGAAGACGGCATTATTATCGTGGTGGTAACTCTGGCGAAAAAGACCGGTGAGGTTTTAGCCGGACCGGATGTGCTTTCCCGTGGCTTTGTTTATGTGAGAGAATCTGAGGACCTGATGGAAGAAGCCAAGCAAGTGGCACGTCAGGCGCTGGACAAATGTGCACATAAAAAAGTTAAGGACTGGACAGGTATGAAAAACAGCCTAAAAACCAGCATGAGTGACTTTCTTTACACCAAAACCAAACGGAAGCCCATGGTGCTGCCGGTTATTATGGAAGTTTAATTTTAAAAAATGTATTTTGTGAGGGATTTATCAATGAAACTGCAAGAAAAAAAATTATTTACGTCTGAATCTGTAACAGAGGGGCATCCTGATAAAATTTCAGACATTATTTCAGATGCCATTTTAGATGAAATATTAAAGCATGACCCTAAAGGACGCGTGGCCTGCGAAGTAACCGTTACCACCGGATTGGTTTTAGTGGTTGGCGAAATTTCAACCACGACTTATGTAGACATTGCCAAGGTGGTGCGTGAGTGTGTTCGTGAAGTGGGCTATGACCGTGCGAAATATGGTTTCGACTGCGACACCTGCGCTGTTATCACCGCCATCGACGAGCAATCGCCCGATATTGCACTGGGCGTTGACCGGGAAGGCGCCGGTGACCAGGGCATTATGTTTGGTTATGCCTGCAACGAAACCGAAGAGCTGATGCCGCTGGCCATCAGCCTGGCACACAAGCTGACACTGCAGCTGTCTAAGGTCCGCAAGTCTGGCGAGCTTTCCTATATCCGTCCCGACGGAAAATCTCAAGTCACTGTTGTGTATGACGAAAATGACTGCCCCGTGGCAGTGGATACTGTTGTGGTGTCCACTCAGCACGGGGAAGAGGTTTCTCAGGAAACCATCCGCAAGGATATTATGGACAAGGTCATTCGCCCTGTCATTCCTGCATCTCTTTTAACAGAAGATACAAAATATTATATCAATCCCACAGGACGGTTTGTGGTGGGTGGCCCTCAGGGCGATTCCGGTCACACCGGCAGAAAGCTGATTGTTGATACATACGGCGGTGCTGCCCGTCACGGCGGCGGTGCCTTCTCCGGCAAAGACCCCACAAAGGTTGACCGCAGCGCAGCCTATGCAGCTCGGTATGTTGCCAAAAACGTTGTGGCAGCCGGCCTGGCCGACCGCTGTGAGCTGCAGCTTGGTTATGCCATTGGTGTGGCAGAGCCGGTTTCAGTTCGAGTGGATACCTTCGGCACTGCTAAGATTCCGGAAGCCATGATTGAAAAACTGGTGGCAAAGCACTTTGATTTGCGTCCGGCAGCAATCATTGAAAGCCTGAATCTGCGCCGGCCCATTTATAAACAAACTGCCTCTTATGGTCATTTTGGACGCACAGATTTAGATTTGCCCTGGGAAAAAACCGATCAAGCAGCACTTTTAAAGCAGGAAGCTGCTACAATGCTGAAATAACCGACTCACGCTTAAAGGGGATTGAAACCATGAAAATTTTAATTGTTGATGACGAAAAATTATTGGTCAAGGGAATTAAATATAATTTTGAGCAAGAGGGTTACACAGTTCTGGCCGCTTACGACGGCGAGGAAGCCATTAAAATGGCTTATGACAAAAGCATTGACCTGATTATTCTGGATTTGATGTTGCCGAAAATTGACGGTCTCTCTGTGTGCCAGAAGGTTCGGGAATTTTCTAATGTTCCCATTGTGATGCTGACAGCAAAAAATGAGGATATGGACAAAATTCTGGGACTTGAATATGGTGCTGATGATTATCTCACAAAACCCTTTAACATTCTGGAGCTGAAAGCCCGTGTCAAGGCGGTTCTGCGCCGGATGACGCCGGCAGGCATCCAAGCAAAAGAAAGCGTTGTATCTATCGGCAGCGTGAAGCTGGATTATAATTTGCGCCGTGTGGTGATGAATGATAAAGTCATTGACCTGACCGCCAAGGAATTTGACCTGATGGATTTATTTGTCTGCAATGCCGGCAAAGTATATTCCCGTGAGAACCTGTTAGATATCGTTTGGGGCTATGACTACCCCGGCGATGTGCGAACTGTGGATGTTCATGTGCGGCGATTGAGAGAAAAAATTGAACCCAATCCTGCCGAACCGATTTACATTCACACCAAATGGGGAGTTGGTTATTATTTTAAAGAAGTTTAAAATAATTTTTTTGAATATTCGTTGGAAAATCGCCGCCACCTATCTCATTATTATTCTGGTGGTGCTTTTGGTGCTCAGCTCTTTTTTGCTTAACACCTTGTCTTCTTATTTGTTTGACCAAAAAAAAATGGAGGTTTTAACCAACGCCAACGTCATTGCCAGTATCATTCCCGAAAATTTTACAGATGAATACATCAGCACTAAGCTGCCCCAATTGCCGTTGGAAAAAAATGCCCGTGCCATTATTGTGAACACTGAAAGCACGGTTCTATATGACTCCTATTCTGAAACCAGCATCAAAAATAAGACCTTTATCAATGCTACCATCACCGATGCACTGCTTTCCATCGGCAAAAATTCTTCCAGAGCCTATAAGGAGGAAGGCAGCTGGTTTATCGACGCAGCGGTGCCTATGATTAAAAATGCTAAAACCGTGGGGGCTGTCTACCTGATTCAATCCGGTGACTCTACAGAGGAAATTATTTTACATATCAGAAACGCCCTGTTGATGCTGGGCAGTCTGGTTGTTGTCTTTGTGGGCATTTTCAGCGCCTCTATGGCAAGTATTTTAACCTTACCCATTGAACGGTTTACCAGATTTATTAACAACATGCCCAAAGACAGCCTGCAGCATGTTCAGGTTAACTCCCGTGACGAAATCGGTCAGTTGGCCATCGCTTTTAACAATTTGATTGACAGAATGGCAGAGCTGGAGGAAAAACGGCGTGCCTTCGTTTCCAATGCCTCTCACGAATTGAAAACGCCTCTTTCCATCATCAAGCTCTTATCAGACTCACTCATGCAAACGGAAAATCCAGACCCTGAGTTTATCAAGGAATTTCTCAGCGATATGAGCAAGGAGGTTGACCGCCTCACCCGCATCATTGAAAAACTGTTAGACATGACTCAAATGGATTCCAGTCAGATGAATATGCAGTTTATTCACACCGATGTGCGGGAGATTGTGCAGGAGGTTTATGATAAACTGGTGCCTCTTGCTTTAAACAAAAACATTTCTCTCAGCCTAAATCAGCCTGACGGAGAAGTGATTCTCCCTGTTGAGCGTGACACGCTCACAGAAGCTATTTATAACATTGCAGACAACAGCATTAAATACACAGAAAGCGGCGGCAGCGTTACCATGAGTGTCAGCCGTGATTTGGGGAATATTTACATTGCAGTCAGCGACACCGGCATCGGCATTCCCAAAGATGAAATTCAAAAGATTTTCGACCGGTTTTACAGGGTGGATAAGGCTCGTGCCAGAGAAACCGGCGGCACAGGTTTGGGACTTTCTATCGCCTTAGACGCCGTGAAGCTTCACGGCGGACATATAGAAGTGAAAAGCGAAGAAGAGGCCGGCAGCCGTTTCACCATCACACTGCCCTATCCGGAGGAAAAAGCATGATTTATTTGGACAACAGTGCCACAACCCGACCTTTTGATGAAGTGACGGCGCTTATGGCCGATTTGCAGCAAAATACTTTTGGCAATCCTTCTTCTTTGCATCGTGTCGGCATTGCGGCCGAGCACGCAATGACAGACGCCCGAAAGCAGGTTCTTTCTGCCTTCGGCACAGATGAAGGCAACTTCATTTTCACAGCCGGCGGAACCGAAGCCAACAACTTGGCCATTTTAGGCACCATGCTCCACCGGATTCGCAGAACGCCTCAAATTATTACCACAAAAATCGAACATCCCTCCGTTTTGGAAACCATCCGCTATCTAGAGTCTCTTGGTGCTGACTGCCACTATGCAGACGTTGACAGCCATGGCCATGTGGATGTAGAGCATTTTGCAAGCCTGTTAAGCCCTGAAACCGCTCTTGTTTCGGTCATGACCGTAAACAACGAAACCGGTGCCGTGCAAGACATTGCTACCCTTTGCCGGCTCACCAAACAGAAAAACCCAGACGCACTATTCCACACAGATGCTGTACAGGCACTGGGAAAAATCCCGTTGTACACCCGTGATTGGGGTGTGGATTTGGTGTCTGTCAGTTCCCACAAGATTAACGGCCCTAAGGGCAGCGGTGGTCTTTTTATCCGTAAGGGTGTTCACGTAAAACCCATTCTCCACGGAGGCGGACAGGAAAACGGCCTGCGAAGCGGCACACAGAACACAGTCGCCATTGCCGGCTTTGGCCTGGCAACAGAATTAACTCTTGCCCACATGCCGAAAAAAGCAATTGAAATGGAAAGGCTGCGCATTCAATTGGCCGACGGTCTTGAAGCAATCCCCGGTTGCCGAGTGGTGAAAACAACCAGTGCCGCTCCCCACATTGTTTGCGCACTGTTTCCGGGTGTGAAATCAGAGACCCTGCTCCACACTTTAGAGGCACGAGGGATTTACGTATCCAGCGGCTCAGCCTGTTCCTCCAACAAACCCCAGCTCAGCCCTACTCTGCTGGCCATGGGCTTTAGCCGGAAGGAAATTGAGGGTGCCATTCGTTTCAGTTTGGGAACAGCCACGAAGGAATCGGATATCGCCGCCACATTGGCCGCTGTTGGTGAAGAGGCTGGCTTATTGTTGGGCATTTCCAGATGATGCGCCCTAGGGGCATCCGGCTTTTCGCTGTATATCTTCCTCATAAACGTCAAAGACTATATCAAAGAACTTAGCACACGAAAACCACCGGAATTTTCATCCCTGTTATGTGGGTTTTATCATATTTTAAGTATGATTTTGTTCCTATGGTTCATATAATAATCAGAGGGCTTACGGCACGCAGGGTGACATTCTGCCGTTGCTTAAGGAATTTCGGTTGAGAAAGGAATGGCAAAACCATTGAAAAATATTGTGTTAATTGGATTTATGGGGGTTGGCAAAACCACTGTCGGCAAACGGGTTGCTGCGCAACTGAAGATTGACTTTTTTGATACCGATGAGGCTATTCGCCGTTGCGAGAAAATGCCTGTGCATGAACTGTTGCAGAAAAAAGGTGCTAAATATTTTGAGGGTGCACAACGATTTGCTGTTTCCACTCTTGCGCAAAATGAGGGGTGCCTGATTTCTACCGGCGGCGATACAGTAACCGACCCTTTTAATCTCTCAGAACTACAAAAAAACGGTATTTTGTTCTGGCTTAAAGCCACACCTGAAACGGTGTTTGAAAACACCCGTCATTCACCGGGTAAACGTCCCGGTCTTGCTAAAGCCTCATTGACAGAAATCAGTCAAATGATGGCCGAGCGGGAACCCTTTTATCAAAAAGCCAACGTGGTGATTCCCGTAGACCACGACAGCATTGACCAAACAGTAAACGAAATTATAAAGCAATATACATTATTAACAAAAGAAGAGAAAGGATGATTTTTTTGGAGAATTGCATTTTTTGTAAAATTCTAAAGGGCGAAATTCCCTCAAAAAAAGTATATGAGGATGATTTGGTATATGCCTTTCACGATATTCAGCCGGCAGCACCGGTACATATCCTGATTATTCCCAAAGAGCATTTGTGCTGTTTGAACGAAGCAAAGACTTCCCATCAGGCACTGTTAGGACACATTCTGTTAACCGCACAAAAACTTGCTAAAGAATTGGGCGTGGCAGAAGGCGGTTATCGCATCATTAATAACTGCGGTGAAAACGCCGGCCAGACTGTGTTTCACCTGCATTTTCACTTGCTGGCAGGCGATACATTCACAAAACTGGTATAGTATAATGTCAATTTCACAAAGATGTAAAAAAGGTTCTTTGACAAAACCACTTCGTCAAAGAACCTTTTTATCAGTGTCTTATTTTATTATTGGTCAGAAGCCGTGCGCTGTTCATACTGATTCCAGATTTCCATCAGCTTGCCGCTGTCTAAAAGAATATCTCCGGCCAGGTCTCCTTCATACACGCCGCCTTGCAGACCAAACAACTCATCCAGCATTTCTTCCGAGTACATCAACCGAAGAGGCTGAGCCGTTTTCTGGTCAATCACCAGCTTCATGCCGCTACCATCAATCACTTGGTAGGTTACCTCGCCATTAGCCTCACTTTCACGCAAGAAAATTGTTCCTTCTTCAAAGGTAGAAGTCTCTTCCCATTCCTCATACTCTTCCTCCATAGAAAGCACGCCATTTTCTTCAAAAAACATCTTATTTTCACCCATAATAACTGTTACTTCTTCTTTGCCAAGTTCACCCATGTTAATCAGAAAAGAATTTAAAACCTTCTTATTTACATGATCAATGCCAACAGCCATGCCCATCTCCACAGGCAGACCCTCATAGGTAAAGCCGGCACTGGCAGACCAATAGAAATCCTTGGCTGAATTCACAATTGCAACAGCCTGATTTAAAAGCTCATCAGTGCTGATCACAACATAGCGCCATGTGCCATCCCATTCTACCTTTGCATTAAAACTCTCAGAAACCGCTCTGGCAGGCACCATAGTTCTATCATTGATAATCTGCGCCGGCACATCCAGCACTACAGCCTCCCCGTTTTTATACATCACGGGGTCATCAATTGTCAGTTTGATAAGGGTGTCATCCTTTTTCGCAGTCACTGTCCGGGTTGCACCGTCCCAGTCAACCGTTGCACCCATGGCTTCTAAAATGCCACGGAAAGGCACTAGGGTTCTGTCATTTACAATGGTAGGATTCTGGTCCTCAAAGGTAAGTACTTCTCCATTTAGAAAAACTAAAATTTCATTTTCAGCCGAAACAGCTATGCCCATGCACAACAGCATAACAAAAATCATTGCCATGCTGATGACGGTTTTAATTGTTTGTCTCATAAAAATACTCCTTTTCTTAAAAATATTTATCGTTCTTTAATCATATCATACTTCGTTGTTAAAGTCAATAAATTCACTCTTTTCCCTCCGGAAAACACGATTTCTTTTTTGGAAATAAAAATTTTTTAAGTTTTTCAAATTTTTATTTGACAAATGCATTTTTTTGTTGTATAATAAGTAAGTCATGTGACGGAGTGTGGCGCAGTTTGGTAGCGCGCTTGACTGGGGGTCAAGAGGTCGCAGGTTCAAATCCTGTCACCCCGACCAAAGGAAAATCCTGTCGACTTTTGTCGATGGGATTTTTGTTTTGTATGAATCATTTTTCATTATTCAATATTCATCATTCATTTGGCAGGATTTTCAATGAATAATGAAGTCGCTTCGCTGATGAATAATGAAATCATTTTTATTATACAAGTTTCGTCGTTTCTTTTTGTGCTCTTATCTTTTCTCTTTTCTCTAAAAATGTCGTTTCCGGATAAAAGACAAAAAAATATAGAGAAGAGATAAAAATTTCACATTATAATTACATTTCATTCATAAATTAGACACATCTGTTTGTTACAATATAGTTGTTCTGCTATATAGCAGATGCTTACATAAACACTATTTAATATAAACGGAGGTAGGTATAAGCATGAACCTTAACACAATCAAGGAAAAGGCCCTATCCGGTGGCAAGCGGCTTAAAGGTTTATCAAAGAAAAAGAAAATAATTCTCTGTGCCGTTTCACTTGTCATTATTCTGGCTGTGGTTCTGCGGCTGGTTTTGCCTTCCGGTCCTGCTGCACGTGCTATTAACACGGTCAAAGTGGACAGGGGTGACATTTCGGTTATCATTAGCGGAACCGGAACCATTGAACCTATTGATGAATATGAGGTCACGTCACTGGTCAAAGGTGAAATTTTAACTGATACCTTCCAAGAAGGTGACATGGTGGAAAAGGGCGACCTTTTATACCAGATTGACTCCAGTGATTTGGAAAACACACTGGAAAAAGCACAGTTGAATCTGCAGAAAAGCCAGCTTTCTTACAGCGAAACCATGGACACTCTGGCAAAACTCAACGTGAAAAGTACATATTCCGGCACCATTACAGATACCTATGTTAAGGTTGGCGACTCCGTAAACAACGGCACAAAAATTGCAGATCTAATTGACATGAATACCATGGTGCTCACCATTCCTTTTATAGAAACTGATGCTTCCGCCATTTCTAAAGGAAGCACCGCCCAGGTTACGCTGACAAATTCTCTTTATGCACTAACCGGCACTGTTAGCCGTGTTTCCAGTGGCAGCCTGATTTCTGCCGAAGGTGTGACGGTGCGAACGGTGGAAATTGAAGTGAAAAATCCCGGTGCAATTAGCAAAGGTGACAGTGCCACTGCCATTGTCAACGGCGTTGCCTGCAATGCACCCGGCACCTTTGATTATAAACTGGAAACTGCCATCACGGCAGAAACCTCCGGCAAGATTGTGTCTATGCCTTATGGAAAAGGCGACGTTGTTTCCGCCGGCACTGTTGTGGCTGTGCTGGAGTCCTCCACAGCTGACAGCACCCGACTCAACAGCCAAATGTCCCTTCGTGATTCTCAGCTTTCCATTGAAAATTACTATGAACAGTTAGAAGACTACAAAATTACTGCCCCCATTTCAGGAACTGTTTTGAAAAAAACCTCCAAAGCCGGCGATACACTTGATAACACAAATTCCTCCGTGGTGATGGCCGTGATCGCCGATATGTCTACGATTGTCTTTGAAATGAGTGTTGACGAGCTTGATATCAGTAAAATTGCTGTAGGCCAGAGCGTTAGCGTAACGGCAGATGCCATTGAAGACAGAACCTACACCGGCTATGTAGATTATGTCAGCGTTGTGGGAACCACCCAAAACGGTGTAACAACCTATCCCATTACTGTTGTGGTAGAAAATCCCGAAAACCTGATTCCCGGCATGAATGTGAGTGCAGAAATTGAGGTTGAATCCCGCCAGAATGTTCTCCGTGTGCCGGTGACAGCTGTGAACCGGGGAAATATCGTCTACGTGAAGGATGACGGCAAAAACAAAAGTAGCAACGAACAGGCGGAAACTCCCCGTGGCGACCAGTCTAAAGGGATGCCGGGGGGAATGCCCAAAAACGAAGGCGGTAACTCCGGCAGCAGTAACACACCTTCAAACCAACGTGCCAAAGGCATGATGGGCAATGCCCCTGAAGGCTTCCGTGCTGTGCGGGTTGAAACAGGTCTGAACGATTCTAACTGCATAGAAATTATCTCTGGACTTTCTGAGGGCGACGAGGTTTATGTCACCGTCACCTCCTCTTCCGACAAAAATGTCTTTGCCGGCATGATGGGCATGGGTGGCATGCCAGCCATGGGTGGCGGTATGAGCGGCGGTATGTCAGGAGGTATGTCCGGCAGACCTATGGGCGGCAGCATGCCCGGGGGTAGATAATCATGATTGAACTGAAGGAAATTTATAAAATCTACTCTGACGGCGACAGTGAAATTCGTGCACTTGATGGCGTGAATCTTCATATTGACCAGGGTGAGTTCGTTGCCATTGTTGGTCAGTCAGGCTCCGGTAAATCTACTTGCATGAACATCATCGGCTGTCTTGACACTCCCACAAGCGGCAGCTATCACCTAAACGGCACCGATGTGAGCACAATGAACGAAATTGAACTGTCCCACATTAGAAATGTCACACTGGGGTTCATTTTTCAGCAATATAATTTATTGCCGAAGCTGAATTTGCTGGAAAATGTAGAGCTGCCCCTAATATACCGGGGTATGTCCCCTAAGCAGCGTGAAGAACAGGCAAAAATTGCTTTAGAGCGAGTGGGGCTTTTAGACCGGGCCAAAAAAATGCCTTCCCAGCTTTCCGGCGGACAACAGCAACGTGTTTCCATTGCCAGAGCGCTGGCCGGCAATCCCCCCGTTATTCTTGCCGACGAACCCACCGGTGCTTTAGATTCTAAAACCGGGCGTGATGTGCTGAATTTTATTAAAAAGCTAAATGATGAGGGCACCACCATTGTTCTGATTACCCATGACATGTCTATTGCTGCAGAGGCAAAACGCATTGTGCGGATTCAGGACGGAAAAATCATTGCAGATGAGCCGGCAAGGAGGGAAAATGCATGAATATGAAGCAATCCTTTCTGCTGGCACTGAAAAGCTTGAAAACCAGCAAAATGCGTTCCTTTCTCACCATGCTGGGCATTATCATCGGCGTTGCCTCTGTCATTATTCTCACCAGCATGGTAGACAGCATGAAACAAATGATGGTAGATGAATTTGAAAGCATGGGCACTAACCTGATCACAGTGAACATTACCGGCCGTGGCGGCAACCGCATGGTGGAGCCGGAGGATATGATTGAACTGGTGGAGGAAAAAGACACACTGGCAGCTGTTTCTCCCAACATCACCATAAATGCTACTGTGAAAAACGGCAGTGAAAATCAGTCCACAACCTGTATTGGCACCAGCGAAAACTATCACGAAATTAACAACCTGGAAATGGAAAGCGGACGATACCTTTCCTATATCGACATTGAGCGACGGCAAAAATGCTGCGTGATTGGTTCCTATGTGGCCGACAGCGTGTTTGAGGGAACCAATCCAGTGGGACAGATTATTAAAATCAACGGTTACAGCTTTACTGTTGTCGGGGTGGCCGCAGAAAAGGCAAACAGTTCAAAAGGCGGACAGGATGACAGAATCTACCTGCCCTACACGGTTGCAAGAACACTGACCTTTATGTCCCGGATTTCTAATTACACTTTCAGTGCAGCCGACAAAGACCGGCTGGATGCGGCGATTGACGACATTGAGGCCGCACTCTACAAAGTATACCAAAACGATAATTTTTACAGCGTGACCAGCGTTTCTGCCATTGTAGACACACTGGATGAGTTGACCGGTACACTGACATTAATTTTAGTTGGCATTGCCGGTATCTCCCTGCTAGTTGGCGGCATTGGTATTATGAACATTATGCTGGTTTCTGTCACAGAACGCACTCGTGAAATCGGTGTGCGAAAATCTCTGGGTGCAACACCTTGGAACATTCTGAGTCAGTTTGTGGTAGAGGCAGCCACCACAAGCGGTTGCGGCGGTGTGCTGGGAATTTTCCTCGGCATTGGAGGTGCATATTTCCTTTGCTCCTTAATGAATATGAAAACAGTTATCACTCTGGGGTCGATTATCATTGCGTTTTCTGTTTCGGCAATCATTGGCATTGCCTTTGGCTATTTTCCCGCAAAAAAGGCCGCCAAACTGAACCCTATTGATGCCCTTCGGCAT
>JAZSAS010000049.1:0-3117 GCA_045602005.1 Clostridia bacterium
TCTTCGCTCACGCTCTCGTCGAGTGCTTGCATATATTAACACAACTTTTTGTGCTTGTCAACAGTTTTTTTAAACTTTTTTTGTATATTTTTCTCAAAATTTAAACTTTTTCAAAAATATACCATATATTGTGTTTGCTTACAATTTTGACAACTATTTTCAACATATTGTTATATTATTTTTGAATTTCTGAGAAATAATACTTGTATATCAGAATAACACAATTGAAAGAAGTTGTACAAAAAATGCATAAAAAATCCAGGCTCAAAAAAAAGATAAAAATTGCGCTTTCCGTGACCTTATGTGCCCTTTTTATCTTCTCGGCATTCATTTATCCCGGCACAGCGCAATACATCGGTGAAAGAATCTCTGCCGAAATGACCTTATCGAAGCTCGGCTCTCAGGGGGAAGAGGTACGCCGTATACAGAACAAGCTGCGTTCTCTCGGCTTCTACTCGGGCACGGTTGACGGTATTTACGGCACAGCCACTCAGTCGGCAGTAAGAGCATTTCAGAAATCCGTAGGCATAACCGCAGACGGTATTGCAGGACCTACCACTCTGCTGTACCTCGGGCTTTCCTCCTCGGGCGGTTTTTCCTCCTCGGACACATATCTGCTTGCAAAGCTCATAGCAGCCGAGGCACGCGGAGAGACCTACAAGGGACAGGTAGCAGTAGGTGCAGTGGTGCTCAACAGGGTTGCCCACTCATCCTTTCCCGATTCTATAGCCGGAGTTATATATCAGGCGGGTGCATTTGACTGTGTACGGGACAGCAACTGGAGCGTTGCCCCCGACGCGACCTCCCGACGGGCGGCACAGGACGCACTCAACGGCTGGGATCCCACGGGCGGCGCTATATACTATTATAATCCTAATACAGCCACCAACTCCTGGATACGCTCACGGACAGTTGTTTCCCATATCGGAAGACATGTGTTTTGTTTGTAAATGATATATAATTGTATATATTACATTATATTTGTAAAACAGCATTTGTGTTTTTGACAGAAGCAAAAGGGCTGTACTTGTAGGGGACGCTGCTCTGTCAAGGGGGACATGGTTTACAGATTGTCCGAGCACATGGTTTACAACTTTCATACAAAAATTTGTTCCTAGATTTGAAGCCTGAGGTAATGTAGCCACCCTCTTTAGGGGGCTTGCTCTTGATAGGTTCTGAAAGAAATGCAACACTGTTTTTTTCGATGACGAAACTGTTTTTTGTTCCTGAGTTCTTCGCCATCGGTAATTTTTAATTGCATTTCTTTCACGGTTCTGTCAAGAGTGGCGGCTTTTTTCTTGGATCTCCATTTATCAGGTATGCCTTTTTAAATTCATAGGCTCGTTTATCAAGATTTAATCTACCGATAATAAACTGCCTGTAATAAAGATTGATGCACCCGTTTTTTGATGATTCTCTGATTGCAATTTCTTTTTCTGCAAAAGCTTCACTTAAATAGTACGAACGACCTTTATATGAAAAATATCCTGTTGATTTTACTTTATGAACTTTGCAATTTTCAGGATATTCCCATTCCCGGATTATGGGAATATATTCAGTATTGCTTTTTGAGTAATATTTTGACGGTGTGTCTAAATTCAAGGCATGATGAGGTCTTTTGTTGTTAAAGAAATCTCGGTATTCATTGAATTTATGTTCAGCATCAGAAAAATCATTAATCTCTGTGTATTTCAACAATTCTCTTTTCATTGAACCATTAAAACTTTCTTCCTTACCTTGTGTCTGTGGGTGAAGTATTCTTCCGTGTAATGTCAGTATACCTAAATCCATAAACCAAACTTCAAATAAAGAATAGCCAAGACCTTGTGCTGATCCCCAAGGATGTCCGTTGTCACACAAAAAAGAAAACGGTAATCCAAATTCATAAAAGATGTCTTCCATAACAGGTTTTACTGTTGCAAATCTGACATTCGGCAACGGTCTGCAACATAAATTAAATCTTGTGCAGTCATCCAAAATATTCAAAGGGAAGCATCTTTGTTTGTTTTGCATCAAAAAATCACCCTTGAAATCAGCTTGCCACATTTCATTCGGATGAGCTTTCTGAAACCGCTTATATGGTGTTGCAGCAAGGCTTGCTTCTTTGGAAATTAAACCGTTTCTTTTGAAAATCTCATTGATTGTACTTGAGCAAGGAATATTCGTATATCCTTCATCCTGTAACATGCGATGAATTTTTACAGCACCGATAGCAGGATATTTTTTGCGGTAGTCTACAATGAACTGCTCCATTTCTATTGGAGTTTTGTTTGCGGTTTTGAACGGAGCTCTGCTTTTGTCCGACAAATCATCTTCTTGCAAAAATCGCTTGATCCATTTATCTCCTGTCGGACGGCTTATTCCATATTCACGGCATAGTTCAGATTTACTTTTTTCTTTGGATAACACTCGTTTTACAAATTCTTCTCGCATTTGTTCTACACTCTTTTCTTTCCAAGGCATACACATCTCCCTTTCGATGTTTTTTGCCTTTATTTTATCAAAAAAGTGTAAACTATGTCCTCGGACATTTTGTAAACTATGTTATCACACTACACATGCTCACAGCGTCCCGTTATACGGGAAATGTAACTTTCCGTTGTACACATTCGTTTTTTTCAAACAATAAATTTGCTGCAAATAAAGTTAGAATTTTCTTCATGCGGGACGCTGTGAGCAGCGTCCCCTACCATGACGACGAGGGAACATTTCAGCTTCATCCTTTTTGTGTGCTGTTGTTGCCATTATTGCCACAAAAAGAGCATAACACAGCACCCACTCCCCTGCCAAGGGGCAAAATGTTGGTAAGACTGTGAAAATATAGCAAAAAAAATACCCGCTTTTCAGCGGGCAATAAAGATTTAATTAAGCTTTCCTAAGTATTCCTCAAGACACAGATTATCTGCCTTCATTGCCTTTGCGGAATCAACGCCTACATATCTCCAATGCCAGGGGGAAGCCTGATAATGCGTAATACCTTCCTTATCGGCTGTGTATCTTTCAATAAAGCCATACTCTGCCGCGTGCTTTTTAAGCCAGGAATATGCGGGAGAATCTGCAAAGCTGTCTGCAATCCAGCCGATGTCTATTGCAAGTCCGTAGTTATGCTCACTGCAG
>JAZSAS010000050.1:0-17442 GCA_045602005.1 Clostridia bacterium
GGCGAAAGAACTGGGTTATTATGTGGGGGTTATTGATTATGACCCTAATGCAGTGGGCATTCCCCTGGCAGATGAATATTTTAATGTAAGCACCATAGATGCAGACGGTGTCAGTGCCGTGGCTAAACAATTCAAGCCTCAGGGAATTATGACCCTGGCGACGGACATGCCCATGCGCTCGGTTGCTAAGGCGGCAGATGTTTGCGGGCTGGCAGGCATTTCGATGGAAACGGCCATTAAATCCACTGACAAGGGTGAGATGATAAAAGCCTTTGAGGCTCATGGTGTAGAGCATCCCTGGTATTATATTGTTGAAAACGAAACAGAATTACATAACTTAAAAGCAGACATAACATATCCCTGCATTATGAAACCAACAGACAGCTCCGGCAGCCGGGGTGTGGTTTTGGTGAGAAGTGCAGAGGCACTTCAAGAAGAATATTCATATACACAAAAGCAATCAAGACAAGGTGCAGTTATCATTGAAGAATATTTAGAAGGCAGCGAAGTCAGTGTTGAAATCATGGCGGTGGATGGTGTGATTCATGTGCTGCAGGTTACAGACAAGCTGACAACCGGCGCCCCTCATTTTGTTGAGATGGGTCATTCTCAGCCCAGCAGGCTTGGTCAGGAAAATGTAGATAAAATTTAAGACCTTGCAAAGCGTGCGGTAAAAGCGGTTGGCATTTCTGACGGACCGGCGCATGTTGAAATCATGCTCACAAAAAACGGCCCTAAGATGATTGAGCTGGGGGCGCGAATGGGCGGTGACTGCATCACAACCCATCTGGTGCCGCTGTCAACCGGCATCGACATGATAAAGGCGACAATTGAAACAGCCTGCGGGATAAAGCCGGACCTTACAAACACAATACAAAAAGGTTCTGCAATCAGGTATTTTTCTGCCCCCGAAGGCACAATAAAAAGCATTCAGGGACTGGAAGAAGCGCAGAAAATTGCCGGCGTTAAAGAAATTTCGTTGGTGAAGCATGTTGGTGATACATCGGGCGAAATCGGCAGCAGCACAGACCGAATAGGTTTCGTCATTGCTCAGGCAGATACGCCTGAAGCTGCGGTTTGCGTTTGCGAAAAAGTTTTAAAAACAGTAAAAATATTGGTGGAGTGACAGTTTTGAAACTCTTTGAACGGATTTATATAAAGTAGTTTTATAAACTTTATGTTTAACGGAGGGATGACTAAATGAGCCAGAACAAGTATAAAGATGTTGCAGGCAAGCGTTTGTTAATTCTTGGAGGAACTACTGCGTCTCTAGATTTAGTAAAGAATGCAAAGGAAATGGGAGTTTACACAATCGTGACCGACGATTGTGCAGATCGTGTTGCCAAAAAGCTTGCTGATGAAAGTGCAATGGTCAGCACAACAGACATAGATGGACTCCTTGCACTTATCAAAGAAAAAAATGTAGATGGTGTTTTTTGCGGACCAAGTGAGTTCAACATAAGAAATTTAATTAAGTTATGCAAGTTATCAGGACTTCCTTGCTATACCGATATGGATACATGGGATTTATGTGCCAATAAAGATGTATTTAAGAGCTACTGTCGCAAATTTCACGTTGACTGCACCCCAGAATATGAAATTAATGCGGATACATCTGATGAGGAACTTGACACTATTGACTATCCTATTATTTTAAAACCTGTTGATGGATGCAGTTCTGCCGGCATTTCAGTTTGTTCTGATAAAACTCAGGTGCGAGATGCTTATAAAAAAGCTATGGAGGCATCTAAATGTAAAAGAATTATTGCTGAAAAATATATCGACAATGGCGGAGAGATATTCAGTGTAAGATATTTATTAAAAAATGGAGAGGCGTATCCATATTTTATTATGGATACATATGTTGCTGATCCTGTAACAAGAAAAAGTTTAATCAGTGCTTTTACTTACGCTCCGTCAAAATATTCTAAATATTATATGGAGCACATGGATAAAAATGTGCGAAAAATGCTTAAAGGCATGGGACTTAAGAACGGGACTGCGTTTATCCAGTCTCTCCCGTGTGATGGCAAGATTTATTTTCATGAGATGGGTTACAGATTAAGCGGCGGTATGATATTTAAACTTACGGAGCCTTTGCTTGGTGTTAACGACATGAAAATGATGATTCGCTGCGCTTTGGGAGCGGACATGTTTACAGATGAAGAAATTAAGGCAGTGGATGTCATGAGCTATGAAAAGAAAGCAGCCCAGCTGATGATTCCGCTTAATGCCGGTACAATTGCAAAAATAAACGGACTTGATGAATTGAAGAAAATTATGTGCATTTCTGATTTTATTCAATATTATAACGTAGGCGACACAGTGGAAGACCGCTTTATCGGTACGTTGGCGCAGCATTTTGGAAGATTTACATTGATAGCTAGTAGCGATGAAGAGATTTATGAAGCGGTTAATGAAATACAGAATACTCTTGAGATTCTTGATGAATCAGGAAACGTTATGAATCAATTGAAATTTAACTTAAACAGGATTTAGGAGGTACATAAACATGCCAGTTGCTTTGTTATACCTTGCTATTATGCTGATCATAATAGCACTATGGTTTGCGTGGTTTAAAAGGCCGGTCTATGAGGCGGTTTTAATCAGTTTTATTGTCTTACTTACAATTACCGGTTCGTGGAAAAATATTGGTACATATATTGATAAAAGCTTGTCAACATCTCTCTTATATTCAATGACAGCGTTTGTTGCAATGTCTATCATATTAACCAAAACAAAGATTATAGACGGTTGTATAGCTATTGTTTTATCTGTTCTGGGGCGTGTTCCCGGTGGTGCCGGGTATGTCTCAGTCGTTGCATCCAGCTTTATGGGGGCGCTCTCCGGTAGTGGACCGGGCAATGTAATGGCAACTGGAACAATGACAATTCCTGCCATGAAAAAATCGGGCTTTCCGGCAGAACTTGCAGCTAATATTGAAAGCAATGCAAGTTATCTCGGCAATATGATTCCCCCTTCATCAAACATTGTTGCAGCGCTAGGTGCTTTTACTGCACTGTATCCTGCTGTTAATTTGTCGATCGGTCAATTCTGGATTATATTATGGGGAATTTCTCTTTGGTTTATCTTGCAAAGGCTGGTTATGGTATTTCTTTTTTGCAAATATTATAAAGTGAAACCTATGTCAAAGGAGGATCTTCCTGCTTTCAACGAGGTTTTAAAAAGCGGATGGCAGGGATTGCTGTTGCCTGTTATTATTTTATTGCCGTTTGCACTTGATTATCTGCTTAAAGATACATTCTTTACACAGCGATTAGGAGTAGCTGGCGCAAAGGCACTATCCAGCAGTTTGTTGCTTTTTATTCCGGGTATTTCTGCAATATATGCCTGCCTGATTACAAAAGATAAAAAACTTGTAACGCCTCATGGTATTGCTAAAATGTTTGCAAATGGCGTTAAAACCATAGCGCCTGCTGTTGGGGTATGTATTATTGGTTATATGGTTGGTGCTTTGTTTAGTGATTTAAATGTTGCGGCTGATATGGAGAATTTTATTCTAAGCGTTAATTTCAGCAAATTTGGGCTTGTGGTGTTCATTGCAGTGTTGACTTGCTTCCTCGGTATGGTTATTCCCGGCTCATCTTTGGTAGTTATTTTTGGTCCTGTTTTCATTACTACGCTTGCCTCGGTCGGGGTAGAACCGATTTTAGCCGCTGCTATGTTACCTTGTATTTGCGGCGTTATGTGTGGTATTACACCGCCATTGGGACTTGGCATGTATGCTGGGATGTCCCTTGCAGAATCTGATTTTGGAAAAACATTTAAAAATAATCTATGGTGGGTCGCTGCACAATTTGTTTTAGAAGTGGTTGTTCTCATGGGTTGGTTACCGATTCTTGGATTATAAGGGGGCAATGATTATGAAAAAAATTTCTGATATTTGTAAGATGATATTTGGATACGGAATTATGATTAGCCTTTTTGCCGGTGGACTTACCTTTTTCGGTTACTTGATAGCGTTGATTTTGGGGGGAGACACAGCTACTTTGATTTGTGAAATCATCTACAAAAAGTTTTTCTCCATTATTATTTACTTAAGTACTATTATGGTTCTTTTTGGATTGTTTTCCATGTATCTTGCGGGAGAGTTTGCACTAACACCCGGTAAAAAGAGCACAGGTAAAGCAGAAAAATAAGTTTACAATTAATTTAGCAGGTGAATTTTATGAAAAACTATGTATTTATATCTAACAGCAGCAAACCAACCGAGGAGAAGCTCAACAGCAGAGGTAAAATCATTTGTGGTAATGCAGGGATGCCTCACCTACGAGTGGTGCTTAACAGACAATGAAAACCTGAGGGGGCAAGAATTAGAAACAGACATTAAAGGAGAGTTGATAAGAAAGATGAAAATATTATTTTTAGTTAGTTGCATGGAAAAGCCGAATCCATCATGGCATTTAATGAAGGCGCTGATGGAGGACACACTTGCGGCAGGAATCAAAATACACGCAATTCAGCGGCATTATGAACCGGCTCAGATGCCGCCTTTTCCCGAAACTATATTAAATCATGATAATTTCACATATTCGGAGGTTCTTTGCAAGCCTGTTGATAAAAAGAAATTTGTTAAACGGTATCTGGAAGCGGTTTTTTACTCATGCAGATTGTGCCGTTATATACGAAAAAACAACGACTATGACATGATTTTCATGCAGTCTTCTATTTACTCTTTTTATAACTTAATCTTCGCCCGTCATTATGCAAAAAAGCGTCCCATTATCTTTAATAGTCAGGACATGTTCCCCGGAAGTGCTATTGCAAATGGTTCTATGCCTCAAAAATGGATGCAGAAGATTTTTTATGCTATGCAGAAATATGCCTATAAAAAAGCGACCTTGATTACAGCTATCTCCGAGGACATGAGAGTCAAGCTCATTGAGCAGGGCGTTCCGGCGGAAAACATTCGCGTTATTGTCAACTGGTATGATGATTGTGCGGTTAAAGAGGTGCCCTGGGAAGAAAATCGCTTTGCCGAACAATACGAACTGTCAAAGGATAAATTTTATGTCCAGTATGCGGGAACAATGGGCACTAATTTTAACCCTGATATTATTCTTGATGTTGCAGAGCGTCTTAAAGACTACGCTAATATCGAATTCCAGATGATTGGTAATGGTGTTAGAAGAGAAAAATTTGAGGATGATGCCAAATCACGTGGCCTCTTTAATATCAGGTTCTATCCCCTTCAGCCGCAAGATATGGTTTCTGATGTGTATAGTGCTTGCTCTGTTTGTTTAATTCCGCTTAAGCAAGGTGTTATAGGAAACTCAGTTCCAAGCAAAGCGGCGCTTTTAATGGCTTGCAGACGTGTGATAATTAACTCTGTAGATATAGACTGTGATTATGGAGAAATGTTTGAACGTGAAAAGATTGGTTTCTCTGCAGGTGTTAGGGACGTAGATAAAATTGTTGATGACATACTGAACCTTTATTATAATCAAGATTTGCTTAATGAATATGCCAACCGGGCAAGGCAGTTTGGTGTTTTAAACTATTCACGGGAGGTAAATACAAAAAAATATATTGCTTTGTTTACAGAAATGTGAGTGGAATGATATGGTATTTGGTTATTGATAGTCAAAGAATGTTGCAAGAAAAAGGAGAACGCAATGACAGTAACAACAAGTATTAATTGCAGAAATGGGAAGTTGAACTTCATAGACAAATTATTTATTTTCTTTTGTCTGTTTCCATTCATTATACCGAATCCAATTGTAGTCACTAATATTCAACCATATGCTGCAATACTTGGCACTTTAGTAATCTTTTGCGAGATGTTTATTAGAAATAATTTTAGATTAGAAGTAAGCAAGGCGTACTTTTTTGGTGTGACGTGGTTCACTTTAATGATCGCAATCATAATGTTGTTTATTTCTGATATAACAATCTCTTCATTTCGAGCACTATTTAATTACTATTCAGTAGCGGTGGTACCCTTAGCTTTGTATTTAATTTTACGTCGCATAGTAACATATCCTGAAAAATTGATTAAAGGTTTGATTATTGCCTGGTTTATTGTGTGTTCAATCCAGATGTTTATTGACAGAGGTTTTCTTACGGGCATTATTAGCGGCGTGCGGTTTTCATATTCCTATAGAGGCGTTGTTGGTCTTGCTTCTGAACCATCGTTTTTAGGCATTGCTTGTTTCTATTTTCTTCATATGGCAACGAAATTTCAAAAGAAACAGATGACTTTTTTCGCGATTATATTGATTATGGGAATTGCGTATGCTCAGAGCATGATGGGTACATTATTTATTGGTGCTTTTATAGTAATATATTTGTTGGATGCAACAAATACGAAAAAAGGATTTTATATCTGGATAGGGGCAATTTTCGCTGTTATCGGTTTCTTAATTTTGCTTAATACTGTTCTTACTGAAACAAGGTTATATCAATTGTTTTCGTTGTTCATGCAGGAAGGCATGGAAGGAGTTCTAAGCGACGATGTCAGTGCAGGAGCACGTTATAATTCACTTACAAGTGCGATAACAGATGCATTCGGGAATTATTTAATGCCAATAGGGTATACAAGTCGTATCGGGAGTGGTTATGGCGGATTTTTATGTGAACTGGGCTTTTTTGCATTGCCGGTGTTGGGGTGTATTTCCTATGCCATGTCACTTACATTCAAGAAAAGAATGAGTCAAATACTGTATTTTATTGTTGTAACAATATTGCTTTTCAATAATACTCAAATTGGCAATCCCTTGTTATTGTTTGTCTTAGCTATGAATCTTACCTTCTCATCAAAGGTTAGCCAAAAGAAGGAATTTGGGAAAAAGGAGGAGTATGAAATTGCTGGGAAATAACACCGTAAAACGTCCGGTGCTGGATTTTTTTTATAGCTTTACCGCATATGCCCTGCCAACATTTATGTTGCAATTTATTATTCTCCCTTTAATTGCAGGACATCTTTCTTCTGAGGATAACGGCTTGTTTTTGGCGTTGTTTAATGCCATAAGACTATGTGTCAGCTTATTTATTGTGCCCCTGTCAAGTATTCGTTTGCTGAAGAAAAAAGAGTGCATATCAGAACCGCATTATGATAAGGGATACAATTTTTTGTTTATACTGGTGACAGGAATTTCGGCAGTTATTGTTTTGCTTTTGGGATTGTTCTATTATGGGCGGACCCTTAATGTCTATGATGTGATTCGGCTACTTGCTGTGCTCTTATTGCTTTCTGCTCATGATTATTTTTCGATTGTCTTCCGCATCAATATTACATATAAATCTATTTTGATAGATAATCTGATGATTGTCTTGGGATATCTGCTTGGCATTGGACTTATGCTGAAGTATGGTTACTGGGAATTAATATTTATTAGCGGGTATTCTTTTGGTTTGTTATATACACTGCTGAAATCAAAACTGTGGAGAAAAGGGATTAAACCCATCGTAAAAAAAGAGGTCGTTAAAGAATATAGTCAGTTGAGCGTTTCGTCAGGTCTCAACAATGCTACCACTTACTGTGATAAGATGTTGATTTATCCGTTAATTGGTGGCTATAGCGTGTCTGTTTATAATGCTGCCGCTGTTGTTAGTAAAATGATGTCTTTGATAAGCGTTCCGTTACGCAATGTGTTTTTGAGCTATATCGTTGATGCAGATAACATCTCTGTGTCAAGCAATATGCGAAAAAAGGTTAAGCTTGTTGTTTTTGGGGGTTCTGCTGTTATTTATGGTGGATTTTACCTTGCAAGCATCATTCTTTGCAGAATTTTATACCCTCAATATTTTGAAGCTGCGTTGCGTTATATTCCGATTATATTGCTTGCAATATTATTAGAAACTTATGCAGGTTTGTTAAAGGTATATTTATTGCGATTTGAAAAAACTGTTTTGCAAGTCGTTATGTCATGCATCAAGGTTTCTCTGTATTTGGCATGTGTCTTACTATTAAACGGGATATGCAATTTTGGATTGTTGGGCTTTTGTGTATCAATTTTAATCGCAGATGGTGTTCATTTTATCATGGCTTTATTATATTTCATAAAAAATATAAAGAGCAAATAGGAGGAAGGAAAAATGTTTCGTGATAAGGTTTTGATGATCACTGGAGGTACAGGGTCTTTCGGTAATGCTGTGTTGCAAAGGTTTCTAAATTCTGACGTTAAAGAGATTCGTGTTTTTTCCCGTGATGAATTGAAACAGGACGACATGAGAAGACATTACCATAATGACAAGATTAAGTTTTATATTGGGGATGTCAAAGATATTGATTCTGTGAGAAATGCTATGCATGGTGTAGATTACATTTTCCATGCGGCGGCGCTTAAACAGGTTCCGTCTTGTGAGTTTTTCCCCATTGAAGCTGTTAAAACAAATGTTTTGGGCACGGAGAATGTTCTGACCGCTGCAATAGAAGAAGGCGTTGAAAGCGTCATCTGCCTCTCTACTGATAAGGCGGCATACCCTGTCAATGCAATGGGCACGTCTAAGGCCATGATGGAAAAAGTCATTGTTGCAAAGAGCAGAACAACCACAGCAACCAAAATTTGCTGCACAAGGTATGGGAATGTTCTTTGTAGTCGAGGAAGTGTTATTCCCCTTTGGATTGAGCAGATTAAAGAAGGCAAACAACTTTCCTTAACGGATCCCACTATGACAAGATTTATTATGTCATTAGAAGAGGCCGTTGATTTGGTGCTCTTTGCTTTTGAGAAAGGTGCTTCAGGAGACATTCTTGTACAAAAAGCTGCCGCTACCACAATTGAAGTTTTGGCAGAAGCTGTAAAAAGATTGTTTAAATATGAATGTGAAAATCGTATTATCGGTCTTCGCCATGGTGAAAAAACATATGAAACGCTTTTGACAGATGAGGAATGTTACCATGCAGCAGACATGGGAGACTTTTATAGAGTGCCATGCGACAAGAGAGACTTGAACTATGAGAAGTATTTAGATGAAGGCACCAAGAGAAACGGACTCACCCAATTTAACAGCCACAACACAAAACTTCTTACAGTTGAGGAGACCATGCAGAAATTATTAACCATTCCTTATGTTCGTGATGAGTTAGCTTCTGTTGGCATAGTTTATTAACGATATGTTTATGGATTTAATGAAAGAAGCAGAAAACTTAATAAAAATTATCAGGCACGTACTTGACCCGAGTATAGATGTTGAGGAGATTACAGCAATAGATTGGAACATGGTTGTTGTTCTGGCGAAGAAACATGGGGTTTTTCAGTATGTTTATCGCTATATGAGGCAGTTGCAAGACGAAAAGAAACCTTCAGCCGATATTGCATCATACATGGATGCCATGAATGCCTTGGAACTTCGGACAGACATTCTTCAAGAATATACTCTTAGTAAGCTTCAAAAAGGCTTTGAAGAAATGGGCATTGACCACATGTTCATTAAGGGAACGGTCACAAAAGGAAGGTATCCGGACGAGTATTTGCGTTCAATGGGGGATATTGATTTTTTATACAATGCGAAGCAGCATGATATGTTGTGTAATAAAATGAGCGAACTTGGATTTGTGACCAAGAGCGTTGGGCGTGTCCATGATCTATATGCAGATAATAGCAACACAGTTGTTGAAGCACACAGACAATTGGTATCCTCGAGTTCACCCTATTATTCGTTTTGCGAGAGCATTTGGCCCCGAGCATTTAAATCTGAGGGATATCAGCATGAGTATTTAATGCAAATAGAAGATGAATTTCTCTTCAATTTCATACATTTAGCATCCCATTTTAAAAAGGGCGGTGTTGGTATTCGCTTTATAGTGGATGTGTGGATATATAAGCGTCTTGAACTGGATTGGCAATACATTAAAAATAAATTATCTGAACTTAATCTTATGCAGTTTTACAACGTAATAGATTCACTTACTGAAAAATGGTTCGGTGATGTTCAAAAAGATGACAGCCTTCTTAGTGAAATAGAAAAATATGTTTTATCCGGTGGCGTTTTTGGTAATCTGGAAAATCAGAGAAGTGCAGCAATTAGAAATGGCAGAATGAAGTACTTTTTCAAAGTATGTTTTCCAAGCTATGAGGAGATGAAATCAATGTTTCCTTCCTTAAGGAGCAGAGCCATGCTTCCTATTGCTTGGATACGAAGAATGATCGAAAGTATTATGAAACGTCGAGGCAATGTACGGGCATTGCTGTTGCCCATTAAAAATAGTGATATGGATTCAGCAATTGCGATGAAGCAGTTTTTCATTAGATGTGGGTTGGAATGATTAAAAACAGAGGTGGAGAAAATGAATATACTGGTTACTGGTGCAAAAGGTTTTGTGGGGAAAAATCTCGTTGAGAACTTAAAAAACATACAAACCGGCAAAAATAAAACAAATCCTAATATTCATATTGAGGAAATCTATGAATTTGATATTGACACCGAGCTTGCCTTGTTAGAGGAATACTGTGCAAAAGCAGATTTCGTTTTCAACCTTGCAGGCGTGAACCGTCCGCAGAAAGCCGAAGAATTTATGCAAGGTAATTTTGGATTTGCCTCAACTTTACTCGATACACTCAAAAAACACAATAATACCTGCCCTGTGATGATTTCGTCTTCCATTCAGGCAACGTGCATCGGACGCTATGACAGCGACTATGGGCGTTCTAAGAAGGCGGGCGAGGAGCTTGTATTCCAATATGGCGAAGAAACAGGCGCAAAAGTGCTGGTTTATCGTTTTCCGAACCTGTTTGGCAAATGGTGCCGCCCCAACTACAACAGCGCAGTTGCGACGTTTTGTCATAACATCGCAAACGATCTGCCTATTACGGTAAACGACCCAGCCGTGCAGCTTGAACTGCTGTATATTGACGATTTGGTTGACGAAATGATTTTCGCATTGGAGGGCAAAGAGCATCGTTGCACATTTGATGGAATTAACACAGTTCTATGCGATGATGGAACGTACTGCGCCGTGCCCACCACCCACAAGGTAACACTTGGAGAAATTGTGGAACTGTTAAACAGTTTTAAAGCACAGATGGACACTCTTATCATGCCTGAGATTCCATATAATTCTTTCGCAAAGAAACTGTACAGTACCTATCTCAGCTATCTTCCGAAAGAAAAGGCGGCTTTCCCCTTGAAAATGAATATAGACGCAAGAGGCTCTTTTACGGAACTTTTGAAAACCGAAAAATGTGGCCAGTTCAGCGTGAATATTTCAAACCCCGGTATTACCAAAGGACAGCATTGGCATAACACAAAATGGGAATTCTTTATTGTGGTTAGCGGTCACGGTTTGATTCAACAGAGAAAAATCGGCTCAGACGAGGTTCTTAATTTTGAAGTCAGCGGCGATAAGATTGAAGCGGTGCATATGCTGCCTGGCTATACACATAACATCATCAATCTTTCCAAGACGGAAAATCTTATTACGGTGATGTGGGCAAACGAAAATTTTGACCCGAATCATCCCGATACATTCTTTGAAGTGGTAGAGTAATGGCGTTATTTTAACTGAATGCGTTTATTAAGCCAAACAAGTTATCAGACGGGTAAGGAAAAGTTTACTCGTCTGATTTGTTATTTGACCTACTCAAGGAGGGCCTCAAACCATGCTGTTGTACATTGTGTAGGCCATAAACATAGTAAAAATGGAAATTACGACATTCATTGACTTGTTAACACCATCATAGATTGTAAATATATACACCGGAGAAAGACTTCTCGGTTTAAATAAAATATTGAGAATAATAAAAAATTTAAAATAGGTATGTACAGTTAATAAATTTATGCTATAATAGTAGTTATCTTAGAAACTTATATTGCCACTTTGCAATGATTGATGGCTTTGTTAGGAAATTTGATGTATAAATGGTAGGTGGTAATTGTTGAAAACAATTATGCTGGTTTTCGGTACACGTCCGGAAGCAATTAAAATGTGTCCCCTTGTGAATGAACTGAAAGCAAGAAAAAATCTGAAAACAGTAGTTTGTGTAACAGGTCAGCATCGCCAGATGCTCGACCAGGTGCTTGAGGTGTTTCATGTTGTGCCTGATTATGACTTGTCTATCATGAAGGACAAGCAGACCTTGTTTGATATTACAACCAACATTTTAAATGGCATGGGCAACGTTCTTGATGAAGTAAAGCCAGATGTGGTTTTGGTGCATGGAGACACTTCTACAACATTCGTGACTGCGCTAGCTTGTTTCTATAAGCAGGTTGCGGTTGGTCATGTAGAAGCAGGCCTTCGCACCTATAACATTTACAGTCCCTATCCGGAGGAATTTAACCGTCAGGCAGTTTCCATTATTTCAAAGTATAACTTTGCTCCCACGGAGCTTTCAAAAGAAAACCTTTTAAAAGAGGGCAAGGCGGAAGACAGCATTTTTGTCACCGGAAACACCGCCATTGATGCCTTAAAGACTACAGTGCGTGAAGATTATACCCATCCTGAGCTTGCGTGGACGAAAGATAGCCGTCTTATCATGATTACAGCGCACCGCCGTGAAAATCTTGGCGAGCCGATGCATAATATGTTTCGTGCTATTCGCAGGGTAATGGAAGAATATTCTGACGTTAAAGCGATTTATCCCATTCATATGAATCCTGTTGTTCGTCAGGCGGCAGATGAAGAGCTTGGCGGTTGCGACAGAATTCATATTATTGAGCCTTTAGAGGTGCTTGATTTTCATAACTTCCTTGCGCAAAGCTTTATGATTTTAACCGATTCAGGAGGCATTCAGGAGGAGGCACCTTCTCTGGGTAAACCTGTTTTAGTTATGCGTGATACCACCGAAAGACCGGAGGGTATCAAGGCTGGAACGTTAAAGCTTGTTGGCACAGATGAAGACGTAATTTATAACAATTTTAAATTGCTTCTTGAAAGCAAAGAGGCATATGAGAAAATGGCTAAGGCGAGCAATCCATATGGTGACGGGTTGGCTTCCAAACGAATTGCAGATATTTTAGAAAACGGACAAACTGATATTGAGTTTTTAACAGTATAGGGAGAGAAGCATGATGAACATTGAGCAGACCATGCTTGCCTTGATTCGCAGCGAGGTTGGAGGTCAAAAAACAGAAGACATTTTGAAAGAGGCTTTGTCTTTTGATGTGTGCGCTAACCTGCTTGTTCTCTCTGCAAAACATGATTTATCTCATTTGGTGGCGTCGGCACTTTCCAATATGGGTTTGCTGGAAACGGATGATATGTCAGAGATGTATCGCCGGCAGTTGTTGATGGCTGTTTATCGGGATGAACAGAAAATTTTGCATTAAAACAAATATGTGATGTCTTAGAACAGGCACACATTCCTCATATTCCGCTGAAGGGGTCAATCCTTCGTAAGTATTATCCTCAGGCATGGATGAGAACCAGTTGTGACATAGATATTCTAATACATAATGAAGACTCTGAATGTGCAATCAAAAAATTATGCCAGGCGGGATATCAGCGCATAGAAGACCGCTCTGCCCATGACTATAACTTGATGTCTCCCAATGGCGTACATTTGGAGCTGCACTACACTTTAACACAGGGCGGTCGTTTGTCTGCATCAAATCATATGCTAGAATCTGTTTGGGAACATGTTGAAACGGAGGACAAGTACCAATACCGATGCCATATGACCAATGAGATGTTTATTTTCTATCACCTGGCTCATATGGGCAGGCATTTTCTTTGCGGTGGTTGCGGCGTTCGCCCGTTTATCGACTTGTGGATTATAAAAGAGAAAATGCCTTATGACGCCAAGGTGCTCAAGGCAATGTTAGCGGAAGCGAAGCTTTTAGAATTTTTTCAGGCGGCATTAAGGCTATGTGAGGTTTGGTTTGAGGGCGCCTCACATGATGCAGTAACAGAGAAAATGGAAGCCTTTATTTTTACAGGCGGCAGTTATGGAACAACAACGAATTCAGCCGTGGTGAGGGCAGCAAAAGGAGAGAGCAAAATTCAGTCGTTTTTCAAGCTGATGTTCCTTCCGCGAGTCAATCTTGAGGTGTTGTATCCGAATCTTCGTAAGCATCCTGCCCTGTTTTCGTTTTATCAAATTAAACGGTGGTTTAGAATTTTTAAAAAAGATAGACGCAACAGGATCATGCATCTAACAGCTGTGAGGCGGTCTGTTTCCCAGAATGAGGCAGAAGAGACAACGAAGCTGCTAGAGAGTTTGGGACTGCTTTAGTTATTAAGTGGCAATTTGTTGAAGGAAGGGTCATCCTATGTTTCACATAAACAGTTGCAAGTCCAGAGCCAATATATGTCTCCTTGTTTTTGTGGTGATATCTGTCATGATAACTGGTTATATCTTCTATAACTCTTTTCAAAAACCGGCAGATTCAAACAAGAGGAGTAATGCAATCTCTAAAAAGATACAGGCCATTGTTGATCCAGACAAGAAAATATCTGAGGCAAACTTTAAAAAACATACAAGAAAAGCTGCCCACGTAATAGAATTTGCAGCGTTGGGGATAAGCATAGGCCATGTTTTTCTTTGCATTTATAAAAAGGAAAAAAAGATTTTTGTCAGCCTGCCGTTACTTTTAGTATTGTTTGTTGCCGTTACAGATGAGTTTATACAAGGCTTTAACGGACGAACCAGTAAAGTTACGGATGTATTGATTGATTTTGCAGGTTCAGCGGGAGGACTTCTGGTTGCTTTGATGATTGCCACAGTGTATTATCGTCGGTTAAAAAAGATGACTGCAAATAAAAAGTGATATGAATAAACGGGGGCGATTCTAATATGAAAAAGAATCGTCCCCGTGTGTTTTCTAATTCTGTGGTTATTCATCTTCAGGTGCTGGCGTGTTAGCTTGCGGCTCTGCTGCCATCTGGGTTCCCTTATGGTCGACAACTGTTGGTTCGGGCAATAAAAGCTCTGTGGCAGTGACGAACCGGTAGCCATCGGCCTGCAGTTTTTCAATTATTTGCGGCAGGGCGGCCGGTGTGTTTTTGGCACCGTTGTGAAACAACATAATAGACCCAGGTTTAACCCGCTTAATCACTCTTGTTACAATATCTGCTGTGTCTAAATCTTTCCAATCAAGGCTGTCCCCGATGGCAGCGGTTGGAAATTCAGATTTTAAAACTCATTCTCTTTCTTTTCTGTGAATAATTTAATCAAAGTTTCCCTAAATGTCTCATAGGTGGTGCTATACCTTACTGTCACTTGATTTGTTAATTGTTCCATTTTCTTTTTATCAAGTTTAATTCCCTTAAAGCAGTAAGGGTAGCATTTTCGACTACTATGCGGTCTTGTTGTTTCAAAGTTACCAAATATAGCAAATTTTTTGCTAAAAGTAATTTTTGTCAACGGCTCATCACCGAAATTCTTTTTATAATACTCAGAGTATGCCTCATATAACGACGCTTTTTCACAAAATGCGTCTTCGTCTAATAAGCAACAGTTTTCAACGAAATCCTTGAAAATATCGTCATTAGTTATTTTCATTGATACACTTGTAAGAGTGTCTTTATCGACTTTAATCTTACTTCTTAAATAGTGAAGCTTATATCTTAAATATCCCATAGTATGCGCATCAAAACGAAGCTTGTCCAAATTCTTTGAATGTATCTTTAAGTCAATAGCGCCATAAATTGTTTTCAATTTTCTATACATTAAATGACTATCCGTTATATAAACAAATGGTATTTTAAACATAAAATGCAAATATCCAGGAAACAGTGGGTCCTTTATACTTATTTCTTTACCACTCATTATCTTTGTTAATTTATTTACAGAAAACTCTGTTTCAGGAATTTTGCTATTAATTGCAACTGCAACCTTCCTGCCGAGATGATATTCAATCGATAGCTTGTGCAGCTCATTCACCGTTGCAAGTTCGTTAAAATCAACAAACGATAGAAAGCTACCGGAAAACATCTCCAAAAATTTAATAACTTGGATGTGCATATTCTTTTCCGCTAATATTACATAAGGTTTAGATGACGCTTCAGACTCTGTAATGATTTCAAGACATAGATTGAAAAGCGTGCGAAGTGTTATAAAATTTCCATTAGACAGCTCATATAAAATCTTGATTGCTGGTTCAAAAACATTGCCATATATACCTTCAAGATACCTGCTAGGATGATAGCTTATGTAGTTTTTATCACAATCTTTCGTGTTGGCACATAAAACGGTACGTATGATAGAGTAATATTTATTCTTTAGCCTATCACTCAAATCTTCTTCAAAATCTTCTTTGCCAATAGGCATAATCAGACCGCTACCTCCTTTGTTTATTATATAAAGATTTGATCCGATTGGCATCAAATTAGCTCTTGGATAATCATTTAATTTTGTTAAAGCCGTCCCGTATTCTTTGAGGGCGGTTTGAAATTTTTTTTGATTTCTAAATTCTTCTTCTCGTTTTTTTTGTTCTTTTTTTTCATTTGAATCATAATTAAAATAACGTTCATCAAGAGTAGGCATAATTATATCTCCTTATAGTTTTGGTGCACCATTATACCGTATGTGCACCACAAAAGTATATAATATCTGATTTTGAAAGTCAATGCCTTTATTAAAAATATAACTTTATTTGGCAAATAACATTATATACCCCATAAAATAGCATGTACAAATTGGTTTTGTAAACTTTTACAGAGCACATAACTTCCTCATAAAGCTACCGTCATATTGAATTAGGTTAGCTGCATATTATGTCTATGAGGAGGTAATGAAATGAATATTACAAACACATTTACTACTAAAACAACTTCTGAACGTCTTACAAAGCAGGCTGAAATTCATCGCCGCTGTATTTTGCTTCTGCATGCAAATGGCAAAAGGTGTGTGAATAAATGAACGTGATTTACGCAAGACAATCTATTGATAAAAAAGACAGTTTATCAATAGAAGGACAAATTGAACAATGCCGAAAATTTGCAGGCAATGATGCAAAAGTTTATAAGGACAAAGGATATTCGGGAAAAAACATAAAAAGACCTGCCTTTACAGAACTGATAAAGGATGTAGAGGCAGGAAAAGTTAAAAAGTTATTTGTATATAGGTTAGACCGCTTTAGTCGCTCAATAGCAGATTTTAGCCGCCTATGGGAGGTGCTTGATAAGCATGGTGTTGAGTTTCACTCGGCAACGGAGAATTTTGATACATCTACACCTATTGGCAGGGCAATGCTCAATATCGTATTGGTTTTTGCACAGCTTGAGCGAGAAACCACCGCTGAGCGTGTTAAGGACAACTATGTTCACCGCTTTCGGCTTGGTGCTTGGGGAGGCGGTCCTGCTCCCTACGGCTTTGACCTTGCAAAAATTATAGCTGACGGGACAAAGGCATCCTCTTTGGTTACAAATGACAAGGCTAATGTTGTAAAATGGATATTTGAAGAATACGCACAGCCTGAAACATCGCTTAGAGGTATTGCAAAATCACTCGCGGAAAAAGGGATACACGGTCCTAAGCGGGAAGTGTGGGATAATGTCACACTTTCCCGCATTTTGCATAGCCCTTTATATGTAAA
>JAZSAS010000051.1:0-25816 GCA_045602005.1 Clostridia bacterium
AATCTCCGTTTTCTGCCCGGCTAATGCAGCAATCATAATCCATCTTGCGCCGTGTGTTAAATAATGGATACACTTACCCATAATTTCGCCACCGAGGCAGTCAATTGCAACATCCACACCGTGTCCGCTTGCAAGTTCTTCCTCAGTAGGAACAGGCAACGGAATATCGTGCATAGCCTCATTTGCAGTGGCCTGCAAAGTTGGTATTGTAATCAGATTTGAGTAAGCAGAAACCACCTTTGAAGAAACAACAGTATCTGTCATGAGCGTTGCGCCCTTAGCTATGTTGTCCACTCTTTTTTGAAGGGTTCTCGCCGCCTCAGCATCTACAGCACGAATAACATACCTTACTTTCGCATGGGACTGAACCATATTCGGTGCCTTTCCGCCACTATCTAAAATAAAATAGCGTAATGGATTCTGCTTGTGAGCTCCATATGTTCCCGAAGAAAGTTTGCCCCAACATTCATAAGTTCCAAAGCATCTAATGCACTCCTGCCTTCATGGGGACCAGCACCTGCATGAGCTGCCGTTCCTTCAAAAGTATAATCAACCACTATCATAGCAAGTGACGGGCGTGTTCTGACCATATACATACGTTCAGGATGCCAGCTGACAATCGCATCGACACCACTGAAAGCACCATCTCTTGCCATAAACACCTTGCCTGCTCCAACTTCTTCGGCAGGACAGCCAAAAAGTGTAATCATTCCTT
The DNA here is from genome assembly GCA_045602005.1 of Clostridia bacterium. Classification (GTDB taxonomy): domain Bacteria; phylum Bacillota; class Clostridia; order UBA1381; family UBA9506; genus UMGS755. The sequence goes on from JAZSAS010000051.1 coordinate 716, forward strand.
TACCCTTTTTTTCTATGTACGCCTTAACTGCAAAGGCTGCTGCAAGAGAACCTCCGGCAAAAAGATTGTGGCCGCAACCATGCCCTATATTTTTGCCCGGTATGGGTTTTTTCTCTGCAGTGGAACCCTCCTGGCTCATACCATCAAGTGCATCGTATTCCGCAAGGATGCCAAGACTGGGTGAGCCTGAGCCAAAAGTGGCTTTAAAAGCCGTGGGTATATCACAAAAATTTTGTGTTACTTCAAATCCGTTTTCTTTGAGAATGTCTGTAAGCATGCGTGATGCCTTATACTCACCAAAAGCTAGTTCGGCATTATCCCACAAGTAATCTGATGCATTGCAGAAAATCTCTTTCTTTTAATCAATGATGTTTAAGTATTCTCCGTATAACATCGTGTTCCTTCTTAATTTTAATGTTTTTCTTAAAATTTTATATATAAAAATTATACCAAAAATAAATCTTTTACGCAACCCCTTCCATTAAATTCTTGACAAAAGTTTTTTAATGTTGTATTATATTAACAGTTATTGTTAAAAAAATATTTCCGCTTCTTAAAAGCGAAAAGGAGAGAAAATAATGGAAAAATTAAGAGTTGCCGTCATCGGTTGCGGAAGCATCAGTGACATTTACATGTCTAACATCAAAAGCGGTAAGTTCCAGATTTTAGAGCTTGCAGCTTGCAGTGACCTGATGGTTGACAGAATGAAGCTATCTGCCGAAAAATACGGTTGCAAGGCTATGACACTTGATGAAATCTGCGCTGACGAGTCAATTGATATGGTCATCAACCTCACAATTCCTGCAGCACACTACCCTGTTATCAAGCAGTGCTTAGAAGCAGGTAAGCACGTTTTCTCTGAAAAGATGATTGCCGTTGAACTGTGGCAGGGCAAAGAGCTTGTTGAGCTTGCAAACAAAAACGGCTTATATCTCGGTGTTGCACCTGACACCTTCCTCGGCGCAAGCGTTCAAACTGCAAAGTACATTGTTGAGTCTGGTCTTATCGGAAAGCCTGTATCCTGCAGAGCTTCCATCAGCCGTAACTACGGTATCTACGGCGAATTCCTTACTCACCTCTGCAAGCGTGGCGGAGGAATCGGTTTTGACATGGGCGGCTACTACTTAACAGCTCTTGCAGCAATTCTCGGCCCCGTTGAGGCAGTTTCAGCTTTCACCGCTATCAACGACCCGAATCGTGTTAACACCCGTGTTGGCGCTCCGAATTATGGCGAGGCTTATGTTCTGGAAGATGCAAACGTCATCACGGCAACAATGAAATATGCAAACGGCGTTTTGGGAACACTGCACATTAACTCCGACTGTATTCTCGACGAAACTTACGGACTTGAGATCTACGGAACCGACGGCATTCTTTATATGGGTAATCCCAATGAATTCGGCGGTGCTGTATACATTCAGAAAACCTTAAGCGGCAAAGTTGAATTCCCCCACACTCACGGTTTTGCAGAAAATTCACGTGGTGTTGGTGCAGCTGAAATGGCTTGGTCTATTGTTAAGGGCAGAAAGAACCGTGCAAGCAAGGAAATGGCTTTCCACATTTTTGAATTGATGCACGGCATTGTTGGAAGTGCAGAAAGCGGTGAAACTTACCATATGGAATCCACCTTTGAAACACCCGCTGCTCTCCCCTCAGGTTACATCAGCGACGGCGATTGGTCACGCAAAGAAGAAAGCGCACTGACCTTATAATGTAAACAAACATTTTAAAACCTCGTAATACCAATGTATTACGAGGTTTTTTGTATAATGAAAACCCCGGGATAGTCGCGTGGTTCAATAAAGGTTAACCGATAAGGAAGAAATATTTTAGACCTCATTAGTTATTTAAACAATTTAATCATATTAAATGTTACGCTAAGATCATTCTGCTGAAAAGCCTTCCCCTTGGAGGGGAAGGTGGGTTTTGCATAGCAAAACTCGGATGAGGTGGTAAATAATACAGGGAGTTTATCTAACGGTTGCATCCGCAACCTACACCTCATCAGTCACTTCGTGACAGCTTCTCCTCTAGGAGAAGCCTTGCAAAGATATAACCCATTTATGGGTGGCAAGTAGCAGTTGCATGGCTGGCAGGCCAATAAAAAAAACGCTATGTAGCGTAGCCGGTAGCATTAGGGCTATGCCCGAAAATGCCCCCCCGTTATACGGGGGGGATAGTTCTTCATACTGTTCAGGCACAGGAATTCATGCTTATTCTATCCGTTGCTGTCGTCTTTATGTTTTAAACAATTTTTGTGCTCCAATCAGAAACATCCCAAATTTCATCCACAACACCGGAATAAAACTCTGCCTCATGGCAAACCAAAAGCACCGTGCCTCTAAATTCACGAATGGCTTTGGCAAGCTCTTCTTTCGCCACAACATCTAAATGATTTGTAGGCTCGTCCAACACTAAAATATTCGCCGGCTTTTGCATGATTTTGCAAAGGCGCACTTTGGCATTTTCACCACCGGAGAGAACACGCATTTGCGTTGTGATATGCTCTGTGGTTAAACCGCATTTGGCAAGAGCCGCCCGGGCCTCTGCGTTGGTCAGTGCGGGAAATTCATCCCAAAATTCCTGCAGTGCTGTTTTATCAGAGCTGCTTTCCTCCTGTTCAAAATAACCCGCATTGATAAATTGGTCATGATGAATTTTACCTTCTAAAGGCGGAATGATTTTGAGCAAGGTTTTTAAGAGTGTTGATTTTCCCAAGCCATTAACACCGCAGATGGCAATCTTTTTATTTCGTTCAACCTGAATATTAACCTTCTTTGTCAGAGGCAAATCGTAACCAATCACCAGATTTTCTGCCTCGATGACGATTCTGCCCGGTGTTCTATCTGTTTGAAAATGAAAAGTCGGTTTAATTTTTTCCGGAGCCAGCTCAATGCGCTCCATTTTATCAAGTTCTTTTTGTCTGGAACGGGCAAGGGTTGCTGTTGCGGCTCTTGCCTTGTTTCGTGCTACAAACTCTTCTAAATCAGCAATTTTTTTCTGCTGTTTTTTGTAGGCCTGCTCAATTTGCTGTTTCTTTAAATCATGCATTCGTAAAAAGTCTTCATAAGTGCCTTTATAACGGGTTAAAACCGTGTTTTCAAGATGATAAATCACGTTGGTAACCTTTGTCAAAAACGGCATGTCATGAGAAACTAAAATGAAGGCATTTTCATAGTTCTGCAAAAACTCCGTCAACCAGTTGATGTGATTTTCGTCCAAAAAGTTTGTAGGCTCATCTAAAATCAAAATCATAGGATTTTCAAGAAGAACCTTTGCAAGCAAAACCTTGGCCCGCTGACCGCCGGAAAGCTCCGTCACATCACGGTCTAACCCAATGTCGTCCAGGCCCAGACCGTTAGCATACTCAGAAATTTTTGTGTCGATGGTGTAGTAACCGGAAGAATCTAAAATCTCCTGCATTTCTCCAACTTCTTCCATCATTTCAGCAATTTCCTCATCGCTGGCCCCAGCCATTTTATCATAAATTCCAATCATTTCCGCTTCCAGGTCAGATAAATGAACAAAAGCATCCCGCAAAACGTCACGAATGGTTTTCCCCTTCTCTAAAGTAGAATACTGATCTAAATAGCCGTATGTAACATGTCGGCACCATTCTACCTTGCCCTGCTCAGGGTGCATTTCACCTGTAATGATTTTAAGAAAGGTAGACTTACCTTCTCCGTTTGCACCAATTAAACCAATGTGTTCCCCCTTCAAAAGGCGGAAACTGGCATCTTCTAAAATTTGTCTACCACCAAAGCTGTGGCTAATGTTTTCTGCATTTAAAATACTCATGTAATTCTCCTACTATAATTTTATGCTTTTGCATATTCTAACAGGTCTGTAATAAGTGTTCGGTCTGAAAAATCACCATCAGCATCACACAAATCAATTAACAGTTTTTCCATTTCACTAGGAGCCTTTTTCTCCGACATAATTTTTTTCAAAGTTTTAATTGCCGCTTTATGGGGAAGAGAGAGTTCTGAAAGAATCATTTTTCCGGGATAGTTAAACATCTTAACAGCAGAATACATATCCCCTTTAAAATTCTTCTTAACAACAAGGTCGTCAAAATATTCCCTGCATTCCGGCGGCGTTAAACCGGTGGTGTAAACAATCAACTTTTTGTCCTTTAGTTTTTCCATGTTTTTAGTAATTAGCGACACACCTGCAATCACCTCGGCATAAAGACCACCGCCATAGATAATGACCTCATAACTCTCCAGGTCTTTTGCCGTAACCTCTGATCTGTCAACTGCCGTACAAGACAATTCCTCAGCAATCCACTGTGCGTAGGCTTTCGTAGAACCATATTTTGATTTATAAATGACAATAGCGTTCATTTTCTACTCCTTTTTATGTGTTCTTAATAAAATACTATGATGATTATGAAGAAAATAGCAGGATTTTTTTACAACTCTCTTTTAGAGGAATTATTCCTCCTGTTCATTGATTCGTTTCCACCCCGCCAGTTTTTCTTCTAAGACCTTTAAAAAGCCTGAGCTTTCTGTTTCTAAATTGTATGTTTCCACCATTTGACGAACCCCTTTTTCAACCTGCTCCACTTCCTCTTCTAAATGCCTTGCAGACATTCTAAAAGCGCCGCTGCCGAAAATAATTCGTTGTTCTAAAGCGTCAGACGTGGCAACAGTAACGTTATATTGCCTTGTCAGTTCTTTTGCAGCCTTTTCTATATAGGCATCTGCCGTTTGTGCTTCCTTTGTGTAAACAATGGTAATGCCTTTTTCCTGCTCCACTTCTCCACGATTGCCCTTGACCTTATAGGCATCAAACACAACAATAATATCCCAACCTTTAAAAATTTTATAAACTGAGATGCGGTCAATCAGCTCTTTTCTAGCATCTTCTAAACTGTCTGCTGCAATTTTTTTCAGGTTATCCCAGGCGAAAATCATGTTATAGCCATCGATCAATAAATAATCTTTATTAAATTTTTTAATGCCAGAACGACTGTTCTTTTGCGTCGGTGTGTCTTTCTTTGTGTACATTGAGCGAGACGGCGACTTGGTTTCCACCTTGCCATAGGTCTTTTCAAAAATCTTCAAAAGCTCTTCATCACCGGCAGAAATGCTGCGGGTTCGAACCGTTTCTCTCTGCTTGATTTCCTTCTTAGGCTTTAAAACGCTGTCTAAATGCATATGGTTCGCCACAAGATTCCATTTCACATTAAAACCGGCCCCATGAGCGCAGAAGACAGAATCAGCGGTGTTTTCCACATCCACTTCAGCATCATAACCAATTTCGGCTATAACGCTTTCTGCATTTTGGCATTTTCCATAACCACAAAATTTGCAGCTCATTCTGCCCTTTCCGTGGGTGTAACCGGTGATTTGCCTATGATAATTGCGAATGGCCTCAGCAGGAGCCGTGCCTTTAATTTTGGTGAGTTCAAGTCCTAAATGTGAAATAGAAAACTCGGCACCCAGCAAATCAAGATCCGTCATTGCCTTGCCCACATTTTCGGCGGGAATTTCAATTAAAAACTCGTAATAAGGCTCTAAAAGCACAGATTTTGCCTGCATCAGGCCTTGCCTGACAGCCCGGTAAGTCGCTTGCCTGAAATCGCCGCCTTCTGTGTGCTTTAGATGTGCTGCACCGGACTTTAACGTGATTTTAATATCCGTTATAGGCGAGCCGGTTAAAACACCGAGGTGCTGTTTTTCCATTAAATGAGTCAAAATCAGCCGTTGCCAGTTTTTATCAAGAACACTTTCGGGGCAGTCAGCCTCAAACTGCATGCCTGACCCCGTTGGCAGCGGTGACAGAACAAGGTGCACCTCCGCATAATGGCGGAGAGGTTCAAAGTGACCCACCCCCTCAACAGTGTTTTCTATGGTTTCTTTATAAACAATGCGGCCCTCTTCAAAACAAACATCCATATCAAACCGGTTTTTCACCAGCTGTTTTAAAATTTCTAACTGTATTTCACCCATCAGCCGTAAGTGAATTTCCTTTAATTGTCCGTTCCAGGTGATTTTCAACTGCGTTTCTTCCTGCTCCAGTTCTCTAAATTTCTCCAGAGCGACAGAAGGGTCAACACCTTTTGGCAAAATGACACGGTAGTTGAAAATCGGCTCTGCTGTTAAGGCAGAGGCATTTTTTTCAAAACCTAGTCCCTGTCCTGCTGCCGTTTGCTTAGGACCGGTCACAGCACAAACACAACCGAAGCAAACTTCATCTTCGGTTGTATATTTGTCACCGGAATAGATACGAATTTCGTTAATTTTTTCGTTAACACCTTCTGCAGATTCAATCATGCTTTTCACTTTTAAACTGCCGCCAGTGATTTTCATAAAAGTTAAACGATTGCCCTTATCATCCTGACCAATTTTAAACACCCTTGCCCCGAACTCGCTCATGGCATCTCCCGCCAGGGTTAGGCGGTCAAAGGCCTTTAGAAAGCGTTTAACACCCTCCATTTTTAAAGCAGAACCGGAAAAACAGGGGAACACATTTCTCCGCCTGATGGCCTCTGCCACGCTTTGTTCTGCAAGAACGCCCGAAAGCACTTCTTCCATCAGTTTTTCTTCACAAAGAGCCAAATTTTCACAAAGCTCTTCTTCATCATCTGTAAAGTCAATAAAATTGCTGTCGAATTCGGTTTTCAGTTCTTCAATAACCCTTTTTCTGTCGCTGCCGGTTAAATCCAGTTTATTGATGAAGACAAACACCGGCAAACGATGTCCTTTCAGCATGTCCCAAAGGGTTTTTGTGTGACTTTGAATGCCGTCTGTGCCGCTAACCACTAAAATTGCATAGTCTAAAACAGATAAGGTCCGTTCCGCTTCGGCTGCAAAATCCACGTGTCCGGGCGTGTCTAAAAGAGTCATCACCGAATTTTCAAGACCGATTATCGCCTGTTTTGAGAAAATGGTAATGCCTCTTTTGCGTTCTATTTCGTTTGTGTCTAAAAAAGTATCCTTGGCATCCACACGGCCTAGTCTGCGAATCTCTCCTGCGGCATATAAAAGACCTTCTGAGAGCGTCGTTTTGCCGGCATCAACGTGAGCCAAAATTCCCACAGCAATCCGTTTCATGGTTCCTCCGGGTTGTTAATTTCATCTTATATCAGGACAAAAACTTATTGCCCGATAATCTTCTATCACGTTTCTTTTCAACCTTCTTTTTGTTGCCCTTTTCATCCATAATATAAACATTGCTCAAAGTATTTTCCATGCCCTGACGAAATTTTTGAATATATTGCTTTCGCAATTCGGCCTGCTCCAGTTTTTCTTCCTCTGTCAGGCCTTCTTCCCGTGATTTTTTTGCAAGCTCGTTAATTCTTTTAATCAACGTTTCCATTGTTTTCTCCTTGAAAATTACAATTTATATGTGCTTCTGCATGTTCCTCCGGTACCACAAACCGACTTATAATGAAACAAGCATTGTTTTTTAGGAATTAAAGATGATTATGCAATGAGAATCAGCTTTTCATTTTTAAATGATTATATGCAAAAAAGGAGTTGTTACAAAAAAGTAACAGCTCCTTTTTTATCCTTATTAGAACAAGATAATTAGGAATTGAGAAACAAGCACAACGGCAATCAGTGCGATGGGATAGGTCGCAGCATAAGCTGCAGCAACATCCTCAGTGCCGGCCACATTGATCAGTGTTCCCAATGCGGGAGTACTTGTCATACCGCCTGTGATGGAGCCTAAGTTGTTTAACAGACTTAGTTTCAAAACATATTTTGCGAAAACAAAGCCAATCACCATAGGCAAAATTGTCATTATAACACCATATACAAAATACATGGGGTCAAAGAACTCAACAAAATCAGCACCGCCGGGAATGCCAGCACCGATTAAAAACAGCATGAGTCCCAACTCACGAAAAACTTTCAATGTAGCTTCAGGAGGCATAATGCTGATTTTGCCAACTCTGCCAAAATGACCAAACAAAAGGGCAATTAAAAGGCAACCGCCGGTTGTTGTGAGGGAGAAGGTTGTGCCGCTCAGGCCTGCGCCTGTCAGCGGAACCTTTATCATTCCAACCAAGATACCAATAACTGCTGCTAAGGCAAAGGGCATGAAACCGAAGCCGTCTAATTCAATCAGCTTACCATTATAAACTTTTCTGCCTTCACCATCGGAAATTTGCGTTAATTTCGCTCTTTCCTCTGCCATGTTAGCCTTTGAAAACTTTGGAACCAGCTGCACGAACAAGACAACGCCCACAACACCAAAGATATAAGCAATTCCATGGCCTACGGAAACCAAGCTTTCATATTCTGCTAAAACTGTGTCTTTTGCTGCAGAAAAGGCCGGTGTTGATGTGAGTGAGCCGGAAAGAAGACCAACAACCATTGCGGTGAAACCGGCATGGTCGGTTTCGCCTAATGCTCTGCCCAGGTAAATACAACCAAGCGCTGACAAACCGCCTGCCAAAATAATGATTAAGCCAAGCAAAACATAAGACTTGAAATTCTTTTTCATGTTGCTGAAAAATTTCGGTCCTGCAATGAAACCAACAGAGGTAACAAAGAGGATGAGTCCCATGCTTTCAATGATTTTCAGGGCCTTATCGGCATAGTCTGAAAGCTGTGCCGCAAGGGGCTTATACAAAAAGCAGCCAAATAACAAAGCCACAATAAATACGCCGGCTGTGCCAAGAGAAACACCCTTAATTGTAATCCGACCCAAAGCATAGCCTAATGCTGCAATGATAAACACGCAAAACATCAAAAATGTAATGCCGGTAATAGAAATCACGCCGCCAAAAATACTCATGTTAAAACCTCAATTCGTCAAAATTATGCTAAAGAGAATTAAATTCTGTTTTTACGATTTGTGTAATCAGGCAAAAGCTTGGGAGAAACTGCATCTGTTTCAACACCGGCAGCTTCACGCTCTTTGTCAAAGGCAGCAATGTGTTCAAGGGTCAGCTTGCCAACCTTAACATCCTTACATTTAGCAGCTGCGCTCTGACCGGCATTTCTGCCGAATACGATAATATCCAGAAGCGAGTTACCCATCAAACGGTTTCTGCCGTGAATACCGCCAACAGCCTCACCGGCAACATAGAGATTTTCAATGTTGGTTGTGGAACCATCAACATTAATATCCAAACCGCCGTTTTGATAATGCAAAGTGGGATATACTAAAATCGGCTCTTTACGGATATCAATGCCATACTGACCAAACATTCTCATCATGGCGGGAATTCTCTTTTCGATTGTGCCCTCACCGCCAATTTTTTCAATCATGGGTGTATCCAGCCAAACACCAAGGCCGCTGCCTGTGTCAACGCCGTTGCCTCTGTCGTTACATTCACGAATAATGGAAGCTGCAGAAACATCACGGGTTTCCAGAGGATGCATGAACACTTCGCCGTTGCCGTTAACAAGCTTTGCACCCAAAGAACGAACCTTTTCTGTAACCAAAGCACCAAAAATCTGTTCCGGATAAGCAACACCTGTGGGGTGATACTGCAGAGTTTCTGCATATAAAAGCTTTGCACCGGCACGGTAACCCAGAACCAAACCATCGGCTGTTGCACCATAGTGATTGGAGGTGGGGAAACCCTGATAGTGCATTCTGCCTGCACCACCGGTTGCGATGATAACAGTTTTTGCCTTTGCAACCATCAATTCTCTGGTTTCCATATTCATCAAAACAGCACCGGCAGCATTTCCGTTTTCATCTAAAATCAGCTCAATGGCTGCAGTGAAATCAACAACAGGAATCTGACGGTTTAAAACCTCATCACGCAGGGTACGCATGATTTCTGCACCGGAATAGTCCTTTGCAGCATGCATACGCTTGCGGGAAGTACCGCCACCGTGGGTGGTAACCATGGTGCCGTCTTCTGTTTTATCAAACTCAACACCTAAATTAGAAAGCCACTGAATTGCCTCAGGTGCATCGCAAACCAGCTTAGAAAGCAGCTCTCTTTTAGCAGCAAAATGACCGCCGCCAAACGCATCAACAAAGTGAATGGCCGGAGAATCGTTTTCCTTGTCAGCAGCCTGAATGCCACCTTCTGCCATCATGGTGTTAGCATCACCGATTCTCAGCTTGGTAACAATCATAACGTTGGCGCCTGCTTCGTGTGCTTCAATGGCAGCACTACTTCCAGCTCCGCCGCCGCCGATAACCAAAACATCTACATCATAGGTGATGTCAGATAAATCAATGTCTTCTGCCTTAATACGGCTTTTTGCCTGCAGAATTTCGCACAGCTCACGGGGCACTGCCTGACCCTTATTAGGACCAATCTGCAGAGTCTCAAATTCTTCTTTTTTATAGTCGGGATGGTAAGCTGCCAGCAAATCCTCTTTTTGCTTCGCCGTCATACGGTCCGGTTCTAAGGCAATATTTTTTTCTCTTGCCGCTTCAACAGCAGCAATTGATTTTTGAAATTGTTCAGAATACATTCTCAGCTTTCCTCCTTACTTCTCGATTTCACGGGTGTTGTATAGTTCTTTTAATTCCTCAACGGGTTTTTGCATTAAGGCTTCAATTAAATCGTTAAAGGTGCCGTCTTTAATTTCCTTTACCCGTGTATCAAGATGTTCGCATCCGGGTGCTAAATATTTACCGTTAATTCTGCGGGCAAGCATAGCAACCTGAGGATGTGAAATACCTGCAGGACAACGGGATGAGCAAACACCGCACATAACACAGTCAAATGACTCTTCTGCACATTTTTCGAAATCACCACGCTGTGCATAGGCAATGTACTGCATAACGTTAAGGCCCTGTGTGCAGCTTTTTGTGCAGGCATTACAGCCAACACAAGCATAAATTTCGGGGTAAAGCTGCATCATAACTGCTTCTGTCGGTGTAATTTTTTCCATGTCATACACCTCTTTAACCAAAGGAAAGAATGGAAGCGTTGCGATATACATATTATCCTCTACCTGTGTCTGGCAAGCCAGACAAGCCTTTAACTCACGGTCGCCCTTAATGCGGTAAACTGTTGCACAGGCACCACAGAAACCATTACGGCAACCGCAGCCTCTTACCAGCTGATAACCGGCATATTCCATAGCCGTCATTATGGTTAAATTGCCTGGCACTTCATATTTTTTTCCAAACAGAAAAATGTTGACCATCTTTTCCATGTTATCACTCCTTTAATATTCGTCCGGTAACTCGTCCAGTTCGTCGAAGCGGAAGACCGGTCCGTCCTTACAAACGTATTTAGAACCCACGTTACATCTGCCGCATTTACCAACGCCGCATTTCATGCGAAGCTCTAAAGTGGTATAAATCTGTGTTTTGTCAAAACCAAGAGCATATAAACCATCTAAGGTAAACTTAATCATAATGGGCGGACCGCACAAAACGGCTGTTTTATCGGTTGAAAAACCAAGCTCTTTCACATAATTGGGAACGAACCCGACATGACCGTCCCAGCCCTCTTGAGGATTATCAATGGTCAAGTGAACAGTAACGCCGGAATCCTGTGCCCACTCATCAATAATTTCTTTATAATCCAGCAAATCATCCTTGCTTCTGGAACCGTAGACAATGTCGATCGTTCCATAACGGTCACGATAGTGCCGGCAATAATTTATAACTGAGCGCAAGGGGGCAAGACCAACACCACCGGCAATAAACAAAAGGTTTTTACCGGCAAACACGTCATCAACCGGGAAAGGATTACCATAAGGTCCACGAATGGTGATTTGCTGACCTACCTCAGCCTGATGCAGCCATTCAGTTACACAGCCGCATTTTTTAATGGAAAATTCCATATATTCCTCATTTGTGGGCGACGAGGTAATCGAAAACATTGCCTCACCCACACCCGGCACGGAAAGCATTGCACACTGTCCGGGACGGTGGTCAAAAGCTTTTTTACCATCCGGAGTCACCACACGGAAGGTTTTAATATCCGGTGTATCGATACGAACATCGGTAATAACACCAATTTTAGGAATCAGTGTTTCTTCACGATTATTCATTCTCTGCGCCTCCTACTCTTTTCATAACTTTTACTATATTCATTGAAATAGGACATTTAGCAAGACAACGTCCGCAACCCACGCAACTGAATAAACCGTCATTATTCTCAGGATAGTACACCAGTTTGTGCATAAACCGCTGACGGAACCGCTCCTTTTGAGAATTACGGTTGTTGCCGTGAGCCATTTTTGTGAAATCAGAATACATGCAGGAGTCCCAGCATCTGTAACGAATAACACCATTTCCCGTGTTAAAGTCTTTAATATCATAGCACTGACAGGTGGGGCAAACAAAGGTACAGGTGCCACATCCCAAACAGGTTTGCGACAGTTCATCCCACTGGGGAGCGTTAAAGAAATCCATTGTTTTGCCACCGCCAAAAGCACCGGTGTTGAGTCCGGAAAGAGGCAGCTTTTTCATAATTGCCGCAATCTCTTCTTTTTGCTTTTCTACGGCACCATCGGTGCATTCTTCTGTCAAGCCTTCAATTTTCTTCAAGAATTCTGCACCCTTTTCGGTGATGCTCTCAAAGAAAAGCTCGTCTTCTGTTTTCCAAACCGAAACATCGCCCAAGGGCTCTGCCGGATTGATTCCAAAGGTCTGACAGAAGCAGGTTTCAGAAGGTCTTGTGCAGGCCACAGAAACAATAATGCCATGCTCACGGCGAGATGCATAATAAGTGTCTTGCGGCTCGCTTAGAAAGACTCTGTCTAAAATCTCAAAGCTCTTCACGTCACAGGCTCGCACACCGAAGACAACGAAATTTTCTGCTTCGTTTCTAACATCAATCAGCTCAATGTTTTTGCCCTCTGTTTTAAATTCCATCAGATTTTCCATCTGGGGAAAGAAGAAATCTTTAGGGCTTCTCACTGTGTTTAGAGCATTGCTCCAGGCCATGCCTTCTTCCCAACGAGTGTAAGAAGCACTGCCGTCACTGCCATCAACCGGAAGATATAAAGGCATAGATTTGGCTATTTCCGAAAATACGGAATCAATTGCAGTTAAAGAACATTTACGCATCTAAATCCCCCCTGTCAAAAACCTCACCGGGTTCTAGGTCCTCAGTGGTATAGTTAACAAGCGGAGCACGTGAACCAACCTCGGCACCTGCCTGATAGTCACCATAAAACTCGTTGATGTCTTTAATGAATTTACGGTTTAAAAGATGCAACGGAATGTTCTGAGGACAAACTCTGGAGCATTCGCCACAGTCGGTACAACGGCCGGCAACATGGAACGCTCTGATGATGTGGAACATTTTTTCTTCAAAACTGTTAGCCGCTGCTTTATTTTCAACACCGGAATCCGGGTTGCCAAATACACATTTTTCGCAAGTACATGCAGGGCAAGCATCACGGCACGCATTACAACGAATACACCGTGACAGTTCATTCTGCCAGAATGCAAACCGTTCGTCAGGTGTCATTGCCTCTAAGCGAGCAACCTCATCAAAACGGGCAGAATCAATCACGTCACCGTCTTCACCCAAAAGCTCGTCATAGGCCACATGCTTTTTGCTCTTGCAGTTTAAGCATCTTTCCAAAAGAACATCCTTTGCATGAACAGATGCCGGTTTGTCACTGTATAATGTTGTAACAGACAGTGCTTCACCGCTAGAGTCAATTGCTGTAATACCATCACCGCAAACCGCTTTCACCTTGGCAATATCAACCATTCCCTCACAGGGAACGCCAACGGCATAAACCTTTTCACGGTCAAAGCGATGCTCTGTTAATAACTGGTTAAAGCTATAGGTATCGCAGGGTTTTAAGAACACCAGAAGCTTTCCTTCGCACTTATCCGCTTGCGCAACTAAATATTTAGAAAAGTTTGCACCGCAAAAATCATTCCAGACAAAGTTTTCTTTTAATTCCACCTCACTGTTAAAGACAGCCGGTGTGATATCATAATCAAATTCACCCTTTTGCCAACCAATCACGCAGGAAACGGTTCCGTCACTTAGCAGAGAAACTGCTTTGTCAATTAACTGTTTTTGTGTTATCGTTTGCATCGCAGATCCTCCAATCTCTTATTTTCACCCAGCGCCGCAACTTTTTCTGCAAAATCATTCATTGTTTGAGCAAATTTTGCACCCTCTGCCGCTGAAACCCATTCAACACGGGTACGCTCTCTTTCTATGCCGAGAAAGTCCAACATAGAAAACAGCAGTGCCATGCGGCGACGTGTGAAATAGTTACCGGACGTGTAGTGACAGTCGCCGGGATGGCAACCGCAAATAATCACACCGTCTGCTCCTCTCTGGAACGCACGGAGAATAAACATAGGATTCACACGGCAAGAACAAGGAACACGAATGATTTTTACATCTGCCGGATAACTCAAACGGTTATTTCCGGCAAGGTCAGCACCGGCATAAGAACACCAGTTACAGCAAAAGGCAACGATTAAGGGTTTATATTCATTCATTTGCATATTGCATCTACCTCCGCCATAATTTGTCCGCTGGAAAAGCCTCTTAAATCCATAGCACCGGAAGGACAAGCAACCGTACATGCACCACAACCCTGACAAACAGCCGGATTAACTGCGGCAACACGTCTGATTTTGGTTGTTCTGTTGGGCATGCGGAATTCTTTGTCTTCATAGGTAATGGCACCATAAGGACAAACTCTTTCACAGCTTGAGCAACCGTTACACATTAACTCATTGGAATGTGCAATACAGGGGTTGCCCGTTAATTTATCTTTCACCAAAAGACCAATGACTTTTGAAGCTGCTGCACCAGCCTGAGAAACCGTTTCCGGAATATCCTTCGGTCCCTGACAGGTACCCGACAAAAATACACCAGCAGTGGGGCTTTCAACAGGACGCAGCTTAGGATGTGCCTCAGTAAAGAAGTCGTTGGTGTCCATGCTAGCAGTCAGCATAGTTGCTAAGGGACGGGCTGATCTGTCCGGTTCAATTGCCGCTGCTAAAACAACCAGGTCAGCATCAATGTGAAGCTGCTTGTTGTCTAACAGGTCAGAAGCCTGAACCTTCAGCTTATCGCCCTCGGGTGTTACCTTACCCACCATGCCTTTAATGTAATGCACACCATACTCTTCAACAGCACGGCGGTAAAATTCATCAAAGTTTTTACCAGGGGTTCTCACATCAATATAGAACACGTACACATCCGTATCGGGATATTTATCACGAGTGAGCATTGCATGCTTTGCTGTGTACATACAACAGATTTTCGAGCAATATTCCTTACCCTTCTGGGCGCAGGCATCACAACGGGAACCAACACACTGTACAAACACAATGGTGTGAGGATGTTTTCCGTCGGAAGGACGCAAAAGCTTTCCGGCCGTGGGACCTGCAGCATTGGTCAGACGCTCGAATTCTAAAGATGTGATCACATCTTTAGACTGGTTATAGGCAAATTCATCGAATTTATCCATGCTAATGGGATTAAAACCGGTTGCAACAACAATTGCACCGTATTTTTCTTCAATGAATTCATCTGTCTGCTTATAATCAATAGCACCGGCAGTACAAACCCTTGCACAGAGTCCGCATTTGCCGTTTTTCAGCATGTTACAGCTGTTGGGGTCAATGGTTGCCACCTTGGGAACAGCCTGTGCAAAGGGAATATAAATCGCACTTCTGTTATCCATGCCCAAATTAAACTCGTTAGGCACCTTTTTCATAGGACATTTGTCCACACAGGCACCACAACCGGTACAGATATCTTCTTTAACATAACGGGCACGTTTTTTAATGGTTACATCAAAATTGCCAACAAAGCCTTTAACCTCTGTTACTTCACTGTAAGAGAAAATACGAATATTTTCATTTTGAGCCACATCCACCATTTTGGGTGTCAGAATGCAGGCCGCACAGTCAAGGGTCGGGAAGGTTTTGTCCAATTGCGCCATTTTACCGCCAATGGTCGGTTTGGTTTCAACAATATCAACCGGGAAACCTGCATCAGCAATATCCAGTGCCGTTTGAATGCCGGCAATACCGCCACCGATGACCAATGCACGCTTGGTAACCGGTGACTCTCCCGGTGTTAGCGGTGCATTTAAGTTCACCTTTGCAATCGCCGCTTTGCCAAGGATAATCGCCTTTTCTGTGCCCACCGGCATTTCCTTGTGTACCCAGGAGCACTGCTCACGAATGTTTGCAATTTCAACCATGTAGGGATTTAATCCTGCTGCCGCTGCCGTTTTGCGGAAAGTTGCCTCGTGCATACGGGGAGAACAGGAACAAACAACAATACCGGTTAAGTTATGCTCTTTAACAGCATCAATAATCATGTTTTGACCTGCCTGAGAGCACATATATTGATAGTTGGTGGAAAAGACCACGCCGGGTTCACTTTTCAAAGCATCAGAAACTGCCTGCACATCTACTGTACCGGCAATATTGCTGCCGCACCAACATACAAATACGCCAATTCTTTGCACTTGTCTTTTCCTCCTTACTTACTGTATTTTCTAAATGCGCTGACGATTGCTTGCTGTGGCAAATCTTCATCCCACATTGCCGGAACATCTTCCGCTTTCAAATGATTGGCACCCTTCTGGCGAATCACTGCCAAGCGAACCGCTTCAACCAGTTTCGCAGGCTCAACACCTCGGGGACAACGTTCAATGCAGGCAAAGCAAGACAAGCATCTGTACAGAGATTTTGAGTTCATTAAAGGCTCAATATCACCGCTTTCAACCATGCTGACAAACTGATGGGGATGATACTCCATCTCGTCATAGGCCGGGCAAGTGCCGGAGCATTTGCCGCAACGCATACACTTTTTAGGATTCACTCCGCTGCTGCGAAGAATATCCTCCTGAAGATACTGATTATTCATTTGTATCCTCCTTTATGCCCAGTGCTTCTGCCAAAAGCTCTGTAAAGTAAACAACCGGCAGTTCAGCACCGTTTTTCTCAAGATTATAACGACAAAGAGGACAGGCAGTGATAATCATCTCTGCACCGGCAGCCTTTGCATTATTAACAACAGAATGACTCTTCTCGGTGGCAAGCTCAGGGCTTTCCATAACCACATAACCCCCACAGCACTCATTCCGTTTTGAATAGATAACCGGTTCTGCACCGATGGCACGGATAAACTCCTCTAAAATAGTGGGATTCTCCGGATCATCCATCTGCAGAATGCCGCTGGGTCTGAGGAGCAGACAGCCATAATAAGCACCAATTTTCTTGCCAGAGAGGGGATTAACCACTTTTTCACGAATGGCATCAAAACCCACTACATCTCTAAGCATTTCTAAATAGTGATAGACTGTCGTTTCACCGGTGTAAGGCATTTCTTCAGCCATATACCGATTTACCTTGTCTGCAAATTCCTTGTCTGTTTGCATTGCATGGTTGGTTTGTTTCACCACATTATGGCAAGCTGAGCAAACTGTTACCAAAGGTTGTTCTTTTTCGCCTGCTGCTTTTAAAAGGCGAACAGACGAAAGCTTGGTGGCAACTTCGTCACGAGCCGTTGTAAAAACACCACCGCAACATTGCCAATCTTCAATTTCTTCCAGCGTGATACCTAAAATTTCTGCCGATTTGCGTGCGTACACGTCCAAATCCTTGGCTTTGTTTTTTAAAGTACAGCCGGGGAAATAACTGTATTTCATTTTATTACCTCCGATTACACCATTTCTTCAGGATGAAATACTTCATCAAATTTTTCTGCAGTTAAAAATCCCAGTGCAACACAGGCTTCTTTTAAAGATATATTATCTTTAAAGGCTTTTTTTGCTGTTTTTGCAGCGTTTTCATATCCGATATAGGGATTGAGTGCTGTTACCAGCATCAAAGAGTTATGCAAATTGTGATACATTTTCTCTTTATTGGCTTTAATGCCCACTGCACAGTTTTTATTAAAGGATAAAATGGCCTCTGCAAGCAATCTTGCAGACTGCAGGAAGTTATATGCACAAACCGGCATAAAGACATTAAGCTCAAAGTTGCCCTGTGACGCAGCCATGCCAACAGCCACATCATTGCCCATAACCTGAACAGCCACCATGGTAACTGCTTCGCACTGTGTGGGATTAACCTTTCCGGGCATAATAGAAGAACCAGGTTCATTTTCCGGAATAAAGATTTCTCCTAAGCCGTCACGGGGACCGGAAGCCAGCCAGCGAACATCGTTGGCAATTTTCATCATATCACAAGCCAGTGCCTTAATCGCACCGTGGGCAAAGACCAGCTCATCTTTAGAAGTTAAAGCGTGGAACTTGTTTTCAGCCGTAACAAAGGGTTTACCGGTGATGGCACTCACCTTTTCAGCAACCATTGTGTCAAATCCCTTGGGAGCATTCAGGCCCGTACCAACAGCTGTGCCTCCTAATGCCAGTTCATAAATTGGACGAAGGGAAAGCTTTAAAAGTTCAACATCCCGCTCAAGACTTGAACGCCAACCGCTGATTTCCTGACTGAATTTAATGGGAGTTGCATCTTGCAGATGTGTTCTGCCGCTTTTAACAATGCCTTCATTTTCCTCTTCCAAGCGCTTAAAGGTTTGAATCAGGGTGTTTGCAGCAGGAATTAGTTTATCTTCTAAAATCAAAACCGCCGCAATGTGCATTGCTGTAGGAAATGTATCATTAGAGGACTGACTCATGTTAACATCGTCATTAGGATGTAAAAGTGTTTTTCCCAAAATCTGATTGCCGCGGTTTGCAATAACTTCGTTGGTGTTCATGTTTGACTGGGTACCAGAACCCGTCTGCCAAACAACCAGCGGAAAATGGTCCATCAAAGCACCGGACATCACCTCGTCACAAGCTTCGGCAATTGCCTTCAGCTTTTCATCAGTCATTTTTTCAGGACGAAGCTCATGATTCGTTAATGCAGCTGCTTTTTTTAACACACCAAAAGCGTGAACAATTTCAGCAGGCATGGTTTCGATTCCAACACCAATTTCAAAATTCTCATGACTTCTCTGTGTCTGTGCTGCCCAGAGACGGTCAGCAGGCACCTTAACTTCACCCATGGAGTCGTGTTCAATACGGTATTCCATTATAAATCTTCACTCCTGTCAATTTCGTTAATGGGGATAACCCTTGTTAAGTAAAAGCCGATTATATTTCAATCTGCCGCAGAACATTTTTCAAACATTCGGCACTATATATCAATTTCTGTTGTTCAGCATCAGTCAGAGGCAATAACATTTTATTGACTGCACCATGTTTGCCAACTAAAGTCAACAAACTCAGGCAAACATCGTCAATGCCATATTCACCATGGAGCATGGTGGAAACTGTCATGGTGGTGTCAATGCCGTTTAAAATGCTCTTGCATACATGACAAACAGAAGCAGAAACTGCATAGTAAGTTGCACCTTTGCGCTCAATTACCTGTCCGCCGGATTTACGAACATAATTCTCCACTTCCTCAAAGTCAAGCTTGGGGCAATTAAACTGGGTTGTTGCAGTGGTAACATCAATCAGTGAGTTGTTACCTTCTTCTAACGGAATGTTAGAAATGTTAGCAACTGACCAGGGAACAAACGAAGAATCGCCATGCTCACCCAAAACATAAGCATGAACATTCTGCTGATTGATTGAATAATACTCAGACAAACGGGCACGCAGTCTGGAAGTATCTAAAATTGTACCGGAACCAATAACCTGTCTTTCCGGCAAACCTGACAATTTGCAGAAGGTGTATGTCAAAACATCCACAGGGTTGCTGACAACCAAATAAACAGCATTCGGTGCGTGGCGCACAATATCAGGAATAATGCTTTTTAAAATATTTACATTGGTCTGTGCCAAGTCAAGTCGTGACTGTCCCGGCTTTCTTGCCACACCAGAGGTAATGACAATAATATCAGAATTGGATGCATCACTATAGGAGCCGGCATACACTCTTGAAGGATTACAGAAAGGAATACCCTGGCGGATATCCAACGCTTCACCCATTGCCTTTTCCTTGTTAATATCAATCATAACAATTTCGGAGGCAACTCCCATAACCGTCAATGTGTAAGCAATTGTAGAACCTACACTCCCTGTCCCGATGATTGTAATTTTGTTCATAAAATCCTCTCTTTTCATAAATATGATTTAACTAATTGACATGCATTGTTAATTATATCACAATCTTTTTCAAATTTCAAGTATTTTCTTGGTTTTCGTCAATAAAACTCAAAAATTATTGTAAAAGAGATAACGCATCAGCTATCGTCTTTTCCAGCGCTTGTTTTCCGTACTTATCAACTTCCAATTTATTCTTTTCACCATGGATCAAACAACCTGCACCGCCAATGCAACCGCCAACGCATGCCATGCCTTCAATAAAGTTAGCATCAAGCACGTTTTTGCTTTTTTTCAGCAGTGCAACCCTACAAGCCTCAATCCCATCACAGGAAATGGCTTTCAAATCAAAATCAATGTTTTGTTCTTTCAGGCCTTCGGCAACAGCATCGGCAAGACCACCACAACGTGCAAAAATTCTGCCGAAATAAGATGCATTGTCTAAAACATCCTCTAAAAGCGTTGTAATATCTATGTTTCGACTGTCAAAAAGTGCCTGCAATTCCTCAAAGGTCAACACAACATCAACATAAGGCTTTACCGACTCTAATTTCGCTTCTGCTTTTTTGGCTGTGCAGGGCCCGATAAAGACAATTTTCACATCGTCTGTCATCCCTTTGATATACTTTGCCAACATAGCCATGGGAGAAAGATTATGGGAAATGAATGGCTCCATGTCCGGAAAGGCCGATTTGACATAACTTACAAATGCCGGACAGCACGAGCTTGTCAAAAACCCTTTTTCTGCAAGCTCTTTCGATTCTGCCTGAGCAACCATATCAGCGCCTAAAGCCGCCTCAATAACCGTATCGAATCCAAGCTCCTTCAGACCAGAAATAACCTGACCAAGCTTGGCATATGTAAACTGGCTTGAAATCGAAGGTGCAACCAACGCATAAACCTTAGAAGTGGCTTTTTCTTGCTTTTCTTTCAAAATATGAATGGCGTCTAAGATATATGATTTATCTGTAATGGCACCAAAGGGGCACTGATACACACAAGCACCGCAGGATGTACATTTTTCGTTATTGATTGCAGCAGCATTATCTGCGTTAATTGAAATTGCCTTAACCTTGCATGCATTCTGACAGGGGCGTTTTCGATTGATAATGGCTGAATAGGGACAAACCTTAGCACACATGCCACACTCCACACATTTTGACTTGTCAATGTGTGCCACATGGTTGTGGTCAAAGGAAATTGCACCCTTCTTGCAAACATCTTCACACCGATGAGCCAGACAGCCCCGACAGGAATCAGTGACATCATAACCCGCAGCAGGACATTCATCACAGGCTATGTCAATAACCTCAATCACATTCGGATTATCCTTGTCGCCGCCCATTGCTATTTTCACTCGCTCTGCCAAAATTGCTCTTTCTTTATACACACAGCACCGCATTGAGGGAGTTTTTCCGGGGATAATCGTTTTAGGAATGTCTAAAAGGTTTTCCGTTAGCGTGCCTTCCCATGCCTGTTGTGCTACTTCTCGCAAAACTTTATATTTTAGATATTGTACTTTTGTATCAAATTTTCTCATATATAGGCTCCAATCTTTATTTAAACAACAATTAAAAATAACTCAATTTAACATGCTTGCCCATTTGTTTCAGGCAACTTGATAATTCTTCAACCAGATTCATTTTGATATTAAAATTGATGGGCAAATCAGGATTTTGATGGGCGGGATTGATCGCCCGGCCCACAAAGAAATTAATATCTGTTGCTTCTTCAAACAGCAATCGACAAATCAGCGAGGCTCCGTCACGTTTATAACTCCAGTCCTCATAAAGATTGTTCTCACCAATATAGTCCTTCGCATAATCTAAAACCTTATTAACTGTTATTACGCCTTCTGTTACAAGGTCTACGCCCTCCAGATGTGCAATAGGAGGAATTTTCGGGTCTTCAAAATTCAAATTGACGTTCAAAGGTTTTCTTAAATATTTTGCTGCAATAGACGAGGTTGTGCCGCCGCAAATAATGTGTTTTCCTTCTTTTGAAAAAAACAGAGACATCATTCTGTCGCAATCATCCCGATTCGCCGGCGGACCAAACAGAAGATTCATCGGCTCACGCTTACGAATTTTGACAACACACACCGTCGTATCATCTCCCGGCTTATGACCATAAAGCTTATCGCACTCATCAACCAAAATCGTTGACAGGGTTTTAGCCGAAAATCCGCTAACGGCAATGGTTTCTAAAAATTCTATAATGTCTTCTCTCTTCCAGCCGAAATTATATACCATACCGATTCCTGCATGGGGACAACCGTCACTCATGGCAACAAAAATATCATCTTCTTTCAGTTTAATAACTGATTTATAAATTTTTTTGCCGCCAATGTTCATTTCCGTTACAGGATAATCATAATTAACACCATCACGAAGAACAATTACCTGCGGGTTATCATACTGAATAATCTCCACTTCTTCATTCTCCATCAGATGGATAATTGTAAACGTGGAATAAGCAACACCCCGAACAGAACACACAGGCAAGGTTGCTGCAATGGTGGAAACACACTCTTCAATGGGCAAACCCGATGACATCATTGTGGAAATAATCTTCGAGGTCAGCGTGGAAAGAATGTTGGCTTTCACACCACTTCCCAAACCATCGGCCAAAACAACAACCGTCGAATTTTCATTTTGCTCCACAACATCAACACGGTCACCGCAAAGCTGCTCTCCAAAATGGTTGATGCTTTTATAACCAATATCTGCACACAAATCATTCATTCGATATAGACTCCTTTAGCTTCGTAAGTGCAATTTTTGTTTCCGCTGCTGTTTCACCTAACAAAGAGGCAATTTCCTGCACAATGCGCATCTGCTTATCAACAACCTTGTCAGCCACCTCAATTGTTTGACGGCTGATTTTTTCTTTTTTTGCACGCTCGGTTTCTTCATTGGTTACATCACGCATAATACAGATTAAAAGACGTGAGTCTTTATCGTGTACAATGGTTTGTTCAACATAGCGCTTATACTCCACAAGATATACTTGCTGATTACGCACAACCTCTCCAGATTTGCAGACTTCAACAAAGGGTGAGGGGTCTAAAATGCGCACCACCTGATCGCCTAAAATATCAGAATCATTGCGAATGTTCATGAGTTGCTTGGCCGCCTCATTAATCTGCTGCACCTCAAATTCTTCGTTCAAAACAATCAAAGCATTGGGCGTGTTTTTAACAATTGTATCAGAAAAACTCTCTGCCTTATCTTTCAAATATGGCAGACACATAGAAATTTCCGCTTTTCCTTGACAAACGGCCACTGCCTTCTCACGACAGGTGTTATAACCGCAAGAACCGCAATTTAACTCATCAGACGGCTTAAACTTGCCCATCTGGCGAAGAATGTTATTAACTTCTGTTTCTGTCGGCGGTTGCAGCCTGTGCTCAATTGATTCAAAATTCTTTTGCAGGTCAACCGTGTCCGGCTGTGTCACAATAAAATCTTCAGTGCCGGCATACTGTGCCACCGTCATATAATCTTTAATGGGCGAATTATGGAATTTTTCCATAACCGGACCGCCAATACAGCTTCCAACACAAGCCGACATTTCAATAAAGCAACGATGAATCTTTCCGCTTTCAATATCCCGCAAGGCTGCCATGCAGTTCTCAATTCCGTCAAGAGCTAAATATGTATATTCCGGCAACGTCCGGGACATCGTCTTCAAAACGCCACCCGTTGTCGGGAAAAAGCGGGCACGGCTCTGCTCGTTTTCCTCAATAGATATTTCCGGTTCAATGTTTTCGCTTTTTAACCAATTTGTTAGTTCTTCAAAGGTTAACACAGCATCAACAATGCCTGTGTAATGTTCAGCTTCATCCTTTTTTGCTACACAGGGGCCGATAAACACTGTCTTAGCATTTGGATAGCGTTTCTTAATATCGCTGCAATGAGCCTGCATAGGAGACATGACATCGGCAAGATATTTAAGTTCCTTAGGGAAATGTTTCTGTATTAATAAATTGATTGAGTGACAACAAGACGTAATGATGATATCACGTCCGTCTTCTCTCAGCATTCGCTCATATTCATTCTTAACAATAGTGGCACCAATTGCTGTTTCTTCCACATCAAAAAAACCCAGTCTCTGCAACGCTTTCCGCATGCCCTCAATGCCCACACCATCATAATTGGCAACAAACGATGGTGCCAGACTGACAATCACCGGAGCATCATTCTGAAGAAACACTTTTACTTTTTCTGTTTCATCAACAATTTGTTTTGCATTCTGCGGACAAACAACAAAACATTGACCGCAAAGAACGCACTCATTGCCAATTATATGTGCCTGATTGCCGGAAAAACGAATGGCTTTAACCGGACAATGCCTGATGCACTTGTGGCAGTTTTTGCAGTTTGATTTTTTTAGAGTTAAACAGTTCGGCATCTCCGTCACTTCCCTTCGTTTTGTATTGCATTTAATACCTTTTCTTTAAAAAATTCATGAAAATTTTCCCGTGTGATTCCCAAATGAACATCGTCATCAATTTGAACCGTAACACCTTCACGGTTACACACACCAAGGCAAAAACTTCCACTGAGCACAACATCATTTTCCAGTTGATGTTCTGCAAGTGATTTTTGAAAAAGCTCAATAATATCTGCTGAGCCTTTCAAGTGACAGGAACTTCCAACACAAATCTGAATAATCATATTTTTTAGCCAGCTCCTTAAAAAATAATTTCTTAAAACACGTAAAAGCTTTACAAGTTTGAAATGATTAAGCAACCTATAGCAGAATATGTATTATTACTTGTTATCATTATATAAAGACTGTATAATCTGGATGCCACGCATCAAAGCCTCCCTTGCCTAAAGGGAGGTGTCAGCCGCAGGCTGACGGAGGGATTCTTTTACAGCAATATCAATATATTGACAAACTCCCTCAAAGTTTCTATTCACCTCATTGTTAGGTATTCGGATAACTGTTAGATTTCGTTGTTCAATTCTTTCTGTTCTGATTTTATCTTTCAACAAACCTTTTTCCTCATAATGTTGTGATCCATCAAGTTCAATAATCAACCTCGCACTATGACAATAAAAATCAACTATGTAATTATCAATTACTTTTTGTCTTAAAAATCTAATAGGATAACTTTTCAAGAAATCATACCAAAGATGTCGTT
>JAZSAS010000052.1:0-16851 GCA_045602005.1 Clostridia bacterium
CATCTGTCCCTACAAAAATTTTTATTCCTAACTTGACAAAATCATAGAATGATTATCCTTTAATGAAAGGAACAATAAAAATGGCCAAAAGAGCGAATCGTGAACAGGAGATTTTAGATTTTATCAATGCACAAATTCAAAAAAAAGGCTATCCGCCATCCATTCGTGAAATCTGTGCGGCGGTAGGGTTAAATTCACCTTCCACGGTGCATACATATTTAAAGAAGCTTGAGGCAAAGGGTCTGCTTGTTAAAGACGGCTCTAAAACCCGTGCCATCCGTCTGGTGGAAACTGAGGCAGAGCGCATGGCAGAACCCATTGCTGAATATCTTTCCGTGCCAGTTGTGGGCGAGGTGGCCGCAGGCACGCCGATTCTGGCTGACCAGAATGTGACAGATACCTTCCCGCTGCCTATGGTCTTTGCGAAAAACAAAGACGTGTTTATGCTAAAGGTTCGGGGAGACAGCATGATAAATGCCGGCATTTTCAGCGGTGACTATGTGGTTGTTACCCAGCAAGACACTGCCAGAGATGGGGATATTGTGGTGGCACTTTTAGATGATTCCGCCACTGTGAAAACGTTTTATCGGGAAAACGGTTATATTCGCTTGCAACCGGAAAACGATGCGCTTTCACCAATTTTGGTGCGTGATGTGCGCATTGTTGGCATTGTTTCAGGTGTTTTGAGGATTTACTAGGAGGATGATTATGGAAGACATCAAACGAATTGCAGAAGAAATTTTTGACGAGCTTGTTGCCATCCGGCGGTGTATCCACGAGCATCCGGAACTGGAATTTCATGAATATAAAACAGCTGAACTCATTTGCAGTTATCTGGAAAAGTGGGGCATTCCCCATCAAAAGGGCATTGCTAAAACCGGTGTTTTGGGCTTAATTATGGTTGATCCAAAGGCGAAAACCTTGCTCATGCGTGCAGATATGGATGCTTTGCCTGTGCAGGAGGAAACCGGCGTTTCGTATCAGTCTAAAACCAGCGGTGTGATGCATGCCTGTGGTCATGATGCCCATGTAGCAATTCTTTTAGGCTGTGCTTATGTGCTTTCTAAAATAAAAAACAAGCTGTCTTGCAACATTAAGCTGGTGTTCCAGCCGGGTGAGGAGGAAAGCGGCGGTGCCTTGCCGATGATTGAGCAGGGCATTTTGGAGAATCCCCATGTGGATGCGGCGATTGGCGGACATGTGATGAACAGTGTGCCTGCCGGAAAAATTCTTGTGAAATATGATGAGGTTATGGCTTCGCCTGATGATTTTGATTTAGTCATTCACGGCAAGGGAGGTCACGGGGCCTATCCTCATAACTGTGTGGACCCCATTGCTGTTGCTGTGCAGATTTTAACGGCTTGGAATGTGCTTTCTGCACGGTATACAACCCCGCTTGTCAAGCATGTTATTTCAACCAATATGTTTCATGCCGGAACCTGTTATAATGTGATTCCTAATGAGGTTGTCATTAAAGGCACGGTGCGTACTTTTGATGATGATTTGCGGAAAAAACTGGCGACCAGCATGGAGAAAATTGCTGTGCAGATTGCAGAGGCCTTTGGTGCTTCCTGCGAGTTCAATTTTATTTTTCGTTATCCACCCTTGCTCAATGACAAGACCATGGTTGATTCGCTGCTTTTAAGCGCCGGCGAGATTTTAGGCAGGGATAATGTGATGATGGGCACGGAGCCTTCCATGGCGGGAGAGGATTTTGCCTATTTTGCTCAGCAGGTGCCCTCTGTTTTCATGAATTTCGGCTCGGGTAATGAAGCGTTGGGTGCGGTGATGCCTTTGCACAGTTCAAAATTCAACATTGATGAGACCTGCTTGAAAACAGGTGTGATGGCCATATGCAAATTTGCATTGGATTTTGGAAAACAGAAAGGTGATTTATAAAGCTTATGTCGAAAAAAAGTCAGCCGAGGAAGGGTCTGCTACGCAGGTTCTTACCCTATTTTAAAAAATATAAATGGATTTTGGTGTTGGACCTTTTGTGCGCCTCTCTCACAACGGTGTGTGAACTGGTGTTGCCGCTGCTTGTCCGGTTAATTACAGGACGGGCTACCGATGCGCCGGAAAGCCTGACGTTGCAACTGATTTTATCTGTTGGTGCCTTTTATCTGGTGCTTCGTGTGATTGATACATTGGCAAGCTACTATATGGCAGATGTGGGACATGTCATGGGCGCACGGATTGAGACGGACATGCGACGGGATTTATTCTCCCATCTTTCTAAACTTTCCTTTTCTTTTTATGATGAAGCTAAAGTTGGCGCTCTCATGTCACGTATTACCAGCGATTTATTTGATGTGACGGAATTTGCCCACCACGGGCCGGAGGAGTTTTTTATCTCTTTCCTGAAAATTGCAGTGGCGTTTAGCATTCTGTCATCTATGAATTTGTGGTTGACACTGATTATTTTCTCCTTCCTGCCGTTTTTGTTCATTGTGGCATTTTGTTTGAACAGGAAAATGCGGCGGACGTTTAAAGCATCCCGTGTGCAGGTAGGAGAGCTGAATTCCCAGGTGGAGGATAGTTTGCTTGGCATTCGTGTGGTGAAGTCCTTTGCCAACGAGGCTGTGGAAATTGAAAAGTTCAAACAAGGGAACAACAAATTTTTAGATATAAAAAAGCTTTCCTATCACTACATGGCTCTGTTCCAGAGCAGCACCCGCTCCTTTGACGGCGTGATGTATGTAGCTGTTTTGGTGTCAGGTTCTTTGTTTATGATAAACGGGCACATTACGCCGGCAGATTTAATTGCCTATCTTTTATATGTCAACACCCTTTTAACGTCTATTCGTCGCATTGTGGAATTTACTGAGCAATTCCAGCGGGGCATGACAGGCATCGAACGGTTTTGCGAAGTGATGGATGAACCTGTTACAATTTGTGATGTTAAAGGTGCAAAGGAATTGCCCCCAGTTAAGGGTGAAATTTGCTTTCGCCATGTTGGCTTTCATTATGCAGAGGGTTTAGACGAGGTGCTTTCAGACATCAACTTATCTATAGCACCGGGTGAAAGTGTGGCGTTGGTGGGTCCATCCGGTGGCGGCAAAACCACGCTGTGCAGCTTGATTCCCAGATTTTATGATGTGACAGAGGGTGAAATCACCATTGATGGCCACAACATTAAAAATGTGACCTTAGAATCTCTACGTTCTCAGGTTGGCGTGGTGCAGCAGGATATTTATATGTTTTCCGGCACAGTATTTGATAATATTGAATATGGCAGACCCGGTGCCGACATGGATGAAGTGATAGAGGCAGCAAAGCTTGCGGGGGCTCATGAATTTATCATGCAGCTGCCCAATGGTTATCATACGTACGTGGGCGAGCGTGGCGTGAAGCTTTCCGGCGGTCAGAAACAGCGCATTGGTATTGCACGGGTGTTTTTGAAGAATCCTCCTGTTTTGATTCTGGATGAGGCAACCTCAGCACTGGATAACGAAAGCGAACGGTTGGTTCAGCAATCTTTAGAGCGGCTCTCTCAGGGTCGAACCACCTTCACCATTGCCCACAGATTGTCTACCATTCGTAATGCTAACTTGATTTTAGTGCTGACCGAGGAGGGCATTGTGGAACAGGGAAATCATGAAACCTTGATGGAGAAAAAAGGTCTGTATCATAAATTATATCAAATGGCTTTAGACCAAAGTGACGAAACGGCGTAGGTTGTTTTGTTACGGGTTATTTACAAGTAAATAAATTTTTAAATACCTCTTGACAATGATTTGAAATCATATATAATGGTTGTCAAGAGGGATTTTTATGCAAACATTTGGAGGGACTGTTTATGAAAAAGAAGGAATCGGTTCGTTCTGTCAATGAGTGTATCAAAAATTTTACTGTAAACAGAGGACACCCCATTAAAATTTTGTTTGGATTTTATAAGGGCGAATTTTCAGCATTGCTTTCGAGCACCTTTTTTCTCGTTCTTCAGCATTTACCGGTTTGGGTTATGCCTGTGGTAACCGCAAATATTATTAACATTGCCACAAATTCGGCAGAGCACAGTTTATCAGACATTCTTTGGAATGCAGGGGTGCTTGCTATTTTAATTGTGCAAAATGCATTCAGCACCTTTTCGGTATCAAAGATTTACGACAGACTCACAAGAAAAATTGAATATATGCTCCGGTGCAGCATTGTTCAGAAATTGCAACAGCTATCTATTTCCTTTCATAAAAATACAAGTCCGGGCAGGTTACAGTCTAAAATCATGCGTGACTGTGAAAATATTGAAACGCTGCTGGCCTCCTCTTACAGGAGTTTGCTGATTGTTATTATCAGTCTTGTGGTTGCCATTACGGTTACGGCCTCGAAAAGCCCTGTTGTGATCATTTTCTTTGTCGCCCTTGTCCCAGTTGAAATTTTGCTTTTGCGTGTGTTAAGAAAGAACATTAAACGCCGGAACAACCAGTTCCGTGGTCAGGTGGAGAAGGTTCAATCGAACGTTTCTGAGATGATTGAGCTGATTCCGGTTACACGTGCCCATGGTTTGCAGGAGCGGGAGGTTAGAAGAATGGACAGCCGGCTGAACGATGTTATGACGGCTGGTTATACCCTTGACAAAACAAACAGTCTGTTTGGTGCGAGCACTTGGGTTGTTATGGAACTGGCACGGCTTTCCTGTTTGGCTTTCACCGGCATGCTTGCTTTTCACGGTAAGATTTCTGTGGGCGAGGTTGTTCTCTACCAAACTTATTTCGGACAGATTGTTAATTATGTCAATGCGTTGCTCAACTTTTATCCTCAGCTGAGCAAGGGTGTGGAATCCGTTAATTCCATTGGAGAAATATTTTATGAAGAACGGATTGAAACAGATAATGCCATTATTCCCCTAGAGGACATGAAAGGGCAGGTTGAATTCTGTGAGGTAGGTTATCATTATGCTGACAGCGAAAAAATGGTTTTGCAGAACTTCTCTTTGTCTGTTAAGGCAGGCGAAAGCATTGCCTTTGTGGGCGCTTCCGGAGCCGGCAAGACCACGCTTTTAGACCTTCTGATTGGTTTTGACAGACCCAGTGAGGGTCAGATTTTAATTGACCGTGTGAACATGTGTAATCTTGATATGAAACAGTACCGCAACCAGATTGCAGTTGTGCCTCAAAATACGATACTGTTTTCCGGCACCATGCGGGATAACATCACCTATGGTCTGGATCACATTTCTGATGATGAGGTGTATCAGGTGCTGAAAAAAGTGGGGCTTGATGATTTGCTGGCAACGCTTCCGGATGGCATCTATACCCAACTGGGCGAGCGTGGCAGCAAGCTATCCGGCGGACAACGTCAGCGCATTTCCATTGCAAGAGCATTGCTGAGAAATCCCAAAATTATTATTTTCGATGAAGCCACCTCCGCTTTGGACTCTGTTTCTGAAACCAAAGTGCAGGAGGCAGTTGACAGCATGATGAAGCAGTGTACCACCTTTATGGTTGCTCATCGGCTTTCTACGATTCGGAATGTTGACAGAATTGTTGTGTTGGAGCAAGGAGCGGTTGCAGAGATAGGAACGTATGATGAGCTCATGGCAAAACAAGGTGCATTTTATAAATTAAAGAAAATGCAGGAATAGTGAGAAACGTAAAACGGGGTTGTAGCTGTGTTTTGCTACAACCCCGTTTTGTGTTGGCTGTTACCCCAATTAGTCTGTTACATGGTTTTTAACATTTGTATTCGCAGCTTTTCTAAGATTTTCTTTTCAATTCTCGACACCTGAACCTGAGAGATGCCCATTTGCGAGGCGATTTGTGATTGCGTTTTCTCTCTGTGATAACGTAGAAGGAGAATCTTCTTTTCCCGCTCCGGCAATGCCTGAATCAACGTTCTAAGGGTCAGGCGGTCTACAAGTCCTTCTTCTTTATCTTCTGCCGGAATCAGCTCTTTTAGAGGCAGGGCAGATTCGCCCCGTGGTTCTTCTAAAGATTCCGGAGCCTTAGAAGCTGCCAGAGCAGCACCCAGTTCTGCCGGCTCAACAGAAAGGTGAGCGGCAATTTCTGACAAAGTCGGTTCTGTCCCTTTTATTTTGATTAAATGTTCCCGAACACCGGCGGCCTTGAATGCCAGTGTTTTATAACTGCGGCTCACTTTCATGGGGCCGTTATCCCGAAGATATCGCCGTATTTCTCCCATCATCATTGGCACGGCATAGGTAGAAAACTGCATGCCCAGCTCAGGATTAAAATGCTCAGCGGCTTTCAGCAGCCCAATAGCTGCCAGTTGATATAAATCCTCGCTGTCTACACCCCGGTTTCTGAATCGGCCTACCACCATGTAAAGTAAGCCGTTGTTATCAAGAATCAGCTGCTGCCGTGCAAGTTCATCTCCTGAAGCGCAACGTTTAAGCAGGTCATATGTAACCATATTCAGCCTCCTGCCTTAGGAGACCGTGCTGATTTCTTTTGTCAGCGTTATAACGGTGCCCTGGCCGACTGCAGAATCTACAGTTAGGCCATCCATGAAGGTTTCCATAACAGTAAAACCCATGCCGGAACGTTCGCTGTCGGAAGATTGTGTGTATAAGGGCTGCAGAGCCAGGGAAATGTCAGAAATGCCCTTGCCGGTATCGCTAACAGTAATCGTTACCAGATTGCCGGTCAGTTCACAACAAACGGTTACAATGCCGCTGGGGTGCCCATATCCGTGAACAATGGCATTGGTAACAGCCTCGGAAACAGCGGTTTTGATATCAGCCAGCTCCTCCAG
Source organism: Clostridia bacterium (assembly GCA_045602005.1). Lineage (GTDB taxonomy): Bacteria > Bacillota > Clostridia > UBA1381 > UBA9506 > UMGS755. Next base: position 6,715 of record JAZSAS010000052.1, read on the forward strand.
TGTCGGGTCCAGTTGGCTGACAAATGCTGCAACTACTGCACGGGCAAACCCCTCGTTTGATGATTTGCTCAAGAATTCTAATTTCATTTTATTCTCCATGTTCATCATGCCCCTTTCACCTCGCTTAATGCCTGTTCCACGGTTTTGCAGACAGAAATCAGTTTTGTTAGACCCGACATGGTCACCAGCTTTTCCATGCGGCCTCCGTTACAAACTAAACATACTGTTCCTCCCAGCGACTTAATCAGTTTGTAACGGCCGATAATCATGCCAATGCCGGAGCTGTCCATAAAGGAAAGTTCAGAAAAATCAAAAATAAGATTTTTCACATCCCGCTCTGTGATGGCGCGTTCAATTATGTTGCGGATTGGTTCGGCTTCGTGGTGGTCAAGCTCGCCGGCGAGAGATACAATTAAGGTTCTTTGGCTTAGCTTTAGTTTGATTTGCAAAATGCTTCCTCCTTAAATATGTAAAATATTTCCTTTTTTTGTATTCGACGGAGAAAGGAAATTTCCTTCGATGAAAAAGAAAAGGTTTTGTCGAATCGCAAAAACTTTTCGACAAAACCTTTTGAGTATGTTAAAATTTTGTTTTACCTTAATTCTTTAAAAGCGTTTTATAAATGTGCCTTAAGAAGAAAACACACAAAACAAAGGAGACCAGTTCGGCAATCGGAAAGGCAAGCCAGACATAATTCAAATTTCCCAGCTTAGCCAGCAAAAATGCTGCCGGTAACAGAACCACAAGCTGACGGGCAATGGAAATGAACATGCTGAAAAGTCCGTTTCCCACAGCCTGAAAAACTGAGGTTGCAATGATGCAGAAACCGGCAAGCAGAAAGTTCAAGCTGATGATGCGAAGGGCTGTGATGCCGATTGACAGCATGGAGTCGGAGGCCTCAAAAATCATTAAAAGTTCCCGGGGGAAAATCTGCATAACCAGCATGCCAATCAACATGAGTCCAACGGCATAAACTATGCTGAGCTTAATGGTTTTTTTCATGCGGTCTTTCTTGTTTGCACCAAGGTTATATGCAACAATGGGCACCATGCCGTTGTTTAAACCGAATATGGGCATAAACACAAAACTTTGCAGTTTGAAATACACGCCAAAGACAGCGGCGGCAGTTTCTGTGAAGCTCATGAGAATCTGATTCAGACCATAGGTCATGACAGAGGATATAGACTGCATAATAACAGACGGAATGCCTACAGAATAAATGCGTTTAATGATTCTGCCACTGGGACGATATCCTTTAAAGCTGATGGAAATTTCCCTGTTTACTTTGAGGTTTAAAAACAATCCCAAAAACATGGCACAAATCTGGCCAATGATTGTGGCAACAGCAGCGCCGGCAACTTCCATGCGGGGAAAACCGAAGAGACCGAAAATCAAAATCGGGTCTAGAATAATATTGATAATGGCACCGGCAGCCTGGGTATACATGCTGTAAATTGTTTTGCCGGTGGATTGGAGTAGCCGCTCAAAAATAATCTGCCCAAACACACCAAAAGAAAAGGTGCTGACAATGAATAAGTAGGAAGTGCCATGCTCTATAATTTCTGTAATATCAGTTTGAGCGTTAAAGAAAAAGCGGGAGCCGATTATGCCGAATACAGCAAAGGCGAGATAACTTAAGAAAAACAAAAAGATGCCATTTGTTGCGGCTTTGTTTGCATCCTTAATGTTTTTTTCGCCTAAGCAACGGGACAACAAGGCATTCACACCAACGCCGGTTCCTGCAGCAACGGCAATCATCAGGTTTTGTATGGGAAAGGCAAGAGAAACAGCCGTTAGGGCATTTTCGCTGATGCGGGCAACAAAAATACTGTCGACAATGTTGTATAGTGCCTGCACCAACATGGAAATCATCATGGGCAGTGACATGGAAATGAGCAGCTTATTCACAGGCATAACACCCATTTTGTTTTCTTTCGTTGTTTCTTGTGTTTGAATCGTTTCTGTGGACATGTTTTTTTCCTTTCAAGTTTAATCGTTTAATGTAAAAACACTTACATAACCATGTAAAATGCTTGTCAATTCTTAAAGCTTTCTTTCTCCGTTTAAATAAACAGCCTCAATTTTAGCATCTAAAGAAAACAGAGAACCAGAATGGATGACAATATCAGCATCTTTTCCGGGAGATAGGCTGCCAATTCGGTTGTCTAAACCGGTGTTTTTGGCGGCGTTGATGGTAATAGCCTTCAGTGCTGTGGAAGGACTGACACCGCTTTGATGTGCTAACGATGCGCATAAGTACAAACGGCTAAGTGGAATTTCAGGATGGTCGGTGATGATGGCAAAGGGAATGCCGGCCTCCTCAAATGCCGGATAAATATCAAAGCTCATGTTGCGAAGCTCCGGCTTTGTGCGTCCTCCCAGGGTGGGTCCTAACATAACCGGAATGTTTTTTTCTTTTAGCAGTGGTGCAATGAGATGGCCTTCTGTGCAGTGCTCCAGCGTGATTTGAATATCGAATTCTTCAGCAATGCGAATGGCTGTGCAAATATCATCTGCTCTGTGGGCATGGATTTTCAACGGTAATTTTTTTCGAATCACATCGGCAAGAGCCTCTTGCTTAAAATCCGGGTCGGGCCGGTCTTCCTCATCGCCTTTTTGATAGGCATCCCACAAGCGGACATATTCCTTTGCATCAAAAAGCGCTTCACGCAAAACGGCAGCGGTAGCCATGCGGGTGGAAGGGGATTGTTTTTTGCCACCGTACACCAATTTGGGGTTTTCACCCAAAGCAGCTTTCACAGCTACCGGTGCCTTAATGACCATTTCATCAACCCAGCGTCCCGCAGTTTTCAAGGCGGCAAACTGACCGCCAATCACATTTGCACTGCCCGGCCCTGTGACAACAGTGGTTACACCGGCTGCCAGTGCCTCGGAAAAAGCAGCGTCAAAAGGATTAACAGCATCAATGGCACGAAGCTGAGGCAAAACGGGGTCAGTATCTTCATTGCCATCGTCGCCTTCAGCGCCGGCACCTTCTTCCCAGAGACCGGCATGGCAGTGTGCATCAATAAAACCGGGGAGTGCCAGTGCACCGCCGGCATCATAAACTTCAGAAAAAGCGGAAACAGACTCTTTCAGGGCAGTCATATCACCTAAACTGTGTATCTTCGACCCATCTATGATGATGTATCCGTTTTCATATTCTGTTTCTTCCATGGTCATAATTCGGGCATTCTGAATCAGCTTCACAGAAATCACTCCTTTAACTTTATTATTGTATATGATATCGACAATTTTGTCAATTTATTTTCCTCAAAATGGTTGACAGACGGACTTTTTACGTTTATTATATATAATAAGGCGTAAACTATCCATAGCGTCAATAACGGGTTTGCGCCCTGTTAATGATAACGGATGATTCATCCGGTTCCTGAAAGGATTGGTATTGCAAATGAAAATGTCAAACATGCTGTTAAAAACCCTCAGGGAAACCCCTGCAGAGGCAGAAACTGCCAGCCATCAGCTGATGCTCCGTGCCGGTATGATGCGGAAACTGGCTGCCGGTATTTATTCTTATCTGCCAATGGGTCTGCGCTCTTTGCACAAGGTGGAGCAGATTATCCGTGAGGAAATGGATACAGCCGGTGCTCAGGAGCTTTTAATGTCAGCTCTTTTGCCTGCTGAATATTATCAGGAATCCGGCCGTTGGGATGTTTTTGGTCCTGAAATGTTCCGTTTAAAGGACAGAAATGCCCGTGATTTTTGTTTAGGACCTACCCATGAAGAAATCTTTACCCAGACTGTGAAGGGAGAGGTGTCTTCCTACCGTCAGCTCCCCTTAACACTCTATCAGATTCAAACGAAATATCGTGATGAGCGCCGTCCCAGATTTGGTGTTATGCGCTCTCGTGAATTTATGATGAAGGATGCCTATAGTTTTGACCGAGATGAAGCAGGGCTTGATGTTTCCTATCAGAACATGTATCGGGCTTATTGCAGAATTTTTGACCGTTTGGGCCTTGATTATATTGTAGTAGATGCTGACAGCGGTGCCATGGGTGGCTCTGGTTCTCAGGAATTTATGGTTAAATCTGATTCAGGTGAAGCCGTTGTGGCATATTGCCCTGTTTGCGGCTATGCAGCCAATGACGAAAAGGCAGAATGCGTGCCTGAGGCACTGCCTGAGGAAACACCTAAGGCTATGAATAAAATCCACACCCCTAATGCCGGCACAATTGAAGAGCTGGTTGCCTTTTTAGGCACAGACAGCAAGCATTTTGCCAAGACATTGATTTATATGGCTGCCGGCAAACCGATTGCAGTTATGGTGCGGGGTGACAGAGAGGTTAATGAAACCAAGCTGGCCAATCTTTTGGGTGTGAATGAGCAGGAGTTAGAGCTGGCTGAGGCCGGTGTTGTAACAGAGGTCACCGGTGCAAGAGTTGGCTTTGCCGGCCCTGTTGGTTTGTCTGTTCCGGTGTATTGTGACAAGGAGATTCCCTTAATGTCTAACTTTGTCATTGGTGCTAATGAGTCTGATTATCATTATGAAAATGTTAATCCCTCAGACTTTACACCTGCAGCTGTGGCAGACCTACGCACCATTACCGAAGGTGATGTATGCCCCCGCTGTGGCAAGACAATCAGCACCACCCGTGGTGTTGAAGTGGGTCACATTTTTAAGTTGGGCACAAAATATACAGATGCTTTGGATTGTACATATTTAGATGAAAACGGCAAGGCGCAGACCATGATTATGGGCTGTTACGGCATTGGTGTGAATCGTACGCTGGCGGCTGTCATTGAGCAGTATAATGACGAAAACGGCATTATTTGGCCTGTCAGTGTGGCGCCTTATCAGGTGACTGTGGTGCCTGTTAACTGTAATAATGCAGAACAGGTTGCGCTGGCGGAGAAGATTTATGAAACGCTTCTTAATCAGGGCATTGAGGTGCTGTTGGATGACAGAGATGAGCGTCCCGGTGTTAAATTTAAAGATGCCGACCTGACCGGTATTCCCGTTAGAATTACCGTTGGCAAAAAGGCCGGAGAAGGTATTGTTGAATATAAACTGAGAAAAGAGCAGGAAATTAGCGAAATTTCTGCCGAAGAAGCCGTGCAGCAGGCCTGTGACTTTATTCGTGGTGAGCTTGCTTTTAACAAATAGAGTCTAAATGATGAAACAGAACGGAGGCTTTGAGCAAAATGAAAAGATTGTTAGCATTGTGCCTGACAGCACTTTTCCTTTGTCTTTTCTCGGCCTGCGGTCCTGAACAAGCAGATAACATGCAACAGCCAAAGCAGGTGACCGACTATGAAAAAACCAATGAAACACCTAAAAAAGGTGGCATGCTGCGTTTGGCTATGTGCGGTTCTAAAACGCTGAACCCGATTCTGGCGGAGAATAAAAATAATTTATATGTTTTAAAGCTGTTATATGACGGGTTATTTCAAAGAACAGCCAGCGATGCGGTAGAACCGGTTTTGTGCGAAAGCTATTCTGTGTCGCCTGATGGCCTTGTGTATGAGTTCATCATTAAGAATCAAGTCAGCTTTCATAATGGAGCAGGGTTGACGGCTGCAGATGCAGAAGCTTCTTTGTCATTGGCTTTGACAACAGACGGCTATTATAAAAATCGGCTTTCTGCTGTTGCGTCTTATCGTAGCGAGGGCATGAAGCTGTTTGTTACATTGCATAATCCGGTCATTAATTTTCCAGCACTTTTAGATTTTCCTGTTTTGTCAAGGAATGATCTGGACGGCGGTTATAACGCAGCCACCTATATTCCTAACGGCACAGGACGGTATAAGGTTCAGAGCTATAAGCAAAGTAAGGAACTGTATTTATCTGTCAATGAGAACTATCACCGTGATTTTTCACCCTATATTTCCAATATCATGGTTTATCTTTTATCAGATTCAGCCACGGCTGTGACTATGCTGGAGAACATGCAGATTGACCTTTTGCCTTCAGAGGTTGTCAATTTATATGCCTATACACCAAAGCGAAACCTTTCTTCAGCGGAATTTTCCAGCGGACAATTTACTTTTATTGGTCTGAATAATCAAAAGCCGGCACTTTTGTCGCCGATAACCCGTCACGTATTGGCTGCAACGCTGGATACCTCTGCCATATTAGAGCATTGCACCATTCCTTATGCCAATGTCACAGATTTGCCGCTATCTTCAAAATCACATTGGAATAATGGTCAGCCGCCGGCGGAGATTTTGAGTGTAGAGCAGTTGAACGTTCTTTTAACTCAAGCTGGCTGGGGAGATTCTGACGGAAATAACGTGCCTGATGCAGAAATTTATGGTGAAAAAACAGAATTAAAGCTTGAAATTTTGGTAAACCAAGAAAATGTTATGCGCATGAAAATAGCCGAGCAGGTGAAAAATGCCTGGACTGCGGCGGGCATACCAAGTTTTATTACGGCGTTGCCTTTTGCAGAATTTAATGACAGAATTCAAAATCGGCAATATGATGTTTTTATCGGCGGGGTTTCTATAACGGAAAATTATGATCTATCATTTTTACTGAAAACAGACAAAAATTTTTGCGGCATTTCTTCTGAGAGAATAGACCAAACCCTAAATGCCTTGACACTGATGGATAAAGAAACTAAAAAGCAGGCATTGTTTCATGAACTTTGTGATATCATCAGGAGTGAAACACCCCTTATAGGACTATATTTTGAAAATGAGGTTTTGGTCTTTGATGAAAGGTTGCGGGGCGATATTAACCCGTCGGGGTCAGATGTTTTCTATGGAATTGAAGCTTGGTTTTTATCTAGATGATTTGAATAATGTAACATAAAAGTAAAATATAAACAATTGACCTTTATAGAGTTAGATGGTATAATAAAATTAAGTTTAAAGTTGAGCACAATATGCTCAAAATAATTTTAACGGAGGGAAAAAATGAAAAAGACAAAGAAGTTTCTATCGTTGTTATTGGCGCTGTCCATGGTTATCTCCATGGCTGTTCCTATGGCTTTTGCAGCAGATTTTACAGATGTTCCCCAAACACACCAGTACTATGAGGCAATTCAGAGCCTGGTTGCACGGGGTATTATCTCCGGCATGGGTGATGGAACATTCGCTCCTAATGCAACCATTAAACGTTCAGAGTTTGCAAAAATGGTTATTTATGCAATCGGCATGGGCAATTTTGTAGGTTCGGGAGCAGTTGAAACCGGTTTCCCCGATGTGGCTGCCGATCATTGGGCTGCCGGGGTTATTAAAGCTGCACATGATCAGGGCATTATCAATGGCTATGACGACGGCACATTTAAGCCGGATGAGCCTGTTACATATGAACAAGCCATTAAGATGACTGTATGTGCAAAATCTGCAGCACTGGGTTCTGTTGCTGAAAAAAATGGTGGCTATCCTGAAGGTTATAAAAAGCTTGGTCAGAGCTATGGTTTTGTAAAGGGCATCACAGATGGCTCCTACACAGCCCCTGCAACACGTGGCACCATTGCCAAGCTGATTGACAACATGCTTAAAATTAACTTATCTGAGCAGATGGGTAACCTTCCCACAATTGAAAACACCAATCAGTTGGAAGAAGTTGAAGGCCAGATTGTTGCGGTTTATGGTGCGAGCATTGAGTCTTCTTCTACCAAGTTAACCAAAAATCAGATTAAGGTAATTCTTTCTGATGGCGACGAGCAGATTTTTAATATCAGCAACTTATCTAATAAGGATACAATAGCTTCTTACTTAGGAAAGCTTGTTGTTATTTATTATCGTGATGATTATTCTGTTGAAGTTCCCGAAATTTCTTCACTGAGCGAAAAGCGGAGCAGAAATGAGGAAATCATTGTTAATGTAGCCGATATTTATGATTACTCCAACACAGAAGTTGTTTACTATGATTCTGACAGTGATGATGAAACATCCTTGCGTGTTGACAGTAATGCTGTTATCGTGTATAACGGTAGTTATTATGATGACAAGACCTTTGGCGCATTGTTAGATGATAACATTAACAATGCAGGTTCCATCCGTTTCCTGTGCACAGAGGGAGAGGACACCGCTGCTGATGTTATTTTCTTCACTTCTTATGTAAACTGGTTTGTTACCTCTAAGTCTTCTTCTACCAAATTGGTTTATGGTGAAGTGGGAGGCATTTCAGATAAGATTGAAATCAATGACGAAAGCGACAGTATTGATGTCACAATTTTAAAAGACGGAAAGGAAGTTTCCTTTAGCAATATTGCTAAAAACCAGGTTCTGTCTATTTCCAAGAGTGCTGACGGCAAAAAGATGGAAGTTCTGATTTCTGATGATACAGTTACAGGTCGTGTTTCTGCTATGACCCGTGGCGAAAAGAAATTGACGATCAATTCCAAGGAATATTTCTTTGCTTCTGGAGTCACCTTTGGTGATGAAATCACAGTAAGCTCCAATTTAAAACTGTATCTGGATTCTTTCGGCAGGGTAGCAAAATATGATTTTCAGGCGGCATCTGCTAATTATATTTATGCTTATCTGCTACAGTTTAAAAACTTTGGTAACTCTATGAGCAGTGATATTTATATGCAGGTTTTGAATTTGAATTCCACTTCTAATAAGCAGGCAACGGAGTTGAAACTCGCAGACAGAGTTACAGTGAACGGTAAAACCTACACAACAGCTGAGGATTTTAACACTATTTTGGAAATTTTAAAATCAACAGCACAGTACTATGAAGGAACCGGCGACTATGATTTTGGTTCTGATGATGTTTATCAGCCCATAAAATACACTTTGAATAGTGATAAAGTCAACACCATTTTGGTTGGTACTCAGGATGTGACACCAACAGATGCCGACCTCAAGGTTGATAGAACTGCCGTTGATACACCAATTAAGTGTACAACCAAGAATACAACACTGGCAAGCATTTATAAGTTAACTTCTTCTACCAAGGTTCTCTATGTTCCGGCAGAAAGTGCAGACCGCTTGACCACTACTGAATATACAATTAAGAACGGTAACCAGTCTGGTTTTGAAAAAAATAGTTCTTACCGGGTTGTTATGGTTGATGTAAGTGCATCCAAGACACCTGCCCTTGTCATTGTATATGGCGCTTCTACAGCTGCTTCCAGTGAGTGGAGCAGTAATACGCCCAAGGTTGTGACTTATAAGCAAGATGTTGGAGATAGCTATGAAATTACCTTAGAGGGTTCCGGCAGTAGTGACGTCTACATAGACGAAAACGGTGCTTTCTATGATCAGGTTAGCATTGGTGATGTTGTCAGAGTGTCTGCTGACGTCGATTTAAGAATTGAAGCTTTAGAGATGGTTATATCTGCCGTTGATATTTATGCAGGGGATGAATTTGTTAGAACGGATCAGGAAGAAGAACGTAGCACCAGAAAAGAAGGTGCATCAACCAGTACCTCAAGTGCTTTGATTAAAGAGGGCGATAATATTACTGAAGAGGCAGCACAGATGGTTCTCATGGCCGGTGTTGCATACGAAATCGTGGGTGACACCATGTTCATGGCATTGGATTATCCCACAGCGGATGAGGAATGGACAGAGCTCGGCCTGGCAAATGAAGGCTATCTCAAGAATCTGGACATTTCCGGTGCGAAGTACATTGTGGTGCCGTTTAAATCTAACGGAACAGTTAATGAACTTAAATTTAATCCTGCAGCGGAAGTAGGTCAGGTTGCAACCTATGCATCTGGTGCAAAGGAAACAGCTGATAAGCTGTTTGTATACCGTGCATATAACGATGTGAAACTCATTGTTGTTTTCCGTGCGGAGTAGTACGTGATATCTCATTAAAATTATCCCCCGGCAACCTAAGTTGCCGGGGGATAATTTAATTATGCGTACTGTTTGAAGGGTGAATTAGTAATATGAAAAAACCGTACACATCAGTGTACGGTTTTTTGGGTGCAGAGGCCGGATTTGAACCGACGACCTCCGGGTTATGAGCCCGACGAGCTACCAAGCTGCTCTACTCTGCGATATGAAAATGTCACGTCATATGACATAATTATAATATCATAATGAAACCAATTTGTCAAGTGTTATTTTGCCAATTCAATAACATTTTATGCTTAATTTTACAAAAACGTGAAAAGTAAATGAACAAACACTTGACAGAATGAGTCTGTTCGTGCTAAAATATAATAGTTATTTATGCGGGCGTGGCGGAATTGGCAGACGCGC
>JAZSAS010000053.1:0-8762 GCA_045602005.1 Clostridia bacterium
GCGAACCCTTGAGCAGTCATTCCGCTCTCCCCGATGCGGTTCCGGTGAAAGGTAGGGACAGTCAGTTTCAACCATCAGCCGCTCCATCGGAATATAGCTTGCTGACTCCTTGGCCTTTTTCCCATTTTTAAAGGTCACAGGACCGGCAAAGGATATCATAAAGCCTAGGTCCAGCAGTTCTCTTGCCATTTCCACACTACCGGAATAACAGTGCATCACACCCCGGAAATAGCCTGATTGACGAATCACATCCAGACAGTCAGCATGGGCATCTCTGTCGTGAACAACATAGGGCAGATCTAACTCTTTAGCAAGCAAAATCTGGTTTAAAAACCATGTTTTCTGTTGCTCTCTATTAGCCTCCTCATAGTGATAATCCAGGCCGATTTCGCCGATTGCCACAACCTTTGAATGCTGTGCTAGACTTCGAAGTGTTTCAAGGTCCGCTTTAGTCATATTTTGTGCGTCATAGGGGTGAACACCCACAGCAGCATAAATAAAATCATATTGTTCTGCCAGCAAAACCCCTTGACGGGAGTTTTCTAAATCAGAACCGATATTCACCACCAGACTCACGCCTGCCTGACGGATTGTTTCAATCACTTCGGCTCTATCTTCACTAAATCGTCCATCATCTAAATGTGCATGAGTATCAAAATACATGCCCGATTCTCCTTAGCATACCGCCTGGTAGCCTGCATCCTCCGGCAGGTTCTCCCCTGCCGCTGCCGCTACTGCCAGTGCATCGCAACGTTCATTTTCCGGGTGGCCGTCGTGCCCTTTAATCCAGACGAACGTCACCTCATGTCTATTCATTAAATCTAAAAGTCTCTGCCACAAATCTGGGTTTAATGCCTTTTCTTTATTGCTCTTCACCCAGCCTTTTTTCTTCCAGCCATAAACCCAACCTTGATTCACAGCATCAACCACATACTTGCTGTCGCTGTAAACCGTTACTTTACAAGGCTCCTTCAAACGTTCAAGACCGGAAATCACAGCCAGAATTTCCATTCGATTATTCGTGGTCAAACGATAGCCGCCGGAAAGCTCCAGACTATGCCCCCCATACTGCAAAATGGTGCCCCAGCCTCCGGGGCCCGGATTGCCGGAACAGGCACCATCTGTGAACATCATCACCATTTTTCGCTCACTCATTGTTTGCCTCCAAACGTCCGGTAATTTCCACCACCAGCTTCTCCGTTAAGGCTTCGGGAGATAAATCAGACACAAAACCGGCAGCACATTTATGTCCGCCACCGCCAAAGCATGATGCCAAAAGTGCTAAATCTATATTGTCCTTACACCGCAGACTGACTTTCAGTTGCTTTTCATCTTTATCTTTAATAATAACGCTAACTGCCACTCCCTCAATAGACAAAACCGTGTTGGGTAGCTCCTCCACTTCCTCATGGGTGAGGCCATATTGCTCTAAAAAGCTGTCAAAGCAGGTCAGCACAGCAATTTGACCACCATAATACAACTGAACACGATCAGCCAGAGCGCCTGTGAATTTCAGCTTAGAAAGCTTCACCGTATCATATAACTGACAGGTGATAAAGCGATGCGCAAGCCCCTGCTCCAACAGTTCCGCCGCGATACGAAAGGTTCGGGGTGTTACATTGGAATATTTAAACTGACCGGTATCTGTAGAGATACCGGTGAAAAGCGGCGCCAGTGTTTTTTCGGGCAAATTGCCACACAGGCTCTTAATAAGCAGATATACCAATTCGGCACAAGCTGCACTGTCAGTTTCTGTATAGTATACGTCCCCATAGGGAGCATCTCCATAGTGATGATCCACCACCAAACGGGTTCCAATAGCCTGATATAGCGGCACCAATGTCCCTAGGCGATTTAAAGAGCCACAATCCAGAGCCAATGCCGTGTCAAACTCCTCCGGCTGTCCGGCAAGGCGGTAACCCTCGTTTAAAAAGGCATATTTTTCCGGAATCTCCTTTTCCAGAAATACAACAGCCTGTTTTCCCAGGCTCTCCAATGCCGCTTTGATCGCAAAGGAAGAGCCCAACGCATCACCGTCCGGATTGGTATGGGTAAAAATTGCAATCCTTTGAGACTGCTCCAGTTTTTTCTGAACATCCTGTAATTGATTCACATTAATCACCCTGTGTTGATTTTAAAAGCTCCGTAATCCGTGCACCGTGCTCCATAGAATGGTCTAATTCAAAGACCGGTTCCGGCGTGTAGCGCATGTTCATCCGCGCACCCAATTCCCGCCGCACATAGCCGGCAGATTTTTTCAAAGCAACCATCGCTTCTTTCTGCTCTGCTTCACTGCCCAGCACACTGATATAAATTTTCGCATACCTTAGGTCGGGTGTCACATTCACAGTTACCACACTGGTCATCACAGGAATGCGGGGATCCTTCATGTTTCTGATAATATCAGACATTTCTTTTCTAAATTCTTCGTTGATTCGATTAATTCTGTTTACACTCATTTTTTAACCTCGACCATCTTAAATCCTTCCACGATGTCGCCTTCTTTAATGTCATTAAAGTTCTCAATGCCCAAACCGCACTCGTAACCGGAGTTGACTTCCTTCACATCGTCCTTAAAACGTTTTAAAGATGCCAACTTACCCTCATGCACCACAATACCGTCACGAACAATACGCACCTGAGTGTTTCGTGCAATATTACCATCCAGAACATAGCAGCCGGCAATGGTACCAACGCCGGAAACCCTAAAGGTCTGGCGGATTTCTGCATGACCGGTAACCTCTTCACGGAAGGTAGGCTCCAGCATACCCTTCATGGCAGCCTCAATTTCTTCAATTGCATTATAAATAACACGATATAAGCGCACATCCACACCCTGGCTCTCGGCAGAAACTGCAGCACCCGGGTCAGGACGAACGTTAAAGCCGACGATGATGGCATTAGAGGCAAAGGCCAGCATGACATCAGACTCACGAATAGCACCCACGCCGCCATGAATCACACGCACACGAACTTCCTCATTGGAAAGCTTCTCCAAAGACTGGCGAACAGCCTCTACAGAACCCTGAACATCGGCTTTGACAATGATATTCAAATCTTTAACCTGACCTTCTTTAATCCGGTCAAACAAATCATCCAGCGTAACAGCGGCATGAGCCTTGTTGCGCTCATCCTTCAGCTGTTGTTTTCTCTGCTCCACCACATTTTTTCCCAAACGCTCGTCGTCAATGGCATAGAACAAATCGCCGCCGTCAGGCGTTTCGGAAAGACCGGTAATCTCAACGGGGACAGAAGGCCCTGCCTTTTTAATTTTCTTTCCTTTATCATCTAACATGGCACGAACGTGACCAATAGCCGTGCCGGCAATGACAATATCGCCAACCTTCAGCGTTCCGTTCTGCACCAAAACTGTTGCCACGGGACCACGACCCTTATCCAGACGAGATTCAATGACCGCACCCTTAGCCTGTCTGTTGGGATTCGCCTTTAAGTCACGCATTTCAGCAACCAGCAGCACCATTTCCAAAAGGCCATCAATGTTCAGCCTCTGTTTCGCTGAAACCTCAACACAAATGGTGTCGCCACCCCATTCTTCAGGGATAAGACCATACTCGGTTAAATCCTGTTTGATTCTGTCAGGATTAGCACCTTCTTTATCAATCTTGTTAATAGCAACAATAATGCTGACATTGGCAGCCTTTGCATGGTTAATGGCCTCAACCGTCTGGGGCATAACGCCGTCATCAGCGGCCACTACCAAAATGGCAATATCTGTTACCTGAGCACCTCTGGCACGCATGGCAGTAAAGGCCTCGTGACCGGGGGTGTCCAGAAAAGTGATTTTCTTATCACGAATCCGCACTCTGTGTGCACCAATATGCTGGGTGATGCCGCCGGCCTCTGTATCGGTAACGTTAGAGTCACGAATAGCATCTAACAGTGAGGTTTTACCGTGGTCAACGTGACCCATAACCACCACAACCGGTGAACGGGGTTCCAGTTCCTCAGGTGCATCCTCCTTTTCGGCCTCAGCAAACAGAATCTCTTCGTTCGTCAGGATGATTTCCTGTTCAACAATAGCACCCATATCTTCTGCAATCAAGGCTGCCACATCATATTCAATGGTTTGACTGATAGCCGCCATGATACCCAGCGTCATCAGCTTTTTAATAACCTCCGTAGGAGACACGCCCAAACGGGAGGCAAATTCACCAACAGAAATTTCGTTGGGAATTAAAACCTTCTTTTTCTCTTTTTTCACCTTTTGTTCTTTTACAGGCTGAGGCTTATTCTTAACAGCCGCCGTGCTGTTGTCACGATGACGATTCACCGTCTTTTTAAGCTTCTGCTTTTTAACACCATCCTCCGAAACGTTGGTGGGCACCAGCTCTTCCAGCTTTTCGGTATCCATCTTGTTAACGTCAACAACTGTCTGTCGTGTGTCAACATGACGCACCTTTCTTTTAATCGGTTCATCAATAACAGAAACCGTTTCTTCTGACACTGCTTTTTCAGAATCCTGCTCCTGAGCCTTTTTCTGCTTTTTCTGAGGCGCTTCCGGCGCAGGTGTTGCCACCTTCACCTTACCGAAATCGGGAATTGCCACCGCCTTATCAAAGCGCTGGGTAAATACCTCAAATATAATGTCAAGCTGATCATCCTCTAACACACTCATATGGTTCTTAATTTCATAACCGTATTCCGCTAAAAGCGCAATCAGCTCTTTTGAATTTGTGTCCAGCACCTTGGCCAGCTCATGTACTCTCACCTTTGTCATTATCCACACCTCCGAAAATTTGCACGGCACGGGTCTTTCTATCTCTCGCCGCTCCCCTTAAACACGTTTTTCTACTTATCTGTACTCAGTGCAGCCAGTGTTTTAACAAGCTCAGCATAAACAGCCTCTTCCACAGGTTGGCGAAAGGCCTTGTTCAGCCGCCTTTGTTTCACCAGCTTTTCCCGGCAATCAGGACTTTTACATAAATAAGCACCTCTGCCGTTTTGCTTGCCGGTGACATCTACAAAAACACCGGTTTCATTTTTCACAATGCGAACGAGATTTGCTTTGGGAAACTTCTCACCGCAGCAAATACATTCCCTGATTGGCTCATGTACAGACTTCATAACGCTCTGTTATTCCTCCGGTTTAATATCAATCTTCCAGCCGGTCAGTTTGGCTGCCAGCCGTGCATTCTGACCTGCCTTGCCAATTGCAAGTGACAGCTGATGAGCAGGAACGATAACGTGAGCCGAACGTCCCTCCTCGTCGATTTCCACACTGACAACCTCAGAGGGACTCAGTGCCTCATTGATAAAACGAACAGGGTCGTCGAAATATTTCACAATATCTATCTTTTCCCCGTTTAACTCATCGCATACATACTGCACACGGCTTCCTCTGGGACCAACACAAGAACCCACCGCATCCACGTTGGGGTCGCTGCTGAACACAGAAATTTTGCTTCTGGAGCCAGCTTCACGGGCAATGGTTTTAATTTCCACAACGCCGCTTCCCAGTTCCGGCACCTCCTGCTCAAATAAGCAGCGAATCAGTCCGGGATGGGTTCTTGACAAAGTCAGCTTGGGGCCTTCACGAGTGGAACGAATACCCACAACAAAAAACTTCATCCGTGAACCGGGGTTATATACTTCTCCCGCCAACTGCTCTCCCAGGGGAAGTTCCGCTTCCTGGTCGTTGTCTACACGAACAACCACAGCACGTTTGTCAACCTTTGTAATCACACCGCTGAGCAAAGTATTTTCTTTGCCACGGTAGTATTCATATGCATTTTCATTCTCTGCCTCGGTGATGCGCTGTACCACAACCTGCTTCGCTGTTTGGGCGGCGATTCTGCCAAAATTCTTAGGCTGAATCTCCACATTAAGCACGTCGCCCACCTGATAGCGTGCGTCTAGCTCCTGTGCCTCGGAAAGACCAATTTCCAGATTGTGGTCCATAACCTCCTCTACCACCTCTTTCTGCTGACAGATGGCAATAGCACCGGTTTCACGGTTAATAGAAACCTCCACATTCTGAGCATGACCATAATTTTTCTTATAGGCTGCAAGGAGTGCTTTTTCAAGAGTTTCTAAAATAATTTCCTTGTCAATGCCTTTGCTGGCAGACAATTCAGTTAATGCAGACATAAATTCCTGATTCATTTTTTTGACCTCCACATCAAAATTACCAATTAAAATATTACTGCAAGGCGAATAGATGCCGCCTTGTCCAGCGGAATTTCTATCAAATTTTGTTCATAGCGTAAGGAAACAACACCCTCCCGATAGCCTGCCAGCTCTGCCGTGAAATCTTTCAAGCCGTCAATGGCAGCATAGAGCTTCACATCTACCGGATGACCAATATATCTGAGAAAATCTGATTCCCGTTTCAGTTTACGGTCTAGACCTGCTGAGGAAACCTCTAAAGAATAAGCAGAAGGAATGGGGTCATGAACATCCAGCCTTTCTGACAGTGTCACACTGACCTGTTCGCAGTCATCAATGGAAACGCCGCCCTCTTTGTCAATATACACCCGCAAAACGTTCTCCTTGCCCTCTTTTTTAAATTCCACATCCCAAATGGAAAGTCCATAGGCTGCAGCAATGGGCTCTGCCAGTTCTAAAACAAGCTGTTCGATCTTGGAATAAGCCATGATTTTCTCCTTTTCGGTTTAAAGTCAGTTACAATGCGAAAGAGTGGGATACTTGACCCACTCTTTCAGAAAAGATACTTATTAACGCAAGCTTTTAAAGCTCCTAACACACAAATTGCATAAAACCCAAAGGGATGTTATGCCAAAATCCTCAAAGCAGGGGATTATCTGTGGTTTGCAAAGCACTCACTGCAATACACCGGTCTATCTTCCTTGGGCTCAAAAGGAACCTGAGCCTCTTTGCCGCAATCAGCGCAAATAGCCGTGTGCATTTCTCTGGACTGCCTTAAGCTGTTCTTTCTTGCAATTCTGCATTCTTTGCAGCGAGTGGGCTCATTTTCAAAACCCTTCTCTGCATAGAATTCCTGTTCGCCGGCTGTGAATACGAATTCTGTACCACAATCCTTACAAACCAACGTCTTGTCTTCGTACATGTGTTTTCCCTCACTTTGATAATAAAAAAATATAATGTAAACAGGACTAAGCCCCGTTTTACCAAATTTACAACACACCCAAACTTTACTAATTACAAAATTTCTTTTTTAAAAGAAATTTTTCTGTTTTCCGTTTAATTCTTTGCAGTGCATTATCAACCGATTTTGGGTCTTTTCCCAAATAAACAGCAATTTTGCCGTAAGGCACACCGTTTAAGTGATACATCAAAACTTTTGCCTCAAATTCAGACAACGCTTTATCGATTCTGTCATGAGCATCCTGAACGTTTTCCCGTTCAATAACAATTGCTTCAGGGTCGCTACTGTTATTTTTGCTCACATAACCCAGGTTGTCAAAAAAATCTGTTCCGCTATCACTTTTATTTAAGGAAACGTATGTGTTAAGCGGCATGTGCTTTTGCCTTGAAGACATTTTCACTGCCGAAACAACCTGCCTTTTAATGCATAGCCTTGCAAAGGTTTTAAAGCTTGCATTCTTTTCAGCATCAAAACCTAAAATCGCTTTATAAAGACCAATCATTCCTTCCTGAATGACATCCTCCCTGTCCGCACCCATTAAAAAATATGACCGGGAGCAAGCCTTAACAAAGTCACGATAGCGATTAACAAGAATTTCCATGGCTTGAACATTTCCGCCTTTAGCCAGCAAAGATAACGCTTCATCACATTGATTGAAGGAATCAATTGCCGACGATTTCAGGGAGAATTGCTCAGACACGCCCGGAAAACCTCCTGCCAATACACAAAGTCTTTGACCTTATTATATGCTAAGTAAATCTGAAAGTCAAGCAAAATTGTAAAATTTTTTCAATTTTTCTTTTTTTAAAATTTTTTTTAATTTCCTCTTGCATTCTAAAAATAAATATGCTATAATTATTTAGCGTTGGTTTGAAAAGCTGCATATAAGGAGAGGTGGCTGAGCTGGCCTAAGGCGCACGATTGGAAATCGTGTAACGGCTAATACCCGTTCGAGGGTTCGAATCCCTCCCTCTCCGCCAAGAAAAAGAGATAATTTTACTGTCGGTAAAATTATCTCTTTTTCAATGAAATTTGCCTGCGGCAAGTGAAATAGCTTCGCTATGAAATACACTTTGTGTATGAAATATTGCTACGCAATATGAAAAGGCAAATTTTATTTCACATTTTTCTAAAAGAAAAATATTTCATAATCCGTCAGGATTATTTCATATCGAGCAAAGTGAGATATTTCACTAAAAATATACTGCATCTATTATGTACGTGAAAGCCATAAAAAAGACTTGTCGATTGACAAGTCTTTTTTTGTTGAAATACGCCTTGCAGAGAAAAGCATTGTGCGAGTTTAACCACTCTGCTTGCTGTTGTATTCCGACGGAGAAACACCTACTGTTTGCTTAAAAACTGATGAGAAGTACATTGGATTAGAGAATCCGCTTAACGAAGCAATGTTTTTAACTGAATCAATACCATGGTCTAATAGCATAATTGCATAGTTTATACGATACATTCTTAAATATTCGGTGTAACCCACACCCATTTTTTGCTTAAAAAGATGTGAAATGTATTTTGCGTTATAGGCAAGTTCCTTGGCGATTATTGAGATAGATAATTGGGGATTGTTAAAGTTGTCTTCTGTTATATCGATTATTTGCTGTACAAGGGTGTTTTGTTCGTTACAGATTGTATTTATTCTTGACATAGAATAAAGCAGAAC
>JAZSAS010000054.1:0-8489 GCA_045602005.1 Clostridia bacterium
AGATTATTCAGCAGAAGCAGTGTCATTGTCACGATAAAGATGATGGTTGCCAAGGCATACATCTTAGGTGTTACTGTCTTTTTTGTCATACCGTAAATACGAATCGGCAAGGTTTGAAAATCGTTGCCGGAGGTAAAATAGCTAATGACAAAATCATCCAACGACAGCGTGAAGGACATAATAGCACCGGTGATTACACCGGGGAGAATTTCCGGCAGCACAACTTTAAAAAAGGCTCTTGCAGGTGTGCAACCCAAATCCATGGCGGCCTCCACCAAATCTCTGTCCATTTGCTGCAGCTTGGGCAGCACCTGAAAAATCACATAGGGCAGACAGAAGGTTACGTGGGCAATGAGCATCGTCCAGAAATTCAAACTGGTTGATGCGCCCCAGAGCCGACCCACAAAAACAAACACCAGCATCATGGAAATACCAGTGATGATATCCGGATTGATCATGGGAATGTTTGTCACAGTGTTCACCAGGGTTTTGTGCCATTGCTTTCTCAGCTTATTAATGCCTAAGGCCGCTGCAGTGCCCATCACGGTTGAAATCACCGTAGCAAACGAGGCAAGAACCAAAGTGTTTTTCACTGATTCTAAGGTGTTTATGTCGCTCAGCAGCTCTCGATACCATTTTAGAGAAAAGCCAGAGAACACAGAAAGGCTTTTGGCCTCATTAAAAGAAAACACCAACAGCACCGCAATGGGAGCAAAGAGAAACAGGAAGATGAGCGTTGTATAAATTTTTGATGAAAGCTTCACTTTACTCACCCCCGTAAACGACCCGTGCTGTGAAGTATTTTACCAATGCCATGCACCCCAAAAGAATTAACATGAGAATAAAGGCAATGGCAGCGGCAAAATGCAGGTTGTTTGCAATATATTGTCCCTCAATCACGTCACCAATCAAGAAGAATTTGCCGTTTCCCAGCTTCTGGGATATGTAGAAGGTGCTGATGGAGGGGATTAGAACCATGGTGATGCCGGAGATGACGCCAGGCAGGCTTAAGGGAAAAATGACCCGCCGCAACACAGAAAAGCTATTGCAGCCTAAATCCCGGGCGGCTTCTATGAGCCGGAGATCCATTTTTGCCATAATAGAGTAAATAGGCAGAATCATATAGGGAAAATAGTCATACACCATGCCGATGACCACTGCCGCCTCTGTGCCGATGATGTGAACAGGTTGAATTCCTACAAGATCTAACATGCTGTTTAAAATGCCGGTGTCTTGCAGAATGGTCATCCAGGCGTAGGTGCGAATGAGAAAGTTCATCCACATGGGAATCATCACCAGTGTAATCAGGGTTTTTTGCGTCCGCTCCTTGGCACGGGCCATGATATAGGCCATGGGATAACCAAGCACCAGACAGACCAGCGTGGAAATAACCGCCAGCTTTAAAGAGCGCATGAAAATGACAATATAAGTACGCACCTCTGTGATGGTGCCGTCATCAGCCTTTAAATTGCTGGTTGCTGTAAAAAACCGAGTGATATTTTCAGTTGTGAACTGAAAATGTTCGTCAGTAAAGGCATAGTATGCAACAAAAATCAGGGGCACAAGAATGAACAGCAGTGACCAAAGTGAATAAGGTGCCAAAGCCCCATTGATTCTGCGAGAATGTTTCGTTTTTTCCATTTGAGCCATGCTACTGCTCACCTCCCGGTTCGGAAAGCTCATCCAGTTCGTTAGAATAGGAGGAGTAATCGCCGAACATGCCGGAATACTTAGACTTTTTCATGATGTGTATCGCATCAGGCTCTAAGTAAATGCCGATGCGCTCGTCTACATTGACAGAGTCTGTGGTTTGAATCATCCATTTAAAACCACCAATGTCTACAATGATTTCGTTATGAACGCCCATAAAGGTCACAGCGGTTACAACACCGCGGAGCATGCCCTGTTCTTCGGGGACAATATCCACATCTTCGGGTCGAACCACCACATCCACCGGCTCACCTTTGGCAAAGCCCGTGTCTAAGCATTGAAACGTGTGACCGGAAAAGCTGACAGAGTAGTTTTCAAGCATTACCCCGTCAATGATGTTGCTTTCGCCAATAAAATCCGCCACAAAGGCGTTCACAGGCTCATTATACACATCTGCAGGTGTGCCGATTTGCTGAATTTTACCCTCGCTCATCACCACAACGGTGTCAGACATGCTCAGGGCCTCTTCCTGGTCATGGGTTACAAAAATAAAGGTAATGCCGGTGCTTTTTTGAATTTTTTTCAGTTCCTGCTGCATATCTTTCCTTAGCTTTAAATCAAGGGCACCCAAAGGTTCATCTAAAAGCAGCACTTTAGGATGGTTAATCAGTGCCCGGGCGATGGCAACACGTTGCTGCTGACCGCCGGAAAGGCTGGTAACCCGCCTGTCGGCAAAGTTTGAAAGCATAACCAAATCCAGCATCTGGTGCACCTTTTCTTGAATCTCCTTTTTTGGCACACGGCGTTCACGCAAGGGAAAAGCCACATTTTCGAACACATTTAAATGGGGAAACAAAGCATATTTCTGGAATACGGTGTTGACATTACGTTTGTGAGGCGGGGTATCGTTGATTCGCTGCCCCATAAACATAATATCGCCCTCGTCAGGGTGCTCAAAGCCGCCAATCAGTCGCAGTGTTGTGGTTTTGCCGCAACCGGAGGGTCCCAGCAAGGTGATAAACTCATTATCATGAATATCCAGGCTGATGTTATCTAAAATCAATTCACCGTCAAATGCTTTAGAAATATTTTTCAGTTCAATAATTTTATTCATGGCGCACCCCTTAAAAGGAAATTAAAAAAAGTGATATGCCGCAGTTACGCAGCACACCACTTGTAAAAACGAGAGAATGAGAACCCTAAAGAGTAGGGCGTTCATACTGATTTCGTATCCCAATGGGTTTAGAGTCTATATAGCAAAGATTACTTTTACCACTCTTATTGACCATTTCACAAGTTATATGCCGCATGGCATTGGTTTTAAGTCACCAACTTATAAAATTTGAGCTTTTAACTCAATCAATAAGGCAACAGAAGTTGCCAACCGCAGATGCGGTTTTCGGCATTTGACCCGGCTGTCCGTATGGCCTTGGCCGATAGAAATTATATCGGCGGTCATTTATCTTGCTTCGGAAAACTCTTTCCGATTGAGATGTGACAAATTATAACACACTTTTTGCGTTTTGTCAATAGCGTTTCTTGATTTTTGGGTTGTTGTTTTACCGATGCCGCCAGGTGGCAGGGGCAAGCAGAGTCATAATAGGCAAAAGCTCTAATCGACCCGCTAGCATGTCAACTGACAACACCAGCTTTGAAAAGTCTGAAAACCCCGAAAAGTTATTGACAGGCCCCACACCATCAAGACCGGGACCAACATTGTTTAAACAGGTTGCAACTGCTGTGAATCCGGTGGTGTAGGAAACCTGGTCTAAAGACACCAGCAGGTGGGAAATGATGAAGAAAAAGCAGTAAATTGACATGTAGGCCATAACACCAGAAACGGTTTTATCTTCAACAGCTTTTCCCTCTAACTTCAGTGCACACACAGAGCGGGGCCGAATTTGCTGACGCACTTCTTTCACTGAAGATTTAAGAAGAATCAGCACACGGGAAACCTTGAGACCGCCACCGGTAGAACCGGCACAAGCACCCATAAACAATAAAATCATTAAAATTGTTTGGGATAAAATTGGCCATTGAGTGAAATCGGCAGTTACAAAACCTGTGGTTGTGATGATAGAGCAGACTTGAAAGATTGCATAACGAAAAGCTTCTCCAAAACCACGGTATTGGGGTATGATATTCAGGGTGACTATCAATGCAGCTCCTGCAATGATGCCTAAGTACCACCGAAGCTCCTCGCTTTTTAACGCCTGCAGAATATTGCCGGTTAAAAGCAAGTAAAACAGGGTGAAGTTAATGCCAAACAAGGTCATGAACAAGGTTATAATGCCATCAATGAGTGCACTGTCATAAGCCGCAATGCTGGCGTTTTTCAAACAAAAACCGCCGGTTCCTGCAGTGGCAAAGGAATTAAGCACACTATCAAACAGAGGCATGCCTGCAGCCATGAGGCAGAGCATTTCCAGCACTGTCAGTGCCATGTAAATGCTATATAGAATTCGTGCGGTGCTGCGCATTCTGGAAACCAGCTTGCCCACCTGTGGTCCGGGAACTTCGGCACGCATAATGTACATTGACTGGGATGCGTGAGATTTAGGTAGAATTGCAAGCACAAACACCAAAACGCCCATACCACCAATCCAGTGGGTAAAGCTGCGCCAGAATAAAGCACTGTCAGACAAAGCTTCAATATTGTTTAAAATGCTGGCACCGGTGGTGGTGAAACCAGAAACTGTTTCAAAAAAAGCATCCATAAATGAGGGAATTTCCCCGCTTAGATAAAAAGGCAAAGCACCAAACAGAGAGGTGAGTATCCAAACCAGTGCCACAATCACAAACCCCTCTTTGGCATAAATTTCAGTATTTTTTGGCTTGCGAATGCTGCACAGAGCACCCAGCATAAACTGACCGGAAACAGCCAATAAAAAACCAAGCCATGTGTCTTCCTGCTGCAAAATTGCAATAAAGAAGGGCAAACACATGAGCAATGCCATAATAACCAGAATTCTGCCCAGAAGATAGGCAACCATTTTATAATTCATTAGAATAAACGCCTCCGCCGTTAAGCAAAAATATCTTCCAGATTTTTAACGTAGCCGCTGCTGTTGGTGACAACAATGACGCTGTCCCCCACCTCTAAATGGTCATCACCGCCGGGGATGATCACCCGTCCGTGGCGGATAATGCTGGCAAACAGCATGCCGTTTTTGGTTTTTAAATCTTTGAAGGGAACATTGGTGTAAAAACTGTTTTGCAAAATGTCGAACTCTAATGCTTCCACATTATTTCCTACAATTTTGTAAAGGGTTTTCACACTGGAATCGCCGGAATCCTGCATAGCACGCACATAGCGGACAATGCGGTTTGCTGTAATGATTTTCGGCGAAACGAGGCTGTCAATTCCCAGACTTTCAACCATATCCCAAAATGAGGTTCGGTCGACTTTCGTAATAATTTTATCCACGTTCAGTGTTTGGGCATATAGAGAAACAATAATGTTTTCTTCGTCAATGCCGGTTAGCACAACGCAGGCATCAGAATCGGCAAGCCCCTCTTCCAGCAAGGTGGCCTGGTCAGTTCCGTCGCCGCAAATCACTGTGGCACGGGGCAACATTTCTGAAAGTTCTAAACAACGTTCTTCATTTTGTTCAATAATTTTGAGATCCACACCGGCATCTGCCATTAGACGTGCCAAATAATAAGCAATTCTTCCGCCACCCACAACCAGCACATGTTTAGATTTTTGTTTAAACATGCCAATGGCTTTGAAAAAGGAGGCAAGAGCGGCATGGGAGCCGGTTATGTGGATTTTGTCTCCTGGCCCTAAAAGAAAGTCACCGGTGGGAATTTCTACCTGTTCACCACGCTGAACAGCACAAATCAGGATTTTTTCCTTACAAATTTTATATAGCTCTGATAAACGTTTGCCGGCTAGATGACCGTTTTCGGGAATTCGGATTTCTGCCAGTTCCACCCGCCCTTTTGAAAAACACTCCAACGTGATGGCGGAGGGGAAGCGAAGCACACGGGAAATGTCACGTGCTGCCTCAAATTCAGGATTCACCAGCATGGAAAGTCCCAATTCCTCACGGAGAAACACCAGCTGCTGGGCATATTCCGGGTTTCGCACCCGTGCAATGGTGTTTTTTGTGCCGATTTTTTTTGCCATTAAACAGCTTAAAATGTTAAGCTCGTCTGAGCTGGTAGCGGCAATCAACAAATCAGCACGGGCAGCACCGGCCTCTTGCAACACATCATAGTTAGCGCCGTTGCCGCTAATGCCCATAACATCATAGGTGTTCACAGCATTCTGAATCACCTTAGGGTTGCTGTCAATAACCATAATGTCATGGCCTTCTTGTGACAGATATTCAGTTAATGTCATGCCGACCTTACCGTCGCCGACAATAATAATTTTCATAGAATAAACGCCTCCTGCGTCTGTTTTTACGGTCTATTCAGCCGATTGTAAAAGAACTGCCAAATCTTCGGTGGAAAAGTGATAAACTTTAGGACAGAACTGGCAGGTAATTTCTGCACCGTTGTCCTTTTCAATCATATCGGATAGCTCGTCCTTTCCCAGACTGATTAAGGCACGGGTGATTTTTTCATGACTGCAATCGCAGCGATACTCGTAGTCTACAGGGTCTAAATATTGAAGCTCCAGTCCCTCTGTAACAGCTCCCAGAATTTCCTCTGCGGTCATGCCGTTTTCCAGCATTGTGGTTAGAGGCGGGAGTTTTTTCAGGTTATTCTCCAGCAAAATGGCCACTTCATCTTCAGCACCGGGAAGAAGCTGCACCATAAAACCGCCTGCCTGACGGGCTGTCAGGTCAGTGTCAACCAAAACACCCAGCGCAATGGCTGTGGGTGTTTGTTCAGATTTTGCAAAGTAATAGGTGAAATCTTCGCCAATTTCACCGGTCACCAGCGGCACTCGTCCCACATATGGTTCTTTCAAGCCTAAATCCTTAGAAATCGCAAGAGACCCTTTGCCAATGGCGCCGCCTACATCAAGCTTGCCCCGCTTCAGTGGCAGATCAACTAAAGGCTCATAAGCGTAGCCTTTTACCATGCCGGCACCATCTGCCGACACAACCATGCCGCCTAAAGGCCCGTCACCCTTTATATAAACTGTCATATTATCTGTGGGAGCTTTAAATGATGCCGCCATCAAGGCAGAAACCGTCAGTGTCCGTCCTAATGCTGCTGTCACCACCGGTGATGTGTGATGAATGCTTTGGGCGGCGTTGACAATGTCACGGCTGTCAATAAAGCTAATCCGCAGATTTCCCCATTCATCAATTGCTCTTGTGATATGTCCCATATTTTCCTCTTTCCTTGTTTTACTAATATATTATCCTCTACATTATATTTCATTTTTTTCATAATTGCAATCGTTATATTATGTTTTTTTTAAATTATTTTAAACTGGTATATTTTACATTCCTTATTGAAATGCTATATATTACCGGCAGTTATCCTCTTGACAAACAGGTGCGGGGTCGGTATAATAAACATACAGCCATTGTAGCATAGCTGTCTTACGGGGACGCAACGGTTTCGACGGGGATGCTAAGGGTTTAAGAGCGAGTAGCGGTGCGGTGCCGCTATAAAAACCGCAATTTTTAAAATTAAACGCTAACACTGAATTAGCTGCTGCCTAATTTTAGGCGGCTGTCCGCCCCGGGGGACTGCGACCGGGCACCGGGCATTATGAAGCAGTGAACGTGAGCCGGTTAAGCTTTGCGCCGGCCATGCATCATGAAGCTACCGAAACGTCCGGCTTGCTTGTGAGCCGTGCGTTGGGGGAATCTTAATCACAAGCTGCACTCGGAGAGCTTAAATCGGCGGCGTTTTCGGACAGGAGTTCGATTCTCCTCGTCTCCACCATAATAGCGAGATGATATTACTGTCAGTAGTGTCATCTCGCTATTTTATGCGGTTTTTCGAGGTTTTAAGTTCAAAATTTTTCGAGGACAAATTTGTTACTGTCAACAGTATTTTTGAAAGATTTGAACCCTCACCCTAAATTCAATATCAATTCCAAAGCACAGAGTAAATTTTCTACTCTGTGTTTTTTTATTTGAATTTAAGGAGGAAAACTTTAATGAAACTAAATGGAAACTTCACAATAATCCCTAACGAATTTATTAACGACTCAAGGCTCGATGTATATGAATTTCGTATCCTTTGTTACCTGATGAAATTATTAGGATGCAACTCTTCCTGCTACCCCTCTTACGAAACCATCGCAAGAGAAACCGGAATGAGTTTATCAAAGGCAAAGAATGGGATTAAAAATTTGATTGAATACGGAATAATTACCAAAGAGAACCGAGAGAAAAAGTCCGGAGGTGCTGCATCAAATCTCTATGTGGTGTGTGTAAAAACCACCAATGAAGATGATGAGGTTACAGAAAACACTACCGACAGTATTCCTGATGACTCACCCTATGGTGTGTCTGAGGAACAAGGTGGTGTACAAGACGACTGCAATAAATATATAAATAAAAATATTAATTGTTTTATTAATAACCATCTATCATCAATAGAAGATTTGATGGATCGTGCAAAAATATATGAACTGAATGGACTGACAAAGAAGAATTATGAATCGGCTATTGAGATTATGTTTAATTCAGAATCAATTTCGGTTGGCGGCGAAATCATTTCCCGCGAAATTGTTCGCAGGCGATTAGAAAATATCAGCTACGAGCATATCGTCTATGTCGATAATAATATGCCAAGGAAAATTGTTAACGGCGAGGTTGAAATTCAAGTCAGAAGTCCGGTTCCATATATCGTAACTGCTCTATATAATGCATTGCGTTATACGGCAGATGAAATTGTAAAAATGGAATACGGAGATGATG
>JAZSAS010000055.1:0-28359 GCA_045602005.1 Clostridia bacterium
TTGTGTAGTTTTGTGTGGTAACTTAACTATAACACATTTGGGATGGTTTCCGTATTCTTTTTTTAGCCAACATATTTTGTTATGAGTTTACTCGTAATAAAATATGTTGGGATGTAACACATCTATTGTAAACCTACACAATATGTTTTAAACCTTAACAAATAGCCTCTTGACAAACAGATTCCTTTATGTTAAAATAAAAACGTAATTTGTTTGGGGGTATAGCGCAGTTGGGAGCGCGTTTGACTGGCAGTCAAAAGGTCAGGGGTTCGACTCCCCTTATCTCCACCAGAAAAAAGACAGATTTCGCAAGAAATCTGTCTTTTTTTCAGCTAAATTCGCTGCAACATTTAGCTAAAACAAAAACATCACCATAGTTCAGTTTTCCTCTAAAATTAACAGTGAAGTATTTACATTTTATATACGATGTGATATAATAATAAAAAAATTTAATATGTATGATATTGACTTTTTTTGTATGATAATTTACAGATGTGCGTAAATAATATTATTGTAAGGTGATTGTTTTGGAAAAAGTTGATCGGGCCGTTTTACAGGAAACGAAATATATAGCTTGCTGGATGTTGGTGCTTAGTGCAATTATGCAGGCTGTTTTTTTAATTATAGGAAAATGGAATTATACAGTTTTGCTCGGCAATCTTTTGAGCGGTGCTGCATCGATTTTGAATTTTTTTCTGATGGGGCTTACTGTGCAGAGGGCTGTGAGCAAGGAGCAGGATGCTGCAAAAACAACCATGCATTTTTCTCAGCTTTACAGAACGCTGATGCTTTTTGCCGTTGCCGTTGTTGGCGTGTTGCTTTCGTGCTTTAATACATGGGCGGTTATTATTCCTCTCTTCTTTCCCCGGGTTGCGATTGGTTTTCGTCCTTTTTGGAAACAGGGGAAGGCATCTTGAGAGTGGAGCGTTTTTCATGGAGGTGATACAGTGGTGCGTTCAAAAAAAGGCTTTTTTTTAGCGGTAGATGTTTTTTATATTTGTCTTATGATTTTGCCTATTATTACAGGCATTGTTTTTAATGTGCTAACTTCGCCGGCGGGCGAGGGAATTCAAATATCCGGTGCGTTGATTTACGGCACGATTCCTATGCCGATTCAGAATTTGCTGATTACAGAATCGCAAATCAATTCCTGGCTTGTAATGATTTCAATTTTAGGATTGTGTCTTTATTTAACTCATGGTCTTGCAACGAAAACCGTTTTGAAAAGGCAGCATTTTGCAGAATGGATTGTTGAAACAGTTGAAAAGCTTGTTGTAGACAACATGGGTGATTATTTTGCCGGCTTTGCCCCGTTTATCACTTCAATTTTAGCACTGTCGGGTTTTTCCAGCTTGTTATCCCTTTTCGGTCTTTATGCCCCCACCTCTGATTTAAACGTAGTGGCAGGTTGGGCCATTTTGGTGTTTGTTTTAATCACCTATTATAAAAGTAAATGCGGACCGATTAGTTATTTAAAAAGCTTTGCCGAACCGGTGCCGTTTTTAGCACCGCTGAATATTATCAGCGAGATTGCAACACCGGTGTCTATGGCTTTTCGTCATTATGGAAACGTGCTGTCAGGTGCTGTTATTTCAGTTTTGGTTGCTGCCGGTCTGCAGGGCTTAACAAACATAGTTTTAGGATGGATGCCCGGATTTTTAGGAGAAATTCCCTTTTTGCAAATTGGTATTCCGGCGGTGCTTTCCATCTATTTCGATGTGTTTAGCGGCTGTTTACAGGCTTATATTTTTGCGATGCTGACAATGATGTATGTTTCCGGCGGATTTCCGCTGGAGGAGTATTTTAATAAAAAACAAAGAAAACAACAAGAAACAATTTAGGAGGTAATGTGACATGTTGGAATTGGCAATTGGTATTATTTTAGGTGCCTGTGCTTTGGGTGCCGGTATGGCAATGATTGCCGGTATTGGTCCCGGTATTGGTGAAGGTAACGCTGTTGCAAAGGCATGTGAGGCCATTGGCCGTCAGCCGGAAAGCAAAGGAAGCGTCACAAGCACAATGCTGATGGGTTGTGCCATTGCGGAAACAACTGGTCTTTATGCGCTGGTTATTGCAATTTTGCTGATTTTCGTTGCACCGAACATGCTGATTAATATTTTGCTTAATGCAATTCGTTAATTGGCAAGTGCACATAATCTGAAAAACAAAAAAATCAGAAAAGAACAGGCAATCCCCACGGAATGCCGAGTATTTTAACACCGAGAAAGCAAAAACCACGGTTAAATTCAATGCTTTTCGGCTAAGGAGAAAATACAATGCTACAATCTTTAGATGTTATTTCCGTTAATTTGTGGCAGATATTGATTTCTCTTGCCAATCTGGTCATACTTTTTTTAATTATTAAAAAGTTCCTTTATGGTCCTGTTAAAAAAGTAATGGCAAAGAGACAAGGCGAGATTGACGAGCAATATCAGGCGGCAGATGACGCTGCCAGACAGGCTGCCCAGAGTCAAAAAGCCTGGGAGACCAAGCTGCAAGGCGCCAAAGATGAGGCGGCTGTTATTTTAACAGAGGCTTCAGAAAGTGCAAGATATCGTGAAGAAAAAATTGTTTCAGAAGCCAAGATGCGTGCTGAGAGCATTCTCCATCAGGCAGAAACTGAGGCAGAACTTGCATATAAAAAAGCGGCAGAGGGCATTAAACGGGAAATTGTGGAGGTCTCCGGGGCTTTGACAGAAAAAATGTTGGAGCGTGAAATCAACACAAAAGATCATCACAATTTGATTGATTCTTTTATACAGAAAATAGGTGACGGCGATGACGGAAATCAGTAGAGAATACGCAGCAGCGCTGTTTATGCTTGCCTGTGAGCAAAACCAAAAGAAAGAATATGCCGAGGCTCTTTTAAAGGTGAAGCAGGTGTTTTGTGAAGAACCCACATATCCAATTTTTCTGGCATCTCCTAACATTGCTGTGAGCGAACGTCTCTCGGCTATTTCACAGGCCTTTTGTGGGCAGATTCCTGAAAATGTGGTTTCTTTTTTACAACTGCTTTGTGAAAAGGGGCGCATTGCCTGCTTTGATGAATCTGTGGAGGAATATCAAAAGCTTCTTGATGCATCAGAGCGCATTGTGAATGCAAGGGTAACCAGTGTTGTTGCATTGACAGATGGTCAAAAGAAATTGCTCACTCAAAAGCTTGAGGCGCTGTGTGAGCGTGAAGTTAAAACTGATTATTTCATTGATGAATCCTTGCTTGGCGGCATGCTTGTGGAATTAGACGGAAAAGTGCTTGACGGGAGTCTTCGCAGCCGCCTGCGTGATATGAAGGAAGTGATAGGTAAATGAACACAAGACCGGAAGAAATCAGCAGTGTCATTAAAGAACAAATAAAAAATTATCAGTCACGGCTCGAAATGAAGGAAACCGGCACGGTTATTTTGGTTGGTGACGGAATTGCACGGGTTTATGGGCTTAGTGAATGTATGTCCAGTGAGTTGCTTGAATTTGAAGATGGCAGCTACGGTATGGCGCAAAACCTGGAAAGTGAAACGGTTTCGGTGGCATTGCTTTCCAATAAAAATAACATTCGAGAGGGGTCTGTTGTCCGTAGAACAGGCAGAGTTTTGTCCGTTCCGGTGGGAGAGGCATTCTTGGGGCGTGTTGTTGATGCTTTGGGTCAGCCTATTGACGGGAAGGGACCCATTACGACAACGGAAACACGGCCGATTGAGTCGGAGGCCCCCGGCATTATCGAGCGAAAAAGTGTATCGGTTCCGTTGCAGACGGGTATTAAGGCTATTGATAGCATGATTCCCATTGGCAGAGGTCAGCGTGAATTGATTATTGGTGACCGCCAAACGGGAAAAACGGAGATTGTTATTGATACTATTATGAATCAGAAGCATTCTGATGTTATTTGTATCTATGTAGCAATCGGGCAGAAAAACAGTTCTGTTGTTCAGCTTGTGAATGAGCTGACTCATGCCGGTGCTATGGAATATACCATCGTTGTTTCTGCCTCGGCATCGGAAACGGCTCCGCTGCAGTATGTAGCACCTTATTCTGGCTGTGCTATGGCGGAATATTTCAGAGAAAAGGGAAAAGATGTTTTAATTATTTATGATGATCTTTCCAAGCATGCGGTGGCGTACCGTGCGCTGTCTCTATTGATTCGCCGCCCGCCGGGACGTGAGGCTTATCCCGGTGATGTGTTCTATTTACATTCCCGCTTATTGGAGCGTGCGGCCTGTGTGGCACCTGAATATGGCGGTGGTTCCATCACGGCTTTGCCGATTATTGAAACTCAGGCCGGTGATGTTTCAGCCTATATTCCAACGAATGTTATCTCCATTACCGACGGTCAGATTTTTCTTGAAACCGACCTTTTCCATGCGGGTATTATGCCTGCTATCAACCCCGGTATTTCAGTCAGTCGTGTGGGCGGCTCTGCACAGCTTAAAGCCATGAAAAAGGTGTCTGGTGAACTGAAACTGCTTTATTCCCAATATCGTGAGCTGCAGTCGTTTGCTCAGTTCGGCAGTGACCTTGATGCAGACACCAAAGCACGGCTTGCTCTTGGTGAACGAATTGTTGAGGTGTTGAAGCAAAACCGTAATGCTCCTGTTCGTGTGGGCTGTCAGGTTGCCATTGTTTATGGCGTTATTAACGGTTATTTAAACGATGTGCCGGTGGCAGCGGTTAAGGAATATGAACAGCGGCTTTATGAGCTGCTGGA
Organism: Clostridia bacterium; assembly: GCA_045602005.1. GTDB lineage: Bacteria > Bacillota > Clostridia > UBA1381 > UBA9506 > UMGS755. Next base: position 4,700 of record JAZSAS010000055.1, read on the forward strand.
AAATAAATATGAGAGTTTTCTGGTGAGAATCGAATCTAATTTCTGGGAAGACGAAGATGTGAATCAGTTAAAACAGGCTCTTTCTGAACTAAAGAGGTGAGTGTATGGGTGCTGACATTAAGAAGCTGAGAACACGAATTAAAAGCGTGAATTCCACCCTGCATTTAACGAAGGCTATGGGTCTGGTGGCCTCATCTAAAATTCGAAGGGCAACCCAGTCTATGAATGACAGCAGAGAATATGCTTTAGCAATTAACGATGCCATCAGGTTGCTAGCGCAAAGTTCTGAATGTGCCAAAAGTCCTTATATGGCTCAACGTGAGGGAGGCAAAACGAAACTGATTGTCATTGCCGGCGACAGAGGTTTGGCCGGCGGTTACAATGCCAATGTGTTTCGTTTGCTTAAAGAATATGAAACGGCCGACGTTTTACCAATCGGCAAACGGGCGTGGGAGCGATATTCGGGTGAGTTGCAACTGGCTGAGCAGTTCAGCTATGAAAGTGCAAAGCAGCTTGCTGAGGTTCTTTGCAGAGAGTTTGCAGAAAACGCCTTTGACCGTTTAGGCATTCTTTGCACACAATATCATTCCATGATGTCTCAGGAGGCACGGGTTCAATGGATACTCCCTCTTACAGGAGATGAAACAAAAGCAAAAACCGGCATTGTTTTTGAGCCGGATGAGCTTTCTGTGCTTCAGGCTCTTGTTCCGGAATATGTGGCAGGCATGTTGTTTGCTGCAGTGAAGGAAAGCTTTGCCAGTGAAGTGGCGGCGCGGCGTGTGGCCATGGATTCAGCCGGCAAAAATGCACAGCAAATGATTGATGACCTGGGTCTTGCTTATAACCGTGCCCGACAGGGTGCAATTACACAGGAAATCACTGAAATTGTCGCAGGCAGCGACATTTAAAGGAGGCGTAATTTATGTCTGATACAGCAAAAGGCCGTGTTTCACAGGTTATGGGTCCTGTTGTTGACGTATGCTTTGAAGAGGGCAGTCTGCCTTCTATTCATAACGCTCTAACGATGCAAAACAGAGATAAAACACTAACTGTTGAAGTGGCACAGCACATCGGTGACAATGTGGTTCGGTGTATTGCCATGTCTTCAACAGACGGTCTAAAAAGGGGCACACCCGTCACAGACACCGGCAATGCAATCAGTGTGCCTGTTGGACGGGAAACGTTGGGCAGAATTTTTAATGTTCTGGGTGAAACCGTAGATAACAAACCGTTCACAGCAGATGTGCCACGATGGGACATTCACCGTGCTGCACCGGGTTATAGTGAACTATCTACATCCACGGAAATTCTCGAAACCGGCATCAAAGTCATTGACTTGATTTGTCCTTATTCTAAGGGCGGAAAAATTGGTTTATTTGGCGGTGCCGGTGTTGGCAAGACGGTTCTCATCATGGAGCTGATTAACAACATAGCCAAACAGCGGGGCGGTCTTTCGGTGTTTACCGGTGTGGGCGAGAGAACCCGTGAGGGAAATGATTTATATAACGAAATGAAAGAATCCGGCGTACTGAGCAATACAACGCTGGTTTACGGTCAGATGAACGAGCCGCCCGGTGCCAGAATGAGAGTGGCTCTTTCGGGACTAACTATGGCAGAGTATTTTAGAGATGAAGAGGGTCAAGATGTTCTTTTGTTTATTGATAACATCTTCCGCTTTACTCAGGCGGGCAGCGAGGTTTCTGCTTTGCTGGGACGAATGCCTTCAGCGGTTGGCTATCAGCCCACACTGGCAACAGAAATGGGCGATTTGCAGGAGCGTATCACATCTACGAAAAAGGGTTCTATTACTTCTATTCAGGCGGTTTATGTTCCGGCCGATGACCTGACAGACCCCGCACCGGCAACGACCTTTGCTCATCTGGATGCAACCACGGTGCTGTCACGCAGCATTGCTTCTCAGGGAATTTATCCGGCAGTTGACCCCCTTGAATCCACCAGCCGGATTCTGTCACCGGAAATTTTGGGTGAAGAGCATTATTTTGTTGCACGTGAAGTGCAGCGAATCCTTCAGCGTTATCAGGAATTGATGGATATTATTGCGATTATGGGCATGGATGAGCTTTCCGACGCAGATAAGCTTCTTGTTCAAAGAGCCAGAAAAATTCAGAGATTTTTATCTCAGCCCTTTGATGTTTCTGAAAAATTTACAGGTATTCCCGGTGCATTTGTTCCTCTTTCTGAAACCATTCGTGGATTTAAGGAAATTATTGAGGGCAAACACGATGATGTGCCTGAATCTGCATTTTTGTTTGTGGGCACCATTGATGAGGCTGTTGAAAAGGGGAGGAAGGTGTCGCAATGAGAACCTTTCCCTTAACCATTTCTTCTCCTGAAGGTCAGTTGTTTCACGGTGATGTGGTTCAAATCAGTTTGCGGGGTGTTGAAGGAGATTTGGCTGTTATGGCAGGTCATGTGCCCTTTATAACAGCGGTGCAGCCATGTGACTGCAAGATTGAGCTTGCAGACGGCGGCGTGAAAACCGGCAAAACAGGTGGCGGTGTTCTCACCGTTTCCGGCGAAGGTGTTACCTTGCTTTCGGGAATTTTTAGTTGGATTTGACAATTTTTAATCAAATGTTTAAAGGGTGTTGCAGATTGCAACGCCCTTTTTGTGAGGTTGTACCCTAAAAATTGAAATATAGTCATAATTTTTTATTGTCTGTCATTTCACATATTTAAGATTTTGTTACAAAAAGTAATAAATGATTGAAAAAAGGTGATTTGTACTATATAATAAAACTAGTTTATATTCGAAAATCTTGCTGGAAGAGGTGTGACCATGGCAGATATCAGAAAAAAGAAGATTTTAATGACTCTGATGCGTCTGGAAATCGGCGGTGCGGAAACCCATGTTCTGGAACTGAGCTTAGAGCTTGCCAGACGTGGTTTTGAAGTGGTTGTGGCATCGGGTGGCGGCGTATATGAGGCGCACCTTGAAAAAGCCGGCATAAAGCATTATAAGGTGCCTATGTATACCAAATCTCCGGGCAAGGTTTTAAAATCTTTGGGCGCATTAAAGGATATTATCCGCAAGGAAAAGATAGATATTGTTCATGCCCATGGCAGAATTCCTGCCTTTTTATGCGGACTTCTGCATCCTTTTATGCGTTTTACCTTTGTGACAACCGCTCATTGGGTGTTTCGCACAAATTATGGATTTCGCTATCTTTCCAACTGGGGCGAAAAGGTTATGGCGGTTAGCGAGGACATAAAAACATATTTGATGGATAATTATGGCACTGACCCGAAAAACATTTTTGTAACCATTAACGGTATTGATACTGACCGTTTTTCTCCTTCGGCAGACTTTTCGCCGCTTTTAGAGGAGTTTTCTCTTGAAAAGGACAGCAAAAAAATTGTATATATCAGCCGCATGGATGAAGACCGGGCACTGGTAGCCTTTCATCTTGCGGAAATTGCACTGGATATTGAGGCTGTTTGCCCCGGTGTGGAAATTGTTATTGTTGGCGGCGGCAATGTGTTTGATAAACTAAAAACTTTGTCTGACGGTGTTAATGAAAAGGCAGGCCGCAAATTGATTACCCTTGCCGGAGCCAGAACTGATATTGATTTATTTGCTGCCATGAGTGACCTGTTCATTGGTGTATCACGGTCTGCACTGGAGGCAATGTCTTGTGCAAAACCGGTGATTGTGGCAGGAAACGAAGGCTATTTGGGTATTTTTGACGAAGATAAATTGCAGCCCGGTGTTGACACCAATTTTTGCTGTCGTGGCTTGGCTGACTCGTCTAAGGAATTGCTATTTGAGGATGTAAAACGCATTCTTTTGGCAACACCTGAGGAACAAAAAGCATGGGGAGACTATGCACGAAAGATAATTTGTGAGCGTTATTCCGTTGCAAAAATGGCTGAGGATAATGCCCAAATGTATTGTGCTGCTGCCAGAGAAACGAAATGGGATGCAGTTATTTCCGGTTATTATGGCTATGGAAACTCCGGTGATGAAGCGTTGCTTTCTGCCATGATTGGCCATTTAAAAGAGCAAAATCCGGAGATTCGCCTTTGTGTGCTGTCTAAAAATCCATTAGAAACGAAAAAAATGCATCAGGTAGATTCAGTGAACCGGTATAGCATTTGTTCCATCCGAAAGGCAATTCGAAGCACCAGATTATTCATCAGTGGCGGCGGCAGCTTGCTGCAGGATGTGACATCAAGCCGTTCTCTTCGCTATTATCTTGCTTTAATTCAGTCAGCTCAAAAAGTCGGCACGCCTGTGATGCTTTATGCCAATGGCATTGGTCCAATTAAAAAAGAAAAAAACAGAAAACTGGCAGGCAAGGTGCTTGAAAAGCTGACAGCAATTACCCTGCGTGAACAGGCCTCTCTTGATGAGCTTGAGCAACTGGGTGTGTCTACCCAAAACGTTTTTGTCACGGCAGACCCAGCCCTGTCTATTCCACCGGCGGAACATGAAAGAGTGCAGAACCTTCTGATGCAGGAGGGAATTGAGCCGGGCACCAAGCTGTTTGGTGTTTCGTTGCGCCCTTGGAAGGATTGCAGCGCTGATTTCTACACACAGCTTGCAGGCCTGTTAGACAAACTTTCAACAGCATATGAAATGACACCGCTATTCATTCCAATGCAGTATCCGGAGGACCTTGCAATTTCTCAAAAAGTGTCAGAGCTGATGAAGGAGAAAAGCTATATTCTGACCACTCCCGGAACGGCATCTGAAACGATTGGTGTGATTGGTGCAATGGAATTGATGCTTGCCGAGAGGCTTCATTCTCTCATTTATGCAGCCAATGCTTTTATTCCTACGGTTGGTCTTTCATATGACACGAAAATTGATGCCTTTATGTCGTATATTGGTGCCCGTTCAGCTGCTCAGGTGAAAGATTTTCAGCCGGAGCAAGTGGAATTGGCTGTGCAATATATTTTTGAACACTATGACGAAATTCGTCAGGAGTTATGTCAGCGGCACAAGATTCTTTGCGACAAGGCACGACAGAATGCACAGATTGCTATTGAGACAATAAAACAGTCAGAAGATTTTTGGGCATTATAAAACTTTTTTCATTGAACAGCTGCCTCTTTGGTGGCGGAATGGAGAAAAACATGAAGTTAATGGGAATTGATTATGGTGACGCACGCATTGGCGTGGCCCTTTCTGACCCGCTTTGCATCACAGCCCAGGGTTGGGGCACTGTGAAACAGAGTGCCACTGCCTGTCAGGAAATTGCAGAATTGGCAAAGTCGAGTCTGGTTGAACGCATTGTGGTGGGGTTGCCTAAAAACATGGATAATTCAGAGGGTGCCAGTGCTGAAAAAGCAAGGGCCTTTGCCGAAATGCTGGGACAGCTGATTGATGTTCCCATTGTGTTTTGGGATGAACGATTAACCACCGTTGCAGCTCATGGGTTTTTAAGCGAGCTGGATGTGCGGGGAAAAAAGCGAAAGGCTATTGTAGACACGGTTTCTGCCACGTTGATTCTGGAAGGATATATGCAATTTTTAAAACGAACGGAGGCACAGATGTGAAGCTGATAAAAACACTTTTTGCAGTTTTAATGATCCTCCTCTTGATGCAGACAGCGGTTGGTGCTGCCGGCGTTCAGTTTTTTTATGACGGCGCCTACCATGATTACACAGGTAATATTTTTAATTTGCGGGTTAATAATAAGCCGCTCCTGCCGGAAATGCCACCCATTGTTTTTTCTGATTACTCTGTTGTGCCGGCACGTTCTGTTTTTCAGGATGGTTTAGGTGCCACAGTGGAGTGGGATGCCAGACTGCGGCAGGTGACAGTGACCATGAATGATACAGAATTGATTCTGACAATTGATAAAACAACAGCCCGGCTCAATGGCAAGTTGGTGGAAATTCCCATTGCTCCGAAAATTATTAATGATTACACAATGATTCCTGCTCGTTTTGTGGGAGAGAGTTTGGGTATGTTTGTAGATTTTGAAAACGATACTGACACGATTGTTATTGACAGTTTGGTTAACAAAGTGACGGTAACTGATGTGACCTATAAAGAAAAAAGTGATACCAAGGGTGTTTTAACTGTTTCCACGGATTCTGATGAGCTAAAGTACAGTGAATTTCTTTTGAAAGATCCTTTGCGGTTAGTCATTGATGTGAAAGATGGTGTGTTTGAAAAAATACCCTCTGTTATCGAAGTAGGTAATGGAAATCTGGATAAAATTCGCTTCGGCCAGCAGGCGAGTGATGCCAGAATTGTTATTGATTTGACCGAGGATTTAGGCTATGTCGTCAAGCAGAAGGGCAGTGAAATCATTATTACTTTAACCATTGACCCCAATGCTGCTCCTGACGCAACAGAAACACCTGATGCAACGTCAAAACCCACAGAAGAACCAGATAAAGATGAAAAGCCTGTTGATATCTTCAAGCGAATAGAGTGGGGATATGAAGGCGGGCAGGATTATGTCATTTTGAACATGGAATTCGGTGAGCCTGTTTTAAACGGGAATTTAATTACAGTTCCAATTTACGGGAATCTGCCGGCAGAGGAACAGGAGCAAATTGCCAAGGGTAATTTTATGCAGAAACTGTTTTACACACCGGCGGAAAGCGGCGAAAGCGGCATTCTAACGGTGGCACTTTCCGTTGATACTGTAAAAATATCAGAAGAGAACGGGGAAATCAGGATTAAAACAACACAAAAACCTCCGGCACGTTCTGTGACCTTAGATGCCGGCCATGGTGGCCAAGATGGCGGTGCTGTGGGTTATTATGAAGACGGCAGCATTAAGGCACTGGAAAAGGAATTCAATCTGGATGTTGCCTTGCGTGCTCAGGCACTGCTGGAAGCACAGGGTGTTGCCGTGCACATGATTCGCACCGATGATACATATGTAGATTATCTTAAAGTTGGCGGTCTGGCTAATGACGCCGGCACATCTCTGTTTGTCAGCATTCATACCAATTCTGCAATTGTTGAACAGGCTCATGGCATTGAAACCTATGGTTATTTGGAAAATGGCAACGTGCTCAGCGGCATGAACAGCAGCCGATTTTCACAAATTCTTTTGGATGAGCTGATTGACCAGACCGGTGCCTATAGCCGTGGTGTGAAGGATGGCAAAACTCTGGCAGTGGTTAATTCAACCAAAATGCCGGCAACACTCATTGAAATTGGCTTCATCTCCAATGCTGAAGAGTGTGAACTCATGATGATGGAAAGCTATCGCCAGAAATTGGCACAGGCGGTTTGCAATGGTGTGCTCAAGGCTTTTGAGGAAATGGGCATTTAACATTATTTCGCATATTTAAAAGGACTGTAACAAACATTGTGTTTGCTACAGTCCTTTTAATATGTCATTTTCAGGCCATTGGTTCATCTTTTAACGTTCTGAATTCAAAGCCTTCAGCAAGTAAACAGTCAATGCTGTCTCGCAGTGAATCAACAGTGGTCTGTTTGGTTGCTGCATCGTGCATTAAAAGCACAATATTACGCTTGGTTTTTGCATAACCCTGCACGTTTTTCAATAATGTTTCAGGTGGAATGTTATGTCCCTCAGCATCGCCGTTTAAAGCATTCCAATCAAGAAATTGATACCCCAATTCGGCAAGAATTTCTTTCTGTGGATTTTTGCTGCTTTCAAAAGAACCGCCGGGGAATCGATATACTTTCACATAACCTTCTTGACCAACAGTATCTACAATCACTTTTTCAGTTCGCATCACATCTTGTGCAAAGTTTTCTGTGCCGTTATATAGCATTTTGTAGTCATGGGAATAGGAGTGGTTAGCCAGCACGTGTCCCTCGCTGACAGCACGTTTTGCAATATCGGGATTTTTTTCAACATTTACACCCAACACAAAGAAGGTGGCCGTCACGCCTTTTTCTTTTAAAATATCCAGAACTTGGGGTGTGATGTTGGCCGTGGGTCCGTCATCAAAGGTTAGATAGACAATTTTTTCAGGATGGTTATAAACACTGACCATTTCTGCCGCAAATGATGGTGTCACAATTTTTATGTCCTGCGGCGGAGTGGGTGTTGGCGTGGCGGTTGGAATAGGCATTTCTGCAGAAATATATTCTGAGCCTAAAATAGTATCGTCATATTTCACCTGTGTTAGTGACACAATCCATCCGATTGATAAAACGACAAGAGCAACAAAAAGTGTTAATATTACCAGTCGCAACAAGACAGGGAAGGATATGTAGCGTTTTTTTCTCATGTTTTTTTTCATACGTGTGCTCCTTAACGGTTACATATTTATATTTTACCACGCACATGTTAAATATTTATTAAAATCCACACTTAAAATAAAAAAATATGCATAGACTAGTAAGGAATTGATTATGAAAGGGAATGAATATCATGAAAAAAATTTTAATGCTGAGCTTGTGTGTTCTGCTGATTTTGTCTGGATGTTCGGGGAACGAAAATGTTTTTCAAAAGGAAATTTCTTTAGAAGGAAGCCGGCCAGTAAGCGTCACAATGACTAATGTTGAGGCAGAATATACATCCTATCCCAACACCATGTATGGTTGGGGCTTAAAGAAAAATGTGAATGCACCGCCGGAAATTCCAGATAATATTCGAAACATGATGGATACATATGGAGCTTATTATTTAGACAATATTCCCAGAAGCTTGTATCTAACCTTTGATGAGGGTTATGAAAATGGTTATACGGAAAAGATTTTAGATGTGCTTAAGGATAATAATGTAAAGGCGGCATTTTTTGTAACAGGACCGTATTTAGAAAAGGAAACGCAGTTGGTGCAAAGAATGTTTGATGAAGGGCATATTGTTGGTAATCATACTGTGAATCATCCCAGCATGCCTCAGCTTGCAAGCACAGAGGCAGTGGCAAAAGAAATCACTGCCTTAAACGATAAGTGCAAAGAGCTATATGGTCAGGAGATGCATTTTTTCCGTCCGCCCCGGGGTGAATATTCTGAGCGTACGTTGAAAATTGCACAGGATTTAGGGTATGTGAATGTTTTCTGGAGCTTTGCCTATAAAGACTGGGAGGTTAACAATCAAAAAGGTGTGGATTACGCCTATGAGCAAATTAAAAAAGGCGTGCATGATGGTGCTGTGCTGTTGCTTCACGCAGTGTCAAAAGACAATGCTGAGGTTTTAGACCGTATTATTAAGGATTTAAAAAGCGAAGGCTATCGTTTTAAATCATTGGATGAATTTGGAAAATAAGGCTTTAATGTACTGGGATAATCCTTTCACTCCGGGTCAATCTAAATGAAGAGAGGATTTTTTAGATGAATCGGGGAGTGAAACTATGAGTTGGGGACTCACCAAAGCGGGACGAGTGAAAGTTTTTTTCAGACTTCTTTTTCTTCTGATTGTTGCCATGATTTTAGAATGTCAACTGCGATATCCAGAAACAATCATTCTGTTTGAGGGAGAATCGCTACCAACAAGAGGCAATTCGGCATATTATTTAGATGCACCGACAGGCTCACAAGGTGTGTTATCAGAAGACGGGCAATTAGAAGAGGATAGTTACAACCAATATGTAAGGCCGAATGAAACCGGCGGCTATGATATGACGCTTAAACTATTTGGTCTGATTCCTGTTCGATCGGTTACGGTAGATGTGCAACCCCAAACAACCTTAGCGGCTTGCGGCAATACTGTAGGCATCAAGATTTTTACACAAGGCCTGGTCTGCGTAGGCACACAGGCAATTCAGGAATCGACAGGGCGTCTTCGTGACATTTCTCGTGAACAGGATATTCGCACGGGAGATATTTTCTTAAAAGCTGATGAAACAGAGCTGGCTGATACAGAACAAATGGGAAAAATTATTCAGGAAAGCGATGGCAGAACCATTCGTTTCACGCTGCTCAGGGAGGGGCAGGAGCTTGTGAAAGAACTGACACCCTTGAATACGCAGGATGGTTATAAGCTGGGTATCTGGCTGAGAGACAGCACAGCCGGAATTGGCACACTGACCTATTATAACCCTGAAAATCTTGCCTTTGGTGCCTTGGGTCATCCCATTGCAGACAGCGACACCGGAACGCTTATGCCGGTCTCTCAGGGAACGCTGTTACCGGCAACGGTTTTTAATATTGAAAAAGGTGAAAAGGGTGAGCCAGGGGAGCTTAAAGGCATTTTTCAAACCTCAGAGCCTGATTTGGGTGTTATCACAAAAAATTCTGAGCAGGGCATTTTCGGCACATTAGATGTTCCCATGTCAGAAGAGAACTTGTATCCTGTTGCCTCACGGAATCAGGTTCGTGAGGGAAAGGCTTTTATTTTGTCTAATATTTCTAAAAATCAGGTGGAGAGGTTCGAAATAGAAATTCAGAAAACCATGGATTATTATGGCGACGGTTTTAAAGATATGGTCATTCACGTGACAGATCCGGATTTAATTGAACGAACCGGTGGCATTGTGCAAGGTATGTCAGGTTCACCGATAATTCAAAACGGAAAATTAGTAGGCGCTGTGACACACGTATTTGTGAATGATCCAACCAGAGGATATGGAATTTTTATAGAAAACATGTTGGCGGAGGCGGAGAAAATTAAATAAGCTGATAACCATCGAAACCGAGGGTTTATATCAAAAGGGGTCGTATTCGATCCCTTTTAATATTGTTTGTAAGAAAAACAGTTAACTTTCGTCGTAATTTGATTTATAATATCATTACCATTGTCAACATAAAACATCCTCCTTAATTAATATCTTTAATAAATTGTTGTTTTACACAACAATTTTATTTAATCAACGGCATTTCTGTCATTCTGGTTTTTGCAGCACCATAAGGCACAAGAGTAACATTCTTTTCAGCCGAAAGAGGTTTTGTTGAAAGGGGCAGCTTTGCACACACAGTGTTGTATCATCGCCGTTGTTGGTTATAACATAATCGGTTTTAAGCCTGTTTCCCACAAGCTCAAAAACAACCTTGAAAGCAAAATCAAAGGGATAACCGTTTACGGTTTCTTCATCGGGAAGAAGCGAAAATTCTGCCTTTGTGTTGCTTATGAGATTTACTTCAAATTCCTTTATGTTGGCAAAGCCGTTACCTTTGAGATGATATTCCTTGCCTCTGAATTCATATGTATCATCCTTAAAAAACCGCAGAAGGGAAACAGTATCGGTGCAGTTGACTTCCACACACCAACCTCTCCGGGCCACATAAATTTTGTTCCGTTGCAGCCGTTTACATATTTAAGCTCTGCTCCGAATGTATCAATTCCCACAGTGAGTTTTTCGTTTTTGATTTCAATAACAGGCATAATAAAAATCCTTTCCTTTGCCGCCATCAGGCTTTTTTGTGTTTAATAATTCTTTTTTCTGTATTCGGCGGGAGTTATCCCTGTTGCTTTTTTAAATTCTCTGCAAAAATATTCTAATGACAAGAATCCGCTCTGCCGTGCACATTCCTCGGTAGACATAAAGGGATATTCCAAAAGCTCTTTAGCTTTTTTTATGCGTACAGACTTTATGTATTGTATGGGTGATATGCCGTACTGTGATTTGAACAGCTTTCTGAAATATACTTCACTCATATTGACTCTATGAGCAAGCGAAGATACACTTAGCTGTGTATCCGAGCAGTTTGAATCAATATATAATTGAACTTCTTTTATTTTCATCTGAGATGTGGGCGCTATATAATTTGCGCAAACAGATGAAGCAATGACTGCGTAAATATCGTAAATCACAGACATACATCGCTGAAACGAAGCCGTCGATGCTGTTTTATAGAGGCTGTGGAGTTTCAGAAAAAGGTTTTCTGCGTTGGAAATATTTTCGGGATAATACACGTCACTTTTTCTGTGCGTGCTTTCAACAAATTCAAAATCACAGTATATGCTTTGGTACACAGGAGTGAGGATATCCATTTTGTAAACCGCATGATGAGCGAGATACAAAATATCGCCCTCATTCACACAAATTGTATATCCGTCATCAAAGGTATAGCTGCAGCTTCCGCAGGTTATAAATACAAATGCATCACTGTGTCTGCCGTTTACTCTGATTTGTTTTGAGTTGTTAAGCTTTGTCGACAAAACATTGATTATTTTTCTGAAACAAAGATTTTCACAAGCAATATTTATTTTATCCACAAAATCACCATTTAAAATTTATTTTAATATCGTTATTATACAATATATTTGTGTAAAATTCAAGTTTTATGATAATTCTGTTTCGAAAAGTTCAATTTTACCGTTTCTGACAATTTACAGTGGTATGTTGTTTTGATATTATGAACATATAACAAATATATAGAAGGAGTGATTTTATGTCAATGACAAGAGATGAACTTACAAAATATATCGAATCCCGATGGGATTGCAAAGGTGAAGTTGATGTTTTTGAAAAAGACTGTGAAACATTTGTATTTCTCATGGACAACTGCCAAATTATCATACCCGAAGAAAACCGATTTTTTGTTGATGTAAACTGCCATGATCTTGCCTCTGAACTTACATGGTACAGGGATCGGGTTATGAAAAAGGAAATTATGAAAGGTGTACACGCCCATGCAAACGACACCCTTGCATACACAGGTATATTTGACATAAGCCACACCGCACCGAAATGGGAAGACATTTTGGAGCTTGGCTTTTACGGATTGAAAAAACGTGTTGAAGAATACAAAAACAAATACTCAAAAAATGACAAAACCGAAAGATTCTACAACGGAGTACTGAAATTCTATGAAGGAATAGACAGATTTCTTGAAAGAGCGGCAAAGCTTGCCAAAGAGTGTAATAAATCGGAAATGGCACAGGGACTTTTGAATTTAAGAAACAGACCACCCCAGAATCTTTATGAAGCAATGCAGACGAGCATTGCATATTATGTTTTTCACCATGTGTTTGAAGGCACATATCTTCGCACCATGGGAAGAATAGATGCTCTTTTTTATCCGTTTTGGATAAAAGAAGACAAAGAATATGCAAAAAAGCTCATATATGATTATTTTGCCGAAGCAGACCGTCTGAAAGCTCCTGCAAACATTCCCTTTGCCATTGGCGGAAATGATGAAAATGGCAATTCAACCGTCAGTGAGCTTACATATGAAATTGTGGATATGTATGCAAATTCTAATCTCTCAAACACAAAATTCCATCTGCTTTGTGCCGACAACACTCCCGATGCCATTGTTTCCGAGTGTTTTAAAGCAATTCAAAGGGGCAAAAACAGCATATGCTTTTTGTCTGACAGCAAGGTTATTGAGTCGCTGATTAAAAACGGTGCCGACACATCCGATGCAATGAAATATCACATTGTGGGTTGCTATGAAGCAGGTTGCGAGGGCGAGCTCGCATGCACCACAAACGGAAGGATATCCATTCCAAAGGCTCTGGAATTTGCCTTAAACGGTGGACGAGATATGATTACCTGCTATCAGACAGGACTTGAAACAGACTCTCACTTCGAAACCTTTGAGGAACTTTTTGACGAATTTGAAAGACAGTTTGCTTATCTTTGCAGGCAAACCATGGAAGTTATCGACCACTATGAAGCTCACTATGACAAGCTCCACTGTGCCCCGCTTTTTTCGTCAACCTATCCCGACACCTTAAAAAGCGGAAAAGACCTCTACTGCGAACGTGGTGCAAAATATAACAATTCGTCTATCAATGCAATCGGTCTGGCAACAGCGGTGGATTCTCTTGCTGCCATAAAAAAGCTTGTGTTTGATGATAAAATAATGTCACTTGAAAAGCTTGCAGAAATCCTGAAATCAGACTGGGAGGGCGAAGAAGCGCTAAGGCTCACCATAAAAAATAAATATCCGAAATACGGAATCGGCGATAACGAAACAGACCAACTTGCCGCAAGGGTTGTGGATATGATGTCTTCTCACATTTCGGGAAAACCCAATGCCAAGGGCGGTGTGTACCGTCTCGGACTTCTCTCCATTGACTGGAGATGGGAATTCGGCGAAAAATGCGGTGCATCGGCAGACGGCAGACGAAGAGGCGAAACCCTTTCGCAAAACACAAGTGCAACCTTTGGTGCAACCCGTGAAGGAGCAACGGCTCATCTCGCCTCCATTGCCCGAATCGATGCCTCAAAAGTACCCAACGGCTCAATTGCCGACATTGATCTCCACATTAGTGCAGTGAGAGGAGTGGCAGGCAACGAAGCCTTGTGTGCTATGCTCAAAACATATTTTGATCTTGGAGGATTCGGGGTTCACTTTAATGTGCTTGACACTGAAATCCTTAAAAAAGCAAAAGAAGACCCGTCAGCCTATCCAGACCTTCAGGTGAGACTTTGCGGATGGAATGTTTTGTTCTCAACACTTAGCGAAAAGGAGAAAGATGATTTTATTGCGAGGTCGGAAATATGAGAGGTTTGATATCATCAATCAAACGTATGGAGATTCACGACGGTGACGGGGTGAGAACAACCGTATTTTTTAAGGGGTGTACTTTAAAGTGTATATGGTGTCACAACCCCGAAAGCATTTCACCAATGGAACAAACCGCTTTCTTTTCGGTAAAATGTGCATCTTGCGGTTTGTGCAAGGGCGAAAAAAACAAAAGTATCTCCCTCAAGTGCCCAACCGGTGCACTGACTCATTTCGGAACAGAATATGAAGCAGAGGAGCTATGCGAAATTCTTGCCAAAGACAAAGCATATTTTGACAACAGCGGTGGCGGTGTCACTTTTTCGGGTGGAGAATGTCTTATGCAAGCGGATTTTGCAAAAGAGCTTGCCGAAAAGCTTAAAGAAAAAGGAATAAGCGTGTATATCGACACCTGCGGATATGTTAAAAAAGAGGCTTTTGAAAAAATAATTCCCTTCACCGACAAATTTTTGTATGACATAAAAGCAATTGATTCAAAAGTTCATAAGGAGTGTACCGGAAAGGATAATGACCTGATTTTGTCTAATCTCCGTTTCATTCTTGAGAAAGGCTGTGATGTGGAAATCAGATATCCCCTTGTAAAAGGTTATAACGACGGCGAGGCAGAAAAAATAGGAGAATTTTTAAAGAAATGTAATTTTTCGGGAAAGATTAAGGTTTTGCAATACCACGATTTTTCCGGTTCAAGATATGAAGCTCTCGGCATGGAAAATACCATGCCAAAAGCATTTACTTCGTTTGAAGATGTTGAAAGTGCGGTAAATACAATAAAAAGTTTTTCTGTAGATTGCATAAACGGAATGACGGAAGATTGAATCAAGCCGAATAATACTTTTTATATAGTCTGTAAAAGCATGAAAAATCGCCAAATCCAACTTTGGATGCGGCAGTTTTAAGAGGCTCTCCGCGGCAAATAAGGTCGTGGGCAACAGAGAACCTCTTTTTTGTGATATAACGGTACACCGAAATGTTTAGCTCATCTGTGAATTTGTGTGAAAGGGTTGATGGCGAAACATAAAGGATTTCGGCAATGGATTTCACCGACAAATCCTCACTGTATTTTTCGTCAATAACCCCAAGTGCCTGCCTTACCACCGGCGAAAGATTGCCGCTGTCGCTGACTGCCTCAAAGGGTTTTAGTTTGAGGTACACAAGAAGCTGAACAAGTGCCGAGTTTACATACAGCTTTTTATCATCAAGCGGAAGCTCACTTTTTGCAATTTCAATCAGATGGTCAAAAACCGACACAAGTCTTTTGTCAGGATTTGAAATAACCTTGATTGTGTTCATAATCTCAACGGAAATCCCGGAAAGCTCCGGTGTTTCTTTAAAGCCCAGTATGCAACGGACATAGCTTTCGGGTTGGCTGATGCAAAACTGATGAAAGTTTTCTTTGGGAATAAGGACAATGCTCCCCGGGGCAAGCTCTTGCTGAATGTTTTTTGAAATCAGAAAAGAGTTTCCCGATATAAAGAAAACAAATTCGCTGTAGTCGTGAAATTCCTGATCTTTCAGCATGGGTTCACCCTTGGCATATTTAAAATGAAACTCGTTGGTGCCGTTACGCATGTTTTCGTAAACGATCCTACACGTGGATATGGGATTTTTATTGAAAATATGTTGGGTGAGGCAGAGAAAATCAAATAACAACAAAAGCATCCTGCTATTTGCGGGATGCTTTTACATATTCTTTTGGTGATTTCTTAAAAGCTTTTTTAAATTCTCGGCTAAAATAGCTTTCGTCATTATAGCCGGATAAGAAGCAAACATCACCAACGGTATACATTCCTGACTCAATTAGCTCTTTTGCACGTGTCAACTTAAGAGAATTTATGTATTTAATAGGAGAGAGGGTATAGGCTTTAATAAAGCAGTTTCTTAAATGCACAACGCTGATATCGCAGAGCGATGCCAGATGCACAACACTTATGTTCTCTTTATAATAATTCGAGTGTATATAATCAATAGCTGGCTTAATTACAGATGAATTACCGTACGGAATAAGATATTCTGACTGCATATTGTAAATTATGTTATAAAGCTCAGCTTTAACTTTTGAAAAATAACCCGTAGTTTTTTTATCCCATATTTTTCGGCTGGTTTTGAAGCTTTCCAAATATGTGTTAAGATTTTTTATTTTAAATGCAAACGGCTCAAATTTCATATTATCAGACATTTGAAAGTTGATTGCATAGCAATCAGAAGCTACTCGCACTTTAATTATGTAATTTGAGCCTTTTGGGAAATACACGATTGTGTTTTTGGTAACCTTAAATTTTTTCTCATCAAAACAGAAAGTTCTTTCGCCACCTAAAAACAGAGCCAATCCATGGCTTGCTCTGTTTTTGTGAATCATTCCGCCTTTTCCGGCTTCTACTAAACATGCATGCTCAATTTTATCAATAATAAAGTCTTGTTTCATAAAATCAATCATATAATCACCGTATTTATTATATAATTTAGTTTCTAAAAAGTCAAGTATTTTCCTTTTGTTAATTGAGTTTACTTTCTTTTTATTGTAAAATATATTTTAAGGAGGTTGATTTTATGTTTAAAACATTAAATATTGACAGAGAGACGATTGAAAGGAAATATCATATACCCGGAGAAGAATTTAATCCTTTTTTGAGATGGAACTACCACGGATATGATTACGATATCACCACTGGTCTTGATGATACGGAAATTGACGCAGGGCTTTTAAAACTTTCTGAGGAAATTAATCATTTTTCACGTCCTGTTCAAAAGGCGAAGCTTTTTGAATACGTTTTACAAAACACAAGAATAGACGTAAACGAGCATGACTATTTTATAGGCATATACACATGGTGCCGTCCAATATCCAAATACACTGCTTCTAAGTGGCATGATGAGGTTTATAACACACATCATGAGCAAGCACAGATTCTGAATGATTTATCAGAAAGCGGTTGCGCATACGGTGGTCTTGATTTCGACCACACCGTACCTGATTGGGATTCTCTTCTGTCGCTTGGTTTTAAGGGAATATTAAGTCGTGCAGAAGAAAGATTTAACAAAATAAAAAATCCCACCGAAAAGCAAAAAGATTTTTTTGAAAGTCTTAAAATAGAATACGGTGCAGTAATTGATTTTATAGACCGACTCTATCAATATTCACTTACAAAAAAATTTGAAAAAGCCCCCTTGATTTCGCGGTGCCTGAAAAATCTTCGCGACGGTGCTCCCACCGATACATTCGAAGCACTGCAGCTGATTTATATATATTTCATGTTGTCAGAACACATAGAGCATTATCAGGTGCGTACTTTGGGTCATGGTCTTGATTCATCCCTCTTGCCATTTTATAAAAAAGACGTGGAAAGTGGAATATATACAAAGGAAAAAATTGGCGAGCTGATAGGTTACTTTTTAATGCAGTTCTCTGCTATAGGAAACTATTGGGGACAGCCTATGTATCTTGGTGGCACAAATTACGACGGCAGCACGAGGGTAACCGAACTTTCTCACCTCATTCTGGATGTATACAATGAACTTGGAATTTATAATCCTAAAATTCAGATAAAGGTAAGCAAAACCACTCCTAAAGAATTTATATTAAAGGCTCTTGATATGATACGAAGCGGCATAAGCAGTATAGTATTTTGCAATGAAGATATTATTACCAAATCACTTATGTCAAAAGGTGCAACCTATAACGAAGCTATCGATTCAGTGATAACCGGTTGTTATGAATATAAAAAAAGAGGGAAAGGATGTGGCATATCGAATGGGTACTTTAATGCCTTGAAGCCAATTTCATTTATCTTTGACAATGGAGTTGACACTCTTACGGGAATAAAGTCAGGTCTCGAAATAGGCAATCTCGAGGAAATTGACAGTTTTGACAAATTTTATTCTCTTTACCTTAAGCAACTCGAACATATGATTGTTAAGTTCCTTGACGCTATTTATGTGCTGGAAGGCAAAATAGAAACTATTAATCCTGCTATTCTTTTTTCAGGAACTCTGCCTGAATGTATTGATAAAATGGCACTTGCACACGATAATGGTACAGCAAACGGCTCTGGTATTTTATTATCTGCTTTAGGCAGCGCCGTTGATGCACTTATGGCAGTGTATGAACTGGTTTATGAAAAGCAAATAGTTACATTAATTGAATTTAAAGCGGCGCTTGATGCTGACTGGGAGGGCTATGAAATGCTTCGTATGAAAGTTCTTTCGTGCCCATATAAGTATGGAAACGGCCACCCGATGCCCGATAACTACGCCGCGGCGATTACAACATTTGTTCATGATATCGTGGCAAAAAGAAAAAATGCTCACGGTTCAAAACTTAGTCTTGAAATACATTCGGCGCGCGCATTTATTATTCATGGGGAAAAAACAAAGGCGACACCTGATGGCAGAAAGCAAGGGGATGAAACCTCAAAAAATGCTTCGCCCACTCCCGGAGCAGACAAAAACGGTATCACTGCACTTATAAACTCTGCAACGCAAATTGACTCCTCGCTTTCAAACAATGGCTTTTGCCTTGATGCAATGCTTCATCCCTCTGCAGTACAGGGCGAAGATGGTCTTGCGGCTCTTTACTCAGTTTTATCAACATATATGAATAAAGGCGGAGCTTCCATTCACTTTAATATATTTAATGCAGATACACTTCGCGATGCACAAAAAAATCCTGAAAAATATCAAAACCTGCAAGTTCGTGTCTGCGGATGGAATACTCTTTGGAATAATATGAGCAAAAAAGAGCAGGATGCCTATATTTTGAGAGCGGAGGATATACAATGAAATCATTTTTACTTATAGGTCAGTCAAATATGGCGGGTAGGGGAGATTTTGGTGAAGTTCCGGAAATCATTAATAACAAATGTTTTATGATGCGAAACGGAAAATGGATTCCAATGAGCGAACCCATAAATCCCGACAGAGCAGTTTTTGGTACGGAATTTCATAGCGGTATAGGTTTATCTGCTTCTTTTGCCGACGAATACGCTAAATATTTTAATGAGGACATTGGTCTTATCCCTTGTGCTGATGGCGGAACGTCACTTTCAAAGTGGATGCCGGGTGAAATTCTTTATGATAATGCGGTGAATAATGCAAAGTTAGCACAGCGTACATCGGAACTTGCCGGAATCCTCTGGCATCAGGGGGAAAACGACAGCATTGAAGAGAATGACGCAAAAACTTATAGCGAAAGATTTATCGGTATGATTACTTCGTTAAGGGCAGAACTTCAAAACAATAATCTTCCTGTAATCGTAGGTGAACTTGGCGAATTTGCAAAAAAGAGATTGAATGGAAAACTAAAATATCTTGATATAGTTAATGCAACACTTTTGGAAATGCCTGAAAAGCTTAGCTTTTGCGGTTTTGCATCGGCAGACAGGTTAACTCACAGAGGTGATGATATTCACTTTGATTCGGCCTCATACAGAATTTTAGGAAAACGTTATTTTGAGGCATATATGAGGTGTATAAATGAAAGCAAAAATAGTTGATATAAAGCGTTTTGCCGTTCACGATGGTGACGGTATTAGA
This sequence comes from Clostridia bacterium, assembly GCA_045602005.1. Classification (GTDB taxonomy): domain Bacteria; phylum Bacillota; class Clostridia; order UBA1381; family UBA9506; genus UMGS755. The sequence goes on from JAZSAS010000055.1 coordinate 24,557, forward strand.
ACAACGGTGTTTTTAAAAGGTTGTCCGCTTAAATGTGTGTGGTGCCATAATCCCGAAAGTATTGATTTTAAGCCGCAGTTGGCATATTATGAAAATAAATGTATAAATTGTGGAGAGTGTATTCCGGTTTGTCCGGTAGGTGCTCATAAAACTTTAGGTAAAAGATACTTTGAAAAGTACATGGAGCTGGTATAATGGAAATAATTAGCGACAAAAGATGTATTATAGGCGAAGGTCCAATTTGGAACAATGAAGAACAAAAACTGTATTTCACAAACGGAATGGGAAATGAAATATGTATGCTTGATATATATTCGGGCAAGTTAGAGGTTCGCCCTCTCGATTTTGGATGTGCAGCATTTTGCTTTGATAAAAATAATAAGCTTATAGTTTCAACAGACAATGGTGTATTTATTTTAAATGACGATAATACAACCTCACCAATCTATGATACCGATAAATATAATATTAAATACTGCAATGATATGAAAGTGGGACCCGACGGCAGAATTTATGTGGGAACACAAAGTGGTAAAAGAAAAGGTGTTTCGGATAAAATTGACGGTAAGTTATATTCTGTTGATAAGTGCGGTAATGTACTTGTTTTGCTGGATAATCTTATGTTATCTAATGGACTTGAATGGTCCATTGATGAAAAAAGGTTTTATCATACGGACAGTGATACCGGTATAATTAAAGAATATGATTTTGATAAGGTAAGTGGAACTATTGCGTTCGCAGGCAGACAAGTAAACGTTCCGGGCGTTGATGGCTTTACCATTGATCAAAATGATTTCCTTTATGTTGCTTGCTGGGGATGTGGACATATAGCGGTGGTAGATACTGCCGATATGCTGATTAAAGAGTATATTAAGGTTCCTGCCAAAATCCCGGCAAGCTGTGCATTTGGAGGAGATGATATGCAAAAGCTGGTTGTGGTAACTGCAACTTTCGGTGCAGACTTAGAAATTGACAAAAATGCAGGATTCACATTTATGAAAAGAATGAAAGTGGAAGGAAGAACGCCATATTTGTTTGGCTGATGTGATTATGAATAAAGTATTTAAAAATATAATATTGCCTCTTATTCCAATGGTTTTGTGGGGTTCCCTGTTTCCTGTGATAAAGATAGGATATAATGTCTTTCACATTGATCCGACATCAGTTTCTGATATTTTGATGTTTGCAGCGGTGAGATTTAGTATATCCGGAGCTTTGCTATGTATATGGAGCGGTTTTAAAAAGGCGGAGTTTGAAAAACCAATTGGAAAGAATGTTTTCTACATACTTCTAATGGGACTGTTTGCAATAGTTCTTCATTATACGTTTACCTATATTGCTCTTGCGTATACAGACAGTTCTAAAACCGCTCTTTTAAAACAACTTGGTGCCCTGCTTTATACTTGCTTTGCATTTTTGTTTATAAAGGATGAGAAATTTAGTGTTTTTAAAATTGCAGGTGCAATCGTGGGCTTTGCAGGGATTATTGCGATAAACATAGGCGGCGGAGGGAAAATCACCTTTTCCTTTGCGGATATTTTGATTATACTTGCATCGGTTTGTACGGTAATATCTTCAATCCTTACCAGAGTTACTGCGCAGAAGAACTCTGCATTCTGGGTAACCGGAATATCTCAATTGGCTGGTGGCTTGATACTGCTTATAGTAGCATTGATGATGGGAGCGCGATTTCCTGTATTTACAGTCAAATCCACATTAGTATTTGCTTATATTTGTATAGCGTCAATTGGCGGATATACATTATGGGCTTATCTTATGCGTACAGTCAGCTTGTCAAAACTTTTTATTATCAAATTTGCAGAGCCTTTGTTCGCTTGCATCTTTGGTGCGGTTTTGCTTGGAGAAAACATTTTCAAAATTCAATATTTGCTGGCATTTATATTGATTTCAGCAGGTATAATTATGGGTAATAAAGACTGATGGAGATTTAACAATGAAAGCATTAATTTCTGATATAAAACGTTTTGCGGTACACGATGGTGACGGAATAAGAACAACGGTATTTTTCAAAGGCTGTCCGCTAAAATGTGTGTGGTGCCACAATCCCGAAAGTATTGATTTTAAACCGCAATTGGCGTTTTACGATAATAAGTGCATAGGCTGCGGCGAATGCGTTTCTGTATGCCCATCAGGTGCACACAAAATCATACCGAAAGGACATATTTTTGAAAGAGATTTATGTGTTGCTTGCGGAAAATGTGAAAAGGCTTGTCTTGGCGAAGCACTGAAGTTTTACGGCAAGGAAATGACAGTTGACGAACTTTTGCCGATATTACTTGAAGATAAGGACTTTTATGAAACAAGCGGCGGCGGAGTAACACTTTCGGGCGGAGAATGTCTTATGCAGGCAGATTTTTGTGCAGAGCTTTTACAGATGTTAAAAAAAGAAGGTATAAATACAGCAGTTGATACCTGTGGATATGTACCAAAAGAAAGTATTGATAAAGTTTTGCCATATACTGACACATTTTTATATGATATCAAGGCAATTGATGAGAATGTGCACATTAAATGCACAGGTAAAAGCAACCGGTTGATTTTAGAAAATATAAAATATATCGATTCGCTTGATAAATCAATAGAGGTAAGGATACCCTGTGTGCCAAGCTATAATGATAATCAAATTAATCAGATTGCAGAGTTTTTGAAAACTCTTAATAATGTAAAAAAGATTCGTGTGTTGCCATACCACAATTATGCAGGCTCAAAATATGAAGCACTGAATATGAAAAATACATTACCACAGACCTTACCAACGGATAAAGAAATCAAAGAGGCAAAAAATATTGTTGTCCCCTATTGACATCACTCGTGAGCGGCAGTCCGATCATTCAGGATGGAAAAATTGTGGGAGCAGTGACACATGTGTTTGTGAATGACCCGACTCGTGGGTATGGGATATTCATTGAGAATATGCTCGCTGCTGCGGAAAAATCAAGATAAATAAGCCTCCCATTTGTAAATTTGCATATGGGAGGCTTATTACATAGTTGAAATCGTAACAACTTACAAATTGTCAGAAAAAACCATTTTTCGGTATGCCGTAGGCGACAATAGATTTATCTTCTTGAAAGTTTCTGCAAAATATGAAGATGAAGAAAATCCTGTTTCTATCGCAATTTCTTCAACTGATTTTCTTGTTTCACGAAGAAGAAATTCGGCGTGGCAAATTCTGATAAAATTCAGATAATTCAAAAATGATGTTTTGGTAGCTCTTTTAAAAAGTTTGCAAAAATAACTTTTTTCTGTGTATACAAGGCTGCTTATTTCATCTAAGGTTATTTTCTCTGAATAATGCTCACTTATGTAGTTAAGTGCGGGGAGGATAACAGAAACGTGTTTTTTGTTCATTAATTTGTCAGGAGCACTCAAAATTTCGTATCTGTAAAGATGTGCCAAAATTTCATAAACATAGGATTTTATATACATATTATAGAATTTGTCTTTGACAGAGTATTCGCTGCTTATTTTTTTAAGGCACTCCCAAATCTTTGTGTTTACAGTTGAGCCTGCAGGAAAAATGATAATTTCTGATTCTTTGTTTTTCAGTAAGGCAAGGGTAGATTGATATTCGTAAGAAAACTCATCGTTAAACTGAATCAGCATTCCGCGTGAGCCTTTGGGAGTCAGAGTTTTGTGGGGGATTCTACTGTTAACAAAAACCATATCACCTTTTTTTAATTCAAAAGTCTGGTTTTCACTATAAAGAAATTTGGTTCCCTCATACAGAAATAATATTTCATATTCATTGTGGAAATGCCAATCACATCTATATTCTTTTT
>JAZSAS010000056.1:0-21514 GCA_045602005.1 Clostridia bacterium
CCAATTCAAATAATATTGCTCTTTATTAGAATACATAATTGCATCAGCTTTTTTCAAAGCGACGTGAAAAGGTTTTGCGTTATTGAAGTCCACCTCTGAACAACCGTGAGATAATGTAACATTAATTAAATTAACTAATTCTTCATTCAGCTTTACAATTAGATTCTCAACATAAGATAATTGTATATCTTCTATCAGCAAAACAAATTCATCGCCACCAAATCTAAAGCTTTCACAATTATAACGCTCAAAAAATTCAGTAATAAACGCACCTACTTGTTTTAAAATTTCATCCCCTGCGGCATGTCCTTTTGTATCATTGATATTTTTAAATCCATTAATATCCAGCATAACAAAAATAAACTGTGCACCGGGATTCTTTCTGTGGTTTAATACTTGTCTTCTGGTAAATCTCTCATATGCTGCTCTATTTTTCATATTTGTCAAAGCGTCTGTGTACGCAACATTTTTCAGTTCATCATTTTCATATGTTTTTTTATTCATTTCGGCGCTATCTTTTACTAAATTAAAAATCAAAATTAATGTTAAATAAAAAATAATACTGAAAATAACAAAATCAAAAACTATATTACGAGCATTGCTCATATCAATACTGAAAGCATATTGATTCAAAAACTGTATGAAAAAGAAAACTAATATAACATTAAGTTTCCACCAACCAGAAGAAAAGAACACCCTGGCTTTTTGATAACTCGGAAGCAAAATCTTGTATAGAAACAGATGCATTAATACCACTATTCCTATTCCATAAACAGATATATGAGCATTGTTACTCAGAAGATCTGATAAAATCAAGTTTGCTCCAATACATATGCAAAATGAATTCGAGTATGTAAGAAACAAAAAGGTTTTTTCTCCTAAAGAACCTATTGTTGTTATAAAAAAGATAACAGCATGCATAAAAAGCAAACTGAAAAATCCGTACATTACATTTTCTTGAAATACCATAATACATGCAGCAAAAATTGCATATGCACCCCAAAAACAAGCCGTAACTAATTTTTTATATTTTTGTTTTTGAAGATATAAAGCCGCAATAATATGCGATAAAATCGTTACTACCATATTAATATATCTCCCATCTTTTATTTTTTTACCAAATTAAAAAAATGTTCAAACTAATTATAGCACAATTTATAATATAATTCAACATTGTAACAAAAAATGTAAAAAAACAGAACAATCTAGATGTCATCTAAATCGTTCTGTTTTGGTGGTGGGCCTTCAGGGACTCGAACCCCGGACCAACCGGTTATGAGCCGGTTGCTCTAACCAACTGAGCTAAAGGCCCGAATTTTTACTTAATTATTATACCAAAGGAACTTAAAAATGTCAATAACTTTTTAAGCACCCGCCGACAAAAGTCGGCGGGTGTGGTTTTTACTCTCCAATCATGGGCTGAATGTATCGTGCTACCAGACTATAACCATAGGTATGCTCCGGTGCCCATTTGTTGCCCAATTCTTCTACCGTTGTCACTGTGCCTGCCCAGGCTGTTCGGCTGGCAGTGTAATATCTGCCGTGCGGCTCTCCCACAGGCTCCAGACCTAAATAGGCTGACATATGGTTAAAATGCGCCCGCACACCATCGTCCGGTGTAGCAAAGGTTTCGTGGTCATAGGTTTCATCACCGTTAGCCGTAGCGGTTTTAATGCCCGCCCAGTTATTCTGCTCCGGCAAAACACGTCCGCCGTATTTACCATAACCCGTTTCCTTGGCGGCTTGTGCATACAGCACTTCTGGACGAATGCCAGTTATCTCACCATACTTCCAGTAAATATCTGCCGCATCAATAAAGCGCTGGTGTGCTCCCTTTTCCATTGCCCATTCCTTAGCACGCTCTAACGTGACCTGACTTTCTGCCACAATGGGTGTGCTGGTGACAAAAGAAAGCTCCCCCTTGCCCTGACGAATCAACACCATTCTGTGAATAAACACAGCCGCTTCTGCTCTTGTCACGGGACTATCGGGTCTGATTAAACTGTCATTGCCCCGTAAAATGCCACGTTCTACCGCAATTCCCACCTGCGTTTTAAGCGAAGGCCTTACCTCTGCAGAATCAGTAAACAATGTATCTAACACCTTAGGGTTAAACAGGTTGTTTTCTGCGCTAAGCCCCATGCCGCTGATAATGGTTGCAGCAACCTCCTGACGCAGGAAGGGCCGCTCCGGTGCGAATTGGTTAATCGGCAAATCTTCCTCCAAGGGGAAATAATTTTTCATTTCCTCAACATAAGGGAAGGACCACCGGTCCTGAGGCACGTCAGTGTAGCTTTGCACCGCCATGCTATTCTCTTCTTCGGCAGACACAGACTTTGCATCAACATGCAGAGCAAGCTGCAGCATTTTTGCAAACTGTTCCTTAGTTACCTGGTCGTCCGGAGCAAACAAATCGTCACCCACGCCATTTAAAACGCCCTCTTGCAATAGAAAGTTAATGGCATCTTGGGCCCATGCATGATTTTCTGTTACATCTAAAAACTCTACAGGCTGTTTCCGCTGAATACCGGCAGTGTTGGTTGCCAGAAAAATTGCAATCACAGCTGTGAGAAAAAACAGCTTTTTAAACATTTACATTCCTCCAGAAACGTTGTCCTTTTTTATATCCTTATGTGGCCTTGTCCGTTTTTATTACTTTAGATTCAGAGTCCCCAGACTGGCTGCTTTTAAATAGGCATTAATAAAGGGGTCAAGATCACCATCCATCACAGCACCGATATTACCGGTTTCGCAAGAGGTGCGGTGGTCTTTTACCATGCTGTAGGGATGAAACACATAGGAACGAATCTGACTGCCCCAGGCAATGTCTTTCATATCGCCCTTTAAATCTTCAATCTTTTCCTTGTGCTCACGTTCAGCCATTTCTACCAACTTCGCTTTCAGCATTTTCATCGCCGTGTCTTTGTTCTGATGCTGAGAGCGCTCATTCTGACAAGCCACAACAACACCGGTGGGAATGTGCGTAATGCGAATAGCGGAATCCGTTTTGTTAACGTGCTGTCCGCCGGCACCGCCGGAACGGAAGGTATCAATTTTCAAATCATCGGGGTTGATGTGCACCTCAATATCATCACTGATTTCCGGCATAACATCTACTGACGCAAAGGAGGTATGCCGACGTCCGGAAGCATCAAACGGTGAAATACGCACCAACCGGTGCACGCCCTTTTCAGCCTTGGCATAGCCATAGGCATTGTCGCCGGTAATCTGAATGGTCACACTTTTAACGCCGGCTTCATCACCTGCCAGATAGTCCAGTGTTTCCACTGCAAAACCCCGGCGTTCTGCCCAGTGCTGATACATGCGCAAAAGCATTTCTGCCCAGTCTTGTGCCTCTGTGCCTCCTGCTCCGGGGTGCAATGATAAAATGGCATTGTTCCCGTCATATTTCCCTGAAAGTAACGTATCCAGCCGCAAAGATTCCAGGTTTTCAGTTAAAGCGTTGTAACCCGCTGTCAGTTCCTCTAATAAGCTGTCGTCATTTTCTTCAATGGCAAGCTCACAAAGGGTGAGCGCATCTTCCCAGGCGGCATATAAATCTTTATAGCGTCCCACCTTGGCTTTAAGCTGCTTTAGCTTCTGTAACACCTTCTGGGAAGCTTCCATATCGTTCCAAAAGTCGCTGTCGGCTGACTGAGCCTCCAGCTTTTCTATTTCCTGCTCATTTTTAGCGATGTCAAAGTGAATCCCTCAGTTCTAAGATAACATCCTTCATTGCGTGAAGGTCAAGACGATACTGATCGTACTCTATCATGTTTTCAGTCCTTTCTCAAAAAGCGTTTTTATTTAGCCGTTTGCATATGGCTGCGTAATGCCATAGCGCAGCATACGTTGTTTTATTCTCTCGCCTGCGGCTTGGCACAAATCCTTACTCTCTCGCCTGCCGCTGGCAATGTATAGTAGAGGTTCTTTTCCGGTTGTCGCTTTGCTCCACCCGATAAAAGAACGGCTGGATTAAGCGATTTCTGCCGGCGCCTGCGGCTTGGCACAAATCCTTACTCCATGCCGCAGCATTTTTTATATTTCTTTCCCGAACCGCAGGGGCAAAGGTCATTCCGACCCACCTTGTCCGATTTCTGCATCGGCTTTTGTTCTTCCTCGCCTGCCAAACCGGCCCGAATCGGCTCAGCCGCCATTTTTCTCTCCGGCGGTGCCTCAAGGCGCACGTGGAACAAATGTTTAATGGTATCTTCCCGAATGGAAGCAACCATTTCTTCAAACATGTTCTGGCCTTCAAACTTATACTCAATAACAGGGTCATGCTGAGCGTATGCACGGAGATTGATGCCATTTCGCAGCTGATCCATGTCGTCAATGTGATCCATCCATTTGCTGTCAACGGTTTTTAAGAGAATCACACGCTCTAGCTCCCGCATTTTTTCAGGCGTAAACTCTGCTTCTTTCTGCTCATATGCACTAAGACCTGCATCATAGAGTTTGTCTTCTAATTCCTCTTTTGTGAGATATTCCAAATCGTCTCGACTGAAGGTAACAGCACCTGTTGGCAAATAAATGGTTTCTAAATATTCTATGAGACCATTTAAATTCCACTCGTCTGCACCCTTGGCAATGCCCACATAGCGCTCAGTAGACTCAGAAATGATGTTTCTTAACATCTTCAGAATATAATCCCTCATGCTCTCGCCATTTAAAACTGATTGCCGTTGCTCATAAATAATTTGACGCTGCTGATTCATCACGTCATCATACTGCAGCACGTGCTTACGAATTTGGAAATTCCGGCCCTCTACCCGCTTCTGGGCGTTTTCAATAGCGCCGGAAAGCATTTTGTGCTCAATGGGCTGGTCTTCTTCAAGACCCAGTGCATTCACGATGCCCGTCATTCGTTCTGAACCGAAAAGACGCATTAAGTCGTCCTCCAGTGAAATAAAGAACCGCGAAGAACCTGGATCACCCTGACGTCCTGCACGTCCACGGAGCTGATTATCAATGCGTCGTGATTCATGACGCTCTGTACCAACGATAAACAGACCTCCCGCCTGACGAACCTTTTCTGCCTCAGGTGCAATCTGTTCTTTATAGGTTTCTATCAGCTGAGAAAACAGCAGGCGTGCTTCTTTGATTTCCTCATCATCAGTTTCTGAAAAACCCATCGCCTCAGAAATCAGCTCGTCAGACATGCCCCGCTTTTTCATTTCATGCTTCGCCATGAATTCTGCATTACCGCCCAGCATAATGTCTGTACCACGGCCTGCCATATTGGTAGCAATGGTTACCGCACCCAGCTTGCCTGCCTGGGCAACAATTTCTGCTTCTTTTTCATGGTGCTTAGCATTTAACACCTCATGGCGAATGCCTCGCCGCTTGAGCATGCCGGACAACAGCTCAGATTTTTCAATGGTAACCGTACCCACCAGCACGGGCTGACCCTGTTCATGACAGGCAGCAACCTGCTCAACCACAGCATTCAGTTTGCCACGCTCTGATTTATATACCGAATCGGGTAAATCTTCACGAACCATGGCACGGTTGGTGGGAATTTCAATAACATCCAGCTTGTAAATGTCCTGAAATTCCTCTTCCTCTGTCTGGGCAGTACCGGTCATGCCGGACAGCTTGGTATATAAACGGAAATAGTTCTGAAAAGTAATGGTGGCCAAGGTTTTGCTCTCACGCTCCACCTTCACGCCTTCTTTGGCTTCGATTGCCTGATGCAAACCATCGGAATACCGACGGCCCAGCATGAGACGTCCTGTGAATTCATCTACAATGATAATCTCACCGTCTTTATTCACATAATCCTTGTCCCGATGCATAAGACCATGGGCACGGATGGCCTGATTGATATGATGTTGCAGGGTCATATTCTCAGGGTCGGAGAAATTCTCCAGATTAAAGGCTTTTTCCGCTTTCTGAATACCCTGCTTTGTCAAGGTGGCAGTGTGAGCCTTTTCGTCTACAATATAATCCGCCTGCACATCATCATCTAACACCTTGCTGTCTGACTCGGCTACCCGATGGCAGGTGAGTCCCCGTGCGAAGCGGTCAGCAATATGATACAGTTCTGTAGATTTATCTCCCATGCCGGAAATAATCAACGGCGTTCTTGCTTCATCAATCAAAATAGAGTCAACCTCATCCACAATTGCATAATGCTGACCCCGTTGCACCATCTGTTCTTTATAAATCACCATATTATCACGGAGATAGTCAAAACCGAACTCATTGTTGGTTCCATAGGTAATATCTGCCTCATAATTGGCACGTCTTTCCTCCTGGGGAATCGCATGAATAATCAGCCCCACAGAAAGTCCTAAAAATTTAAAGACCTTGCCCATCCACTCGCTGTCACGCTTAGCCAGATAGTCATTCACAGTGACAATGTGAACACCCTTTCCCTCTAAGGCATTTAAATAGGCCGGCAATGTTGACACCAGGGTTTTACCCTCACCGGTTTTCATCTCGGCAATTCGGCCCTGATGAAGCACAATGCCACCTAAAATCTGCACATAAAAATGCTTCATGCCCAGCACACGCCAGGCTGCCTCACGAACAGTGGCAAAAGCCTCAGGCAACAAGGCATCTAATGTTTCGCCTGCCTTTAGCCGTTCTTTAAAGAAACCCGTTTTAGCCTTTAATTCTTCATCAGAAAGTGCACCATATTCTGCCTCAAGCGCCATAACCCTGTCAGCCAGAGGGCGAATTCGTTTCAGCTCACGGTCGCTGTATTTTCCAATAATCTTCTCCAGCATTTTCCTCATGTATATATTCATTCCTTTCAAATAAAGCCCCCATAATATAATAGTATACCACAAAATCGGTATAAGGTAAAGCAATTTTGCAATAAAATCCTTGATTTTCCAGAAAAAATGCGTTATACTAGAACGTATGAAAGGATGATGCGAACATGACGAAAATCAGAACACGTTTTGCACCCAGTCCCACAGGCTATATGCATATCGGCAACCTGCGGACGGCGCTGTATGCTTACTTAATCACCAAGCATGCCGGCGGTGACTTTATTCTGCGAATTGAGGATACTGACCAAGAGCGCTATGTTGACGGTGCTGTGGATTTAATATACAGAACACTGGCAGAAACCGGTCTGGTGCACGATGAAGGGCCGGACATTGGCGGCAACTACGGTCCTTACATTCAAAGCGAACGTTTAGGACTATATAAAGAATATGCCGAAAAACTGGTGGAAGCAGGGGGCGCTTATTACTGCTTCTGTGATAAGGAACGGCTGGATGCGCTGCGTTCTCAGCAGGAGGCAGCTAAGCTCATGCCGAAATATGATGGTCACTGCGCCCGTCTTTCAAAAGAAGAAATTCAGGAAAAGCTGGCCAGCGGTGTGCCCTATGTTATCCGCCAGAAGATTCCCCATCACGGCAACACCAGCTTTTATGATGAAATTTACGGAAAAATCACCGTGGATAACGCCTCTTTAGATGACAACATTCTCTTAAAATCTGATGGCTACCCCACCTATAACTTTGCTAACGTGATTGATGACCACCTGATGAACATCACCCACATCATTCGGGGCAGTGAATATCTTTCCTCCACCCCGAAATATAATCTGCTTTATGAAGCCTTTGGCTGGGAAATCCCTACTTATATTCACGTTTCCCCCGTCATGCGTGATGCTCATAAAAAACTGAGCAAACGTGAGGGTGATGCTTCTTATGAAGACTTTATCAATAAGGGTTACTTGAAAGAGGCCGTTTTAAACTACATTGCTCTTTTGGGCTGGAGTCCGGGGGGCGAGCAGGAGATTTTCACACTGGAAGAAATGATTGAGGCTTTTGATATTAAGGGCATCAGTAAATCTCCCGCTATCTTCGACCCACAGAAATTAGACTGGCTCAATGGCGAATATATCAGAAAGCTGTCGCCTGAGGCATTCTATGAAAAGGCGTTGCCTTACTTAAAGCAGGCCATCAAACGAGATGATGTTGATTTAACCAAGGCCGCAAAGCTGCTTCATGACCGTTGCGAAAAGCTTTCCGACATTCCGGAGCAACTGGACTTTGTAGACGCATTGCCCGATTATGATCCGGCATTGTTCTGCCACAAGAAAATGAAAACCAATGAAGAAAACTCACTGACCTCCTTAAAGGAAATTCTCCCTGTGTTAGAGGGTGTTTCTGATTGGAACTACGATGCACTGCACGAGGCATTGTTCGCTTTAATTGAACGGCTGGGTGTGAAAAACGGCCTGATTCTGTGGCCTCTGCGTGTAGCTGTTTCGGGCAAGGCATTCACCCCCGGTGGCGGTTTAGAGCTGGCAGAGCTTTTAGGCAAAGAAGATACGCTGACCAGAATCAAAAAGGGAATTGAATTATTAGAGAAATAAAGAAAATCACAACAGGAGACGGTTTTGCTAATGCAAAGCCGTCTCCTATTATATTTCCGGAAACAAGATTTGTTTTTAAGCATAAATTCCGTCCCCCTGCCATATACTGTAACATCACAAGAAAGGGGACAAGATTCATGGAAGAGGTATACAGAAGGCGGACAAGCGGCTCTGCATCTGCACGCTCTAAAACCGCCAAGACATTCGCTCGTTCAGGCAACTACAAAAAAATGTTGATTCAACAGGCCTTGCTCTGTCTGCTCATATTCATTGGCTGTTTGTTTACAAAGCTCTCTCCAAACCCTGATTTAGACATTGTCAAAAACAGCATTCAACTGATTTTAAACACGCAAACAGATTTCAATCAAATACCCAAACAAATCCGCAAATTTGTGCAGTCTCTATTGCCTGGAGAAGAAGCACGCAGTCTGGAGGGTGATGACCTGCTAACCAGCCTGACAAAACCGGTGGAGGCTCCCATCACCTCTCCCTTTGGTCTGCGCACACATCCCACAGACGGAACCGAGAACTTTCATTACGGCGTGGATTTAGGTGCCCCGGAGGGTGAAAAAATTAAATGTGCCGCTGGTGGAACGGCGGCGGAGGTAGGCGAAAATGCAGATTATGGCAACTATATTCTGGTTCAGCACGCCGATTCTGTATGCACTCTATATGCCCACTGCCAAGAGGTTCTGCCCACTGTGGGAGATGCTATTTCTGCCGGGCAAGTCATTGCCACAGTGGGGGCAACAGGCAACACCACCGGACCTCACCTGCATTTTGAAATCCGTGATGGCGATACCTGGCTAGACCCTGAGCGGTTGTTAAATTTTGAGAGCCATGATTAAAATAACCCGTTTTTTTTACATTCATTGGTTGGTGCTGCCCCTGTTCCTTCTCGCCTACTGGACCGGAGCCTTCCACACCATGCTAACGGCCTATGCCGTTGTCTGTGTTCATGAATTATTCCACCTGTTTGCCGCCCTTTTGGTCAAAGAGCGGGTGGGGTCGGTGATTGTCATGCCCTTTGGCATGACGCTTCGGTTGTCTGCCACGGTTATCCGCCACACCGGCAAAGAAATTTTCATTGCGCTTGCCGGCCCGTTTGCAAATGTTCTCATGCTGACCGGAGCATGGCTTGTCCGTCCGCTTTTCCACATACCGCCGCTGAGCCTTGAGGTGTTTCGTTTTTTAAACCTGTCTGTTCTGTTTTTAAACCTGCTTCCCTGTCTGCCATTAGATGGTGGCAGAGTGGTAAAGGCCATATTGATTCGACAGATGGGTTACCTTTCCGCCGCCTCGGTGATGCGTCGACTCAGCCGCATGCTGACAGCCATCTTACTTGCTCTTGGCATTTTGCTCCTTTGCATCAGCCGCTTAAACGTTAGCCTGCTGATGGCAGCCGGCTTTCTAGCTCTTCACATGGCAGAAGAACAACGGCGAAATGAGTACATCATTATGCAGGAACTGCTTTACGCGAAAGATAAGCTGCGAAAACGTGGTTTCATGCGTTCCCGCTCCATCTGCGCCATGGACGCTGTCAGAGCAAAGGATGTGTTTAAACTGCTTTCCTATGACAGTTATTATATCATTCAGATTGTAGACGATGAACAGAACCTGCTCCGTTCTGTCACCGAGGCACAACTGGTGAATGCCATTCTCCATAAAGGCTGGCAGGTTTGCCTGAAAGACGTTTAAAAAGAGCCATAACACCCTGATACACCATAGCCGAAAAGCAAATGATGCCGGCCAGCGGCAAGGCATTTTGAGGAACACAGCCAAAAGCAATCACAGATATAACCCGTGCACCATAAACCACACACAAAATCACACCCAGAGGCAACACAACATCCCCAAAAACTGAAATCTTAAAATCAGTCACCCGAATCAGCCTGTTAATGCTCAGAAATGCATTTAAAAGCTCGGTGATGAAAATAACCGCCACATAACCATTCACGCCAAAGCGTGGCAAGAGCATATAAATCAAGCCCACGCTCACCACCGAATCAATAATGTTATATCCCATGGAATACACCTGCTGATTCAAGCCTTTGAGCATAGCATCTGTCACACCGTCTGTGTACATCACTGCCACCAAAGGTGCTAAAAAACGGATAAACAACCCTGCGTCGCCGCTTTTATAAATTGCCATACCCAATTCCTCGGCAAAGGCAAAAAAGATGCCGGCAGCGCCGATACCAAACAACAACGTCAGTCTCATGGCTCGACTTACAACCCGGTGAATGCCCCGGGTTTTATTTTGCGTTTGAAATTCAGCCAGTTCCGGCACCAAAAGACCGGCAAAAGCAGAAATCACCGCAGAAGGAAACATTAAAACAGGCATAACCATTCCATGAACCACACCATATTGTGCTAAAGAAGCAGAAGCTGAGGCACCAAATTTTTTTAATCCCCTGGGCACCATTAAATGCTCCACCGTTACAAGACCGGAGCGAAGATAAGCACTGACCGCCACCGGCAACGCAATGCCCAGCATGCGCCCAAGATAACGCCTTTCACACTCTCTTTTTCCACGATAATGTTGCAAGTCTCGACGATACAGAAAATAAGAAAACAAGCAAGATGCAACCTCAGCCACACTGCCACCGCCTACCACAGCAACACAGGCATATTCAATGCCTCTGTCTATAAACAAACTCAGCGCAAACACCGTCACCCCGATTTTCACACCCAGCTCTAAAATCTGCGCCGCCGCACTTTTGGCTATTCGGCGTACCGCTGTAAAATAGCCACTCATGGCAGAAGACATGGCAATGCACGGCATGCTGACAGCCAACACCCGCAAAGATTTCACCGTTCGTGCATCATCCATCCAGTAAAGACCCAGAGGTTTGGCAAAGAAAAACAACAAACAGGCAGCCGTCAACCCGAAAAATAAGGTGTAGGAAAGGCAAATTCGCATACTCCGGCGGATGCCACGGTCACAACCAAGAGCCAGTTCCTCTGTCACCAGCCGTGTGGCCGCCAGTGACGCACCGGAAGATGCCACCGTTGTAGCAAGCATATAAACCGACATAATCAACCCGAAAAGACCAATGCCCTCGGCACCAATCCGATTGGTGATATACACATTAAAAGAAACACCCACAGCCCGCAAAAACACGGTTGTGCAGGCCAGAATTAACCCGTTCATGAGAAATCGTTTTGTTCGCATAAAGCTACCTCCTGCCATCCCTACAGTATATGAACCCAAGAAGCAGGAAATGCCTCAGTCATTGACAAACCCCCTGCTCTATGATACAATTTTACTTGGTTAAAACGATGGGAGGTTTTGCCTATGAACACAGTTTCTTTATCTGATACACCCAGTGCTCTGCGCCTGACCATAGGCGTGTTTGGGCGGACGAACAGCGGAAAATCCTCGCTGATTAACGCTCTAGCTGGCCAGGAGGTGTCGCTGGTTTCGGAGGTTTCCGGCACCACCACCGACCCGGTTTCAAAACCCATTGAAATATATCCTTTAGGTCCCTGCATTTTGTTAGACACAGCCGGTGTGGGAGACAACAGCCAGTTGGGTGCCCTACGCATGAGCCGGACTCTTGCCGCCATGGACAAAACGGATATTGCTATTTTGGTGCTGACAGCTTCAAAAGAATATCATGAAGAAAAAGCTTTGCTTGCAGAGCTGACAAAGCGAAACATTGCAACAGTTTGCGTGCTGAATCAGGCAGACACACTGCCCGACACAGCTCTACCCTTATTAACCATTAAAGAAGAGCTGAATCTGCAGGCCATTCCCGTGAGTGCCAAGGAAAAAACCGGACTTTCAGCCCTCCGTGAACAACTGGTGAAATTGGCACCGGAATCAATGGAAAACGAAAGCATCACAGGGCATTTGGTGCAGGAAAATCAACGGGTGCTCCTTGTGATGCCACAGGATATTCAGGCACCCAAAGGACGGCTGATTATGCCTCAGGTGCAAACCATTCGAGATTTGTTAGACCACGGTGCCATTGTCACTTGCGTAACGGCAGAAAAGCTAAAAGAAGCACTTTGTGACCACACGCCCGATTTAATCATCACCGATTCACAGGTCTTTCCTCAGGTTTATGCAGAAAAACCGGCTGAATCACAGCTCACCTCCTTTTCGGTGTTGATGGCTCGGTATAAAGGAGATATCAAGGCCTATCTCGCCGGTGCAAAACGGGCACGAACCCTAACAGCCGGCGACCGGGTGCTCATTGCTGAGGCTTGCAGCCATCAACCGCTGGACGGTGACATTGGCAGAGTGAAAATTCCCAACCTGATTCACAAAAAAATTCATCCTGACATCGCCGTTGAAGTGGTGGCGGGTCACGATTTTCCGGCCGACCTTTCACCATATCAGCTGGTGATTCATTGTGGCGGATGCATGTTTAACCGCCGTCAGGTGCTATCCCGTGTGATGCGGGCCGTGGAACAAAACGTGCCCATTACAAATTATGGCATTTTTCTTGCCGAAATGGCAGGCATTCTGGATAAAATTACTGTATAGCACCATCTCTACCGAATCGTTAGAAAGCGGGGTCAGAACTTCTTCATGATTCTTGACATGCTCAAACAGCATATAGAAAAAGAAAAGGCATCCTTTCACATGCCCGGTCACAAAAACGGGGCAGGTTTTCAAGGAACGCCTTTGGATTCTATGCTGTTTTCCTTTGACACAACAGAGCTAAACGGCACCGATGCGTTGATTCAGCCCACAGGCGCCATTTTAGAAGCAGAAAAACGCGCCGCCATGCTCTATGGCGCCAAGCACAGTTTCTATCTGGTGGGCGGTTCCACCGTCGGCATTCTGGCAATGCTTTATGCCGCTTTTCGGCCCGGCGACCGGGTGATTGTGGACCGAAACTGTCATCAATCTGTTTTAAACGGCGCTGCCCTTGCAGGTATTCATCCTGTGTACGTAACGCCGGAAGAATCTGTTCTGACAGGTGTGCCGGGAACGGTATCGCCGGAGGCTATACGAAATCTTTTGCAAAAACATTCCGGTATTCGGGGTGCTGTGATAACCAGCCCAAATTACTATGGTGCCGCTGCTGATATTCAAAACATTTCAGCATTGCTCCATGAAAATAATGCTGTTTTATTGGTGGACGAGGCTCACGGGGCACACTTCCCTTTTGCCGATGCTTTTCCAGGCTCTGCAATGATGCAAGGTGCAGACATGAGCGTGACCAGCCTGCACAAAACCCTGGCTGCACCCAATCAAACTGCACTATTGCACATAGGCTCTCGTTTTGAAATCGAAGCAGTTCGAATTGCCGTGCGCATGTTTCAAACCAGCAGCCCGTCCTATGTGCTGTTAGCAGCAATGGAACAGGCATTAGAGCTTGCCGCAAAGCACGGACAAGGAAAAACTAAACACCTGTTGCCCATGCTAAAAGCTTTAGATTGCCCCTCGCTGGACGACCCCTTTAAGTTGCTCCCAAGCTGGAGCGAAAAGGGAATCACCGGCTATCAGGCAGAAGAAATTTTCCGAAAACAATTTGGTATTTATGCAGAATTAGCAGATAGCCATCGGGTTTTGTTGATGGCATCGTGGTATAACAGCCAAGACGACTTTCATCTGTTAGGCAAAGCGCTGGATTATGTAAACAGCTTACCCCCTCAGAATAGCCCTCTGCCACCCGTTCCAACGCGAGGTTCGTTTGATTCATTGCCGGCTCTGACACCCGGCGAGGTGAGAAGATGCGGACAAAGGAGAATCCCCCTCACTGCAGCGGCCGGTGGAATTTGCGCACAAACCGTTGCCGCGTTTCCGCCTTGCATCCCGATTTTGTTACCCGGCGAGGTAATCACACTGGAGCGAATTGATGAAATAATGAGGCACAGAGAAAATGGTGCAACCATGATGGGCATAGATGAAAACACTGTGGCAGTTGTAAAAATAGAATCACACAAAGAAAAATAGACTAATAAAACAAAGAACGAATCAATATCTCCCGTATAACGGGGGATATTTTTTCAGACATATCCTTAATGCTACCGGCTACGCTACATAGCATTTTTTATTGGCCTGCCAGCCATGCAACTGCTACTTGCCAGCCATAAATGGGTTGTTATAGTCAATTTATCTATGAAATTTTAGAATAAAAATAGGCTCCCTTGAGGCTCCCTTGAGTAAAGGGAGCTGTCAACGAAGTTGACTGAGGGATTGTTTGTCTATTTTTATTTTAGGTTGTTATTTTAATTTAATAATTACAATCCCTCCGAGTTTGCTACGCAAACCCACCTCCCTTTACACAAGGGAGGCTTTACCCATTAAAACTTTCTGATAGTTTTCTCATTTGTACTATACTGCTAACTTCACTTATGGTTACACTGTTTTTTCTGTTCATCGGTTAACCATTATTGAGCCGCGCGACTGTTCCGTGATTTTCGGGATATAAAAAAGTGCGTTTACACGCACATCAACACCCCTACCCCTCAATCTTGAGGGGTGGGGATTTTCTTTTTTTCAGTTTTGATGTAAAATATTCATATGAGTATTTTACAAAAGATTTTTTCAGACCACTTTCATAAACTTTCTGATTCCGGTATTAAAATTCGTGATACCGTTATTGAAAATGTCGATAAAATGATTCACTGTGGTGATTTTAAGCGTGGATACGCCCTCTATGCTTGTGATAATTGCGGTCATATGATGGTTACTCCTTTTAGGTGCAGAAGTCGCTTTTGTACTTCTTGCGGCAATCTTTATTCCCGAAAACGCTCTACCGCTATGTCTTTTAAGCTTGTTCGCACATCTCACAGACATTGTGTTTTTACTATCCCTGAAGAATTAAGGGTGTTTTTCAGAAAAGACCGTTCCTTACTAAACTATCTCTTCAAAGCCGCTGCCGACTCTGTTTTTTTTATGTTTAAAAAACTTAATAAATCAGAAAATTTTACCCCGGGCTTTATTTGTGTACTTCATACTTTTGGTCGTAGTCTCCAATGGAACCCTCATATCCATATGCTCATTTCCGAAGGTGGTTCCGGTAATTTCTCCCCTTGGCGTGTTGTTAAGCATTTTCATTATGAATTACTCCGTAAGTCTTTTCGCTTAACTTTGCTAAATTATCTTGAAGCTCATTTTGGCAAATCTTTTAAAAGGATTAAATCATATATTTACAAAAATTGTCCCAATGGTTTTTATGTATATGCTAAACCTACTCTTACTAACAACCAAGATGTATTAAAATACATTGGTAGATATCTTGGCAGACCTGTTATTGCTACATCAAGAATCGATAATTATGATGGTAAAAATATTACATTTCACTACAATCGTCATGAAGACAATGAATTAGTTACGGAAACTGTTTCGGCTATTGATTTTATTAAAATGTTAATTATTCATATACCCGAAAAACATTTCAAAATGATTCGTTATTATGGAATTTATGCCAAACATAATCGCCATGAAGGTAAATTGAGCTTGTTTATACCAAAAGAAAAAAGACGTTTCCACATCCGTCAAAATGCTTGGAGAACGTCTATTTCCTTGTCATTTCATGACCACTCTTGTGCAAGTGTGGTCATGAAATGACTCTTCTTCAATTTTACCTTAAAGGCACCCCGTTTCTTGAAAATTACAAGAATTTGATTAATTCTTCTTAATGCATCTCTAAGTCTACACAAACCCTAAACACACTTAATTCAACTAACGGGCATTCAAAAACTCAATAACTTTACCGAGGTTTCGCACGACCTCTTTTTGTTATGTCGTTTTTAATTTATATTTAATTATATCATATTTTTTTACAAAACGCAAATTCCTATACAGCAAAAAACCCGCACTTCAAACGAAGTGCGGGTTTTTATTTTCCCTTATTAGGATTGAGCCTCAGAAGTTGATTTTGATAAAACGTTTAAACCTCTAAAGTAGCTAACAGCCTGGCCGCCTACAATCTTCCATTCAGCAGCCAAATTTTCAGTAACTCTAATTTCGCGAACCTGCAATTCAGGCTTTTTATATTCTTTCATTTCTCATATCCTCCTTAATTAGCAGGTGTGTAACCAATGGTATACTCTTGACTAAACTCAACATCGTCAACACCGTTGGTTGCATAAGCTACATATTTATATTCTGTACCATCAAACATCTTAAGGTCAGATGCAACATCCATCAACTGAAGATAATAGCCACCCTTATCATTAGCACCCATAGCAACATACTTTCTAATGCCATATGCGGCATCACTCTCAATGGCAGCTAAGCCTGCATAATCAGTCGGGAATGCTACTTCATCATCTGCTCTCTTAATCAAAATACCATATTCTTTACCATTACCAGTAGTCAAAGCAGGAGAAATATATTTATATGTTACCTCATTTTCTATTACGGAGCCAACTGTTACGTTCTGACCTGTCGGAGCAGTCAAAGTCGGAGTTCCTACATCTGTAAAAGTAAAGTTAAATGTTGTATTTGCCGTTACAGCAACTTTTCTTCTGGCACCCTGTCCGGTGTAATCGGGAACAGTAGCCAGCTCAGTAGTCACACCAGCAACAGTCTGAGTGATTTTCTCAAGCTTATAACCTGCTTCAGGGTAAATGATGAACTCAACCACATCTGTTGTGCTAACTGCTTCATTCTCCACAGCAGTGTTGATATTAGCACCGCTTCCAGCCAGTGCAATAACCTTACCATGAGCACCTACAGTGTAATTAACAGTATAGGTAGGCAACTTAATCTGATTGTCGCTAGAGACGATAGCATTAGATGCATAGGTTTCAGAACCAACAGAAACAGTGCTGAGCGCACCCTTTGCATTCGCGGCACTTGTTTTGAAAGTAAAGGTTGCTGCACCGCCTTCAGCTTCTTTCTGATCAATCCAGATAATGTCTTCGGTTTCATTATTCTTAACCAGAACAGCAACTTCTTCTGTTGTGCCCACACCGGTAACTACTGTTGTGACTTGCACCTTTGATGTGTCACCTGCAACATACTCAGTGGTTACAGTGTAAGCCGGATCAGCTGCAAAAACAGCTACACTCATGCTGAGCAGCATTACTGTTGCTACTACAGCTGCCAAAGTTTTGAAAAATCCTTTTCTCATTGAATCACACCCACTTTTCATATTTTTTAATTTTTAACCATTTCATTATAGATTTTACCATAAAAATTTTTATCTGTCAACAAAAATTAGAAAAAGATTTTAAAATATTCATTTTTGGCATTTTTAACAAATCTTTTTGGCTTGATTCGTTAAATGCAACAAAGATAAATTATTTAATCCGTCGATTCATGAATGTCCGTTTTTGTCCTAATGAATTCATTTGACAGGACGTTATAATTATGCTACAATATTACCACAAGCTGTGCACGGGGGTATATTGCATGCAGATTAAAGAATCCGCAGAAAACTATCTGGAAGCCATTTTAATGATTCAAAATAAAAAGGGCAATGTTCGCAGTGTTGACGTTGCCAATGAGCTCTCTTTCACAAAGCCCAGTGTTTCTGTTGCCATGAAGGCTTTTAGAGAAGAGGGATATATCACCATGGATGACCACGGAAATATTTTACTAACCGAAAAAGGCAAACGCATTGCCGAACGGGTTTATGAGCGGCACCAAGTGATTGCGAAGGCCCTGATGGCACTGGGTGTGGATGAAGAAACCGCCTTAGAGGACAGCTGCAAAATTGAGCACGACATTAGCGCCCAGACCTTTGAAAAAATTAAAGAATTTTTAATTAAAAAAGGAATTTTACCCTAACCATTAGCCCCGGCAGATGCCGGGGCTTTTTTGTTCGCAAGCAAAGGATTGCATCCACTTTCTTTTGCACTACACAATCTCCAGTTTTCCGTCACGGTAATCCACCGCCAAACGGGTCCCCGGCTGCAAATCACTTTCAATCATTTTTCTTGCAAGCAGCGTTTCCACCTTGCTTTGCAACAACCGCCTCAGCGGCCTTGCGCCGTAAACCGGGTCGTAGCCGGCTTCAATGATATAATCAACTGCCCGCTCGGTCAACTCAAGCTCCAGTTGTTTGTCAGCAAGACGCTTCTGCAAATCTTCCACCATGAGCTTAACAATGGCGGTAATTTCCGTTTTGGTTAGAGGCTTGTAGAACACAATTTCATCCAGCCGGTTTAAGAATTCAGGACGAAAGCTGTGTTTTAAAAGACCGTTAACCTGTTCTCGTACTGTCTCCCGAATGCCGCCTTGCTCATCAATTCCTTCTAATATATATTCTGAACCTAAATTTGAGGTCAAGATAATCACAGTGTTTTTAAAATCAACCGTCCGCCCCTGAGAATCAGTAATCCGTCCGTCATCTAGCACCTGCAAAAGCACATTAAACACATCGGGATGTGCCTTTTCCACCTCGTCAAACAACACCACGGAATAAGGCTTGCGCCGCACAGCTTCTGTCAGCTGACCGCCTTCTTCATAACCCACATAGCCCGGCGGTGCACCAATTAAACGGGAAACAGAATATTTTTCCATATATTCTGTCATATCAATCCGCACCAGATTGTGTTCATCATCAAACAGCGTTTCTGCCAATGTTTTAGCAAGCTCTGTTTTACCCACACCTGTAGGGCCTAAAAACAAGAAGGAACCAATGGGACGGTTAGGGTCTTGAATGCCTGCCCGGGAACGAAGAATGGCATCTGCCACCAGTTTCACTGCCTCATCTTGACCCACCACCCGGCGATGCAGGGTTTCATCCAGCTTTAAAAGCTTCTCCCGCTCTCCCTCCATGAGACGAGCCGCCGGAATTCCCGTCCACCGACAGATAATTCGGGCAATTTCCTCCTCTGTCACACGGTCACGAAGCAGCTTTTGTGCCGTCTGATTTTTTTCATTCTCTGCCTCTGCGGCAGCTAGCTCCCGCTGCAATCTGGGTAGCTCTCCATATTTCAGTTCTGCCGCTTTGTTCAGGTCATAACGCCGTTCTGCCTGTTCAATTTCGCCGCCCAGCCGCTCAATGTCACCACGGAGTTTTTGCACCTGATTGATTGCTTGCTTTTCATTTTCCAGCTTTGCTTTCATTTCTTTAAATTCGGCACGCATTTCTGCCAACGTTTTTCGAATGTCAGCCAAGCGCTGTTGAGACAGGGCATCGGTCTCTTTTTTCAAGGCCGCCTCTTCAATTTCATGCTGCATAATTTTTCTGGCTATGTCATCTAGCTCTGTGGGCATGGAATCAATCTCCGTTCGCACCATGGCGCAAGCTTCATCCACCAAATCAATGGCTTTATCAGGCAAAAAGCGGTCTGAGATATATCGATTAGACAGCACCGCAGCAGAAATGAGGGCCTGGTCTTGAATTTTAACCCCGTGAAACACCTCGTAGCGCTCCTTCAGTCCGCGCAAAATGGTGATGGTGTCCTCCACAGTGGGTTCCTCCACCAAAACCGGCTGAAAGCGACGTTCCAGTGCCGCATCTTTTTCAATATACTGCCGATATTCATTTAAGGTTGTGGCACCAATGCAGTGAAGCTCGCCACGAGCCAGAAGGGGCTTGAGCAAATTGCCGGCATCCATGGCACCATCTGTTTTTCCCGCACCCACGATGGTGTGAAGCTCATCAATGAACAAAATGATTCTGCCCTCGCTTTTTTTAACCTCCTCCAGCACCGCCTTTAGGCGTTCCTCAAATTCACCCCGAAATTTAGCTCCCGCCACCAAAGCACCCATGTCAAGATTAAAAATTTTCCGTTCTTTTAATCCCTCTGGCACATCTCCACGAACAATTCGCAGAGCAAGACCCTCGGCGATGGCGGTTTTTCCCACGCCTGGTTCACCGATGAGCACCGGATTGTTCTTGGTTTTGCGGGATAAAATCCGAATAACGTTTCGTATTTCCTGGTCACGTCCAATCACCGGGTCTAGCTTGTTCTGTCTTGCCAGCTCTACCAAATCGGAGCCATATTTTTTCAAAACATCATAGGTCGACTCAGGGCTGTCTGACGTGACACGGGTATTTCCCCTCACAGTCTGCAGGGCATTCATAAATTCATTCTTTTTAATGCCCAACTGGGATAAAAGTTCCTTTAATTCACCGGGCCGTTCTAAAATGGCCAACATGAGATGTTCTACAGAAACATATTCATCCTTCATGTGTTCTGCTTTGCGTTCCGCCTCAGTGAGAATTTTGTCCACGTCTGCCGAAACATAAATCGTTCCTGCCTCACGGCCACTGCCGCTGACTTTGGGCAATTGCTCAAGGTTCTTTTTGGCCTCCTGCAAAGCATTATGCGGGTTAACACCCATTTTCTGCATAAGCTGGGGAATCAATCCCTCTCCGTCAGCCAACAGTGCACATAAAAGGTGCACAGTTTCAATCTGAGGATTCCGGTATTCAATTGCCAAATTCTGCGCCTTTGAAACGGCAGCAATAGATTTTTGAGTTAATTTTTGTGTGTTCATGATAGCACCCCATTTCTCCTTATATAATAAATGTATTCTTTTGATAATAGGTTAACAACGCAGCATAAACCCTCTCATGGCGAAGTTGGTCGCTCTCACTGTCAAAAAAGGCCTTCATGGCACTGTCAAAACACTGAATATAGGCACCAATTCCTTCACCGAGTTCTGCTTCAGCATAGCCACTCCGTCCTGCCAGCAAATACAGTTCTCGGCAGAGACGGCCGTCTCTAAGACTGTATAGAACCGTCCTGTCCCCTAGAAATGCACGTTCTGTTTCAATCCACAATCGGTAAAAACATTCCAGTTCATAAAGAAGCCGACTGTTTTGCGTTCGTGACTGAATTTTTAATGCACCAAAGGCGGCACCCTCCGGCTGGCGATATAACTCCACACTGTAGCGTATGGTTGGTCTGTACTTATATTGTATGGCACTGAACAAAGACAGCATGCTGTCAGACCCTCTGGTTTGCACCTTGAACACCTGATTGTTCTGCATGAGGGTTTCTAAAGAAACGAAAATATCACGCATGCGCATCTCCGTCGTCACGCAGGAAAGACTTTGTGCCAACAGCTCATCAATAAGGGCCGAACGGCTCACCCCTTTTGCATAGGCCATGCTGTCTGCCGCCGCCACAACAGAATCTGTTAACATTAAACTGTAAATACTTTTTTTCATATTGCCGTCACCCTCTAATGGAAAATTTTGCCCTTGACAGTTTTTATTATACACTCAAAAACAAAACTCGTCAATCAGATTATTAGTCTGTTAAACAAATCATTAAAATGTTTACACTTTTTTCACATTT